>NZ_CP060704.1:5023234-5335965 GCF_014353015.1 Chitinimonas koreensis
AAGCGTTCTTCCCCGAGACCGCCGCGCTGCGCAAGAAGGTGATGAAGCGCATGGCCGGCCTGACCCGCCGCGACAACATCTGCTTCGACGGCCTGGCGCGCGTTTCGCACGTGACCGACGCCACCGACTGGCGCGTCGAATACCCGTTCGTGGTGCTCAACCCCGACCACGAGGACGAGATGGCCGGCCTGGTGAAGGCCTGCATCGAACTCGGCCTCACCATCATCCCGCGCGGCGGCGGCACCGGCTACACCGGCGGCGCCGTGCCGCTGACGCCCTACTCGGCGGTGATCAACACCGAGAAGCTCGACCGCCACCACGGCGTCGAATACATCGAGCTGCCCGGCGTCGAGGGCAAGGTCGCCACCATCAACTGCGGCGCCGGCGTGGTGACCAAGCGGGTGATGGAAGCGGCCGAGGCCGAGGGCCTGGTGTTCGCGGTCGACCCGACCTCGGCCGAGGCGAGCTGCATCGGCGGCAACGTGGCGATGAACGCCGGCGGCAAGAAGGCCGTGCTGTGGGGCACCGCGCTCGACAACCTGGCCTCGTGGAAGATGGTCGACCCCGACGGCAACTGGCTGCTGGTCGAACGCCTCGACCACAACCGCGGCAAGATCCACGACGCCGAGCTGGCCACCTTCCGGCTGCGGCGCTACCAGCCCGACGGCAAGACGCTGATCCGCGAGGAGACGCTCGAGATCCCCGGCCGGCAGTTCCGCAAGGTCGGCCTGGGCAAGGACGTCACCGACAAGTTCCTGGCCGGCCTGCCCGGCGTGCAGAAGGAAGGCACCGACGGCATCATCACCTCGGCGCGCTTCATCCTGCACCGCATGCCGGCGCACATCCGCACCGTCTGCCTCGAGTTCTTCGGCACCGTGGCACAGGCCACGCCGGCCATCGTCGAGATCAAGGACTACCTCGACAGACATCCCAAGGCCATCCTGGCCGGCCTCGAGCACCTCGACTGGCGCTATGTGCGCGCGGTCGGCTATGCCACCAAGGCCAAGTCCCGCGGCCGGCCCAAGATGGTGCTGCTGGCCGACATCGTGTCGGACGACGAGCAGGCGGTCGGCGAGGCCGCCAGCCAGGTGGTGCGCTTCGCCAACGCGCGGCACGGCGAGGGCTTCATCGCGGTGACCGCCGAGGCGCGCAAGAAATTCTGGCTCGACCGCAGCAAGACCGCCGCCATCGCGCGCCACACCAACGCCTTCAAGATCAACGAGGACGTGGTGATCCCGCTGCCGCGGCTGGGCGACTACTCGGACGGCATCGAGCGCATCAACATCGAGCTGAGCATCCAGAACAAGCTGCAGCTGCTCGACCGGCTCGACGCCTTCTTCAGCGAAGGCCGCCTGGTGGTCGACGCCGGCGACGCCGCGATCAGCCACGACGAGCTGATCGGCGACCGCCGCGAGGCCGCGCTGGCCCTCCTGCACGGGTGCAGGAACGCTGGCAGTGGGTGCTCGACCACCTCGACGACGCCTTCGAGCAGTACACCGCGCTCTACCCCAAGGCGCCGCTCGAGCCGGCCAGCGACATCGACCCGCCGCAGAGCGTGTTCCACGCGCTGCGCGACTTCGCGCTGCGCATCTCGTGGAAGCGCGAGCTGCTGGTCGAACTGAACGCGCTGTTCTCGGGCGAGGCCGACGCGCCGATCCGCGACGCGGTGCGCGCGATCCACAAGAAGACCCTGCACGGCCGCGTCTTCGTCGCGTTGCACATGCACGCCGGCGACGGCAACGTGCACACCAACCTGCCGGTCAATTCCGACGACTACGCCATGCTGCAGACCGCGCACAAGGCGGTCGCCCGCATCATGGTGCTGGCGCGCAGCCTCGACGGCGTGATCTCGGGCGAGCACGGCATCGGCATCACCAAGCTCGAATTCCTCAGCGAGGACGAGATCGGCCCGTTCCGCGCCTACAAGCAGCGCATCGACCCGCAGGGCCGCTTCAACAAGGGCAAGCTGCTGGCCGGCGCCGACCTGCGCAATGCCTACACGCCCTCGTTCGGCCTCCTGGGCGCCGAATCGCTGATCCTCGAGCAGAGCGACCTCGGCCAGATCTCGGACATGGTCAAGGACTGCCTGCGCTGCGGCAAATGCAAGCCGGTCTGCGCCACCCACGTGCCGCGCGCCAACCTGCTCTACTCGCCGCGCAACAAGATCCTCGGCGTGGGCCTCCTGACCGAGGCCTTCCTGTACGAGGAACAGACCCGCCGCGGCGTCAGCTTCAAGCACTTCGAGGAACTGGGCGACGTGGCCGACCACTGCACGGTCTGCCACAAGTGCGTGAACCCCTGCCCGGTGAAGATCGACTTCGGCGATGTGACGGTGGCGATGCGCAACTTCCTGCGCAAGACCGGCCACAAGAAGTTCAACCCCGGCACCGCGGCCGCCATGGCCTTCCTCACCGCCAAGGATCCGGCCACCATCAAGACGCTGCGCGCCGGCATGATGGGCGTGGGCTACAAGCTGCAGCGGCTGGGCAACCGGGTGCTCAAGGCGGCGGCGCGCGCGCAGACCGCGGCCCCGCCAGCCACCGTCGGCAAGCCCGAGGTGAAGACCCAGGTCATCCACTTCATCAACAAGAAGATGCCGGGCAACCTGCCCAAGAAGACCGCCCGCGCGCTGCTCGACGTCGAGGACGCCGCCATCGTGCCGGTGATCCGCAACCCCAAGGTGGCGGCCGAGGACAGCGAGGCGGTGTTCTACTTCCCCGGCTGCGGCTCGGAGCGGCTGTTCTCCCAGGTCGGCCTGGCCACCCAGGCCATGCTGTGGCACGTCGGCGCCACCACCGTGCTGCCGCCGGGCTACCTGTGCTGCGGCTATCCGCAGACCTCGGCCGGCTTCGCCGACAAGGGCGAGGCGATCACCACCGAGAACCGGGTGCTGTTCCACCGCGTCGCCAACACGCTGAACTACCTCGACATCAAGACCGTGATCGTCAGCTGCGGCACCTGCATGGATCAGCTCACGCGCTACCAGTTCGAGCAGATCTTCCCCGGCTGCCGCCTGCTCGACATCCACGAGTACCTGCTGGAGAAGGGCGTCAAGCTGGCCGGCGTGCAGGGCACGCGCTACATGTACCACGACCCCTGCCACACGCCGATCAAGACCATGAGCCCGATCAAGCTGGCCAACGACCTGATGGGCGGCGGCGTCGAGCTCAACGCGCGCTGCTGCGGCGAGTCGGGCACCTTCGCCGCCAGCCGGCCCGACGTGGCGACCCAGGTCCGCTTCCGCAAGGAAGAGGAGATGCGCCAGGGCGCCGAGGCGATCCGCGCCGGCACCGAGGACAAGGTCAAGGTGCTGACCTCCTGCCCCAGCTGCCTGCAGGGCCTGAGCCGCTACGACGAGGACGCCGGCACCGAGGCCGATTACATCGTGGTCGAGATCGCCCGCCACGTGCTCGGCGCGGACTGGATGCCGCAGTACGTCGAGACCGCGCGCAACGGCGGGATCGAACGGGTGCTGCTGTAGGGCCTGCGTCGAATTCGCAGCCGTGTGTGGATGAGTGCAGTGCAGGCGCCCGGGGACCCGGGCGCTTGTCTTTTGTGCGGGCTGAAGCGGTGGGCCCTACCCTGTTTCAACCCTGCCCTCCCGCCCCGCCGTCGCGGGGAGGCCTCGCTGGCGCTCGTCAGTGAGTCGAAATGGCACTGGAACACGATCAAACGTCGCCATCACCGACCCGTAGGTCGGAATTCATTCCGACAGCACGCCGCGAAAGTGCGGAAAGCCGCCAGGAATCCGTGGCAAACCGACCGCACTCGGCTATATTGCTGCCAACCGATTCAGACCCCGGCGGTCTCCCTCCCCTGCCGCCGGGGTGGTTGCGCCGGATCATCCCCGGGCCGCACCCGAAACGCCCCGGCACAACCGGGGCGTCTCCATTTCAGATGGATACGGCATTGGAAATGGCCACTGGTCGCGCCCAGCACCACGTCCATCGCCAGGCGGCCGCGAAGCCGCGCCGAGGCTTGAGTTCGCCGCCGCCTGCCCGCACAATGCCAACGTACTAAAGCGAGTGATCCATGGCTTCTTCCCCCTGCCCGCTGTGCGAACAACCTGGCGGCGAGCTGATCTGGCAATCCGCGCTCTACCGGGTGATCCTGGTCGACGAAGCGGGCTACCCCGGCTTCTGCCGCGTGGTGTTCAACCGCCACGTCGCCGAGATGACCGCGCTGCCGCCCGAGGAGCGCACTGCGCTGATGAACGCGGTGTATGCGGTGGAAGAAACCCTGCGCAGCGAGCTCGCGCCCGACAAGATCAATCTCGCCAGCCTGGGCAACGTGGTGCCGCACCTGCACTGGCACGTGATCCCGCGCTGGCGCGACGACCCGCATTTCCCCGCACCGATCTGGGCCGCCGCGGCACGCGAAGCGCCGACCCGGCCGGTCGACCTGACCCGGCTCAAGGCGGCGCTGGCCTCCCGGCTCTTGATGCTCGAATCGTTCGCAAAGGAGTGAGCCGATGAGCACCCCGCTCGACCTGCCCACCATCGACGGCTCGCAGCCGCTCGAATTCGCCGACGCGCGCGGCTTCAAGGACTGGCTCAAGCTGGTGCCGATGATCAACGTGCGCCAGGCGCACGGCGAGGTGCTCGACGCGCTGACCCGGCTCAACGTCAGCGCGGTGCTGCCGATCGAGCGGCTCAAGATGATGGAGCTCTTGCGCGAGCCGGTCGCGCTGCTGCAGGAAGAGAACGCCAAGCGCTACTTCGGCAAGCCCTTCCCGCTGTCGATGACCGAGGAGACGGTCTGGATCGGCAACGTGCAGCTGTGGCAGGCGATGAGCACCGGCTATCGCCATTGCTGGCATGCCGCACTGAAGAACGACGTCACCGTGTCCGAGCACAAGGCGCTGATCGGCCAGCGCGCGCTGCGCTACACCGCGCTGGCGATCCGCGAACACCACCTGGCCTTCCGCCTGGTGCCGACCGCGCGCTGGGAAGAGCTGTACTCGCTCTACCGCGTGGCGCAGGAGAGCGAGACCGCCACCAAGATCGTCAAGGACAGCCTCAACCGCCAGACCGAGCTGTCTTCGTGCACCGCGGCCTTCGTCCAGGCGCTGCTGCTGTCGGCCGCCAACCCCAGCGGCATGCCGGTGCGGCACATCCTGTGGGCCGACAAGCTGCTCGACCGCTGGTCCAACCAGGCGGTGCTGAGCGCCGAGCCGCCGGCCTCGGCCGAACGCGGCGTGCTGGCGATCGAGCTCAGCCATCCCGGCGAGCTCAAGCGCTACGACCCGGTGCCGGTCGGTCCCGAATGGCGCTATCTCGACATCGACACGGTCGCCAAGAGCATCAAGAAGCGGATCAAGTACCTGCGCGCCGGCGAATCGCCGGCCCAGCTCGGCCTCGGCGAGGAATACGCCGCCAGCGTGGCCGAGCACAACCTGGTCGGTCTCTACCAGGAATGGTGCGACCTGCCGCTCGAACGCGGCATGCCGCGCCACAAGCCGCGCCAGGACGCGCCGCCGGCCAGCGTCGGCCTGGGCCTCTTGGGCGCGCATTACGCCATCGGCGGCGAGCCGTTCTCGCAGCCGTCCGAGCCGACCGAGGTGCGCGGCCGCGCGATCGCCGACTACCAGCTGTTCGGCGGCCAGGCCCACCACCTGGCGGCGGCCAACAAGCAGCAGAAGGACGGCGACGCGGCGCCCGAGCTCGAATCCTGGCGCATCGACAACGAGAGCGCGCTGGGCTTCCGCCTGCACCGCGACGAACCCGGCGGCCGGTTGAGCCACGCGATGATGGTGGCGGTGCGGCCGCATCCCGACCAGTCGTGCATGGTCGGCGCGGTGCGCTGGCTGCTGGAGAATGGCCAGGGCGGCCTCACCATCGGCATCCGCATCCTGCCCGGCGTGCCGCGCGCGGTGTCGGTCCGGGCGACCGGCCTCAACAACTACTCGAACCGCTTCACCCAGGCGCTGCTGCTGCCGGCCATGCCGGCCCTGCAGGCGTTGCCGAGCCTGCTGCTGCCGACCACCTGGTTCAAGCCGGGGCGAATCATCGAGGTCCATCTCGACGGCCATATCAAGCGGATCAAGCTCGAGCAGGTGATCGAGCGCGGATTGGATTTCGAGCGGGTGTCGTTCCAGGGCGAACTGGGCTGATCCGCCGCGATCGGTGCCGCAGACGAACCAATGGCCGTCCCCCGGACGGCCATTCGCTTGGCGCAGTGCCCGGATCATCGCGAGGGCGGACAGGCGGCGCCGGGTTTCGTAGGTCGGAATTCATTTCCGACAGCGAGATCGGCCAAGGGCGCCGTCGGAAATGCATTCCGACCTACGGACGCGTCCGCCCGGCCCATCCGGTTTCGGATCGCGTCCATCACGGCCCCGCCGCTCACTCGCCCGGCCCGCTCCGCAGGGTCTCCCGCACCAGCGGCAGCGTCAGCGGCCGGCCGGCCGCCAGCGCCGCGCGGTCGAGCCGGTCGAGCAGCCGGGTCAGGTCGCCCAGGTCGCGGCTCTGGTGCGTCACCAGCCAGCGGCAGACCGCCTCGTCGACCTCGCAGCCGCGCGCCCGCGCGCGATGGCGCAGCAGCGTCGCCTTGTCCTCGTCGGCCGGCTCGCCGATCTCGAACACCAGGCCCCAGCCGAGCCGCGTCGTCAGGTCCTCGCGCAGCGCCAGCTGCGCCGGCGGGCGGCTGCCGGCGGTCACGATCACCCGGCCGGCTTCGCGCTGGGCGTTGATCAGGCCGAACAGCGCCACCTGGCCGGCATCGTCGAGCCCGTCGACATGGTCGACCGCCAAGAGCTCGTAACCGTGCGCCAGCTCGTCGAGCGGCGTCTCGGCCGCGTCCCAGTAGCGCGCATACAGGCCGCCGGCCAGCGCGCGCAGCACGGTGGCGCGCAGCAGGTGGCTCTTGCCGGTGCCGTGCGCGCCCCACAGGTAGACGCAGCCCTCGCCCGGCACGCCGTCGGCCAGCGCCTTGAGCGCCAGGAAGGCCTCGAGATTGGGGCCGATCAGGAAATCGTCGAAACCGAACGGCTCGGGCAGTTGCAGGTCGAGCGGGAGCTGCTTCATCGACTTACCGCCGGTACAGGTGGCTGTCGAGATAATGCCGCCGCAGCCGGCGCAGGCCGACCAGCAGCATCGCCGCCAGCGGCAGCGCCAGCAGCACGCCGACGAAGCCGAACAGCTGGCCGAAGGCCATCAGGGCGAAGATCACCGCCACCGGGTGCAGGCCGATGCGCTCGCCGACCAGCTTGGGCGTGACCACGAAACCCTCGATCAGCTGGCCCAGCAGGAACACCGCCCAGACCGGCAGCAGGCCGGCCAGCGACTGGAACTGCAGCAGCGCGGCCAGCGTGGCCAGCGCGACGCCGACGATCACGCCGAGATAGGGCACGAACACCAGGAGGCCCGCCACCACGCCGATCGCCAGCGAGGACTTGAGCCCGCACAGCCACAGGGCGACGCTGTAAAACAGCGACATGATCAGGATCACCGACAACTGGCCGCGCAGGAACTGGCCCAGCACGTCGTCGACCTCGTCGATCACGTCGTGCAGCAGCGCATGCCAGCGCCGCGGCGGCAATTCGTCCAGGCTGGCCAGCAAGGCATCCCAGTCGCGCAGGAAATAGAACAGCACCACCGGCACCAGCACCAGGTTGGCGACGAAGCCGAGCAGCGCCAGGCCGCCGGTCTTCAGCGAGGGCAGCATCGCGCCGAGCGCCTGGCCGGCCTCGCTGCCGTGGTCGGTCAGCCAGGTCTTGACCTGCTCGACGTCGAAATCGGGGTCGAAACCGGTGTGCATCATCAGCCAGGGCCGCGCCGTGTCGCGCAGCCAGGTCAGCAGTTCGGGACCGTAGTCGAGCACCGCGGCGAGCTGGCGGATGAACAGCGGCACCACCACCAGCACCAGCGCGATCAGCATCAGCGCCACGCCGGCCAGCACCGCGCTGACCGCCAGCGCGCGCGGCCAGCGTAGCGCGACCAGGCGGACCACCAGCGGCTCGAGGATGTAGGCCAGCACCGCGGCGGTGACGAAGGGCGCCAGCACCGGAGCGAGCAGGTAGAGCACGACCAGGGCGGACAAGCCCAGCGCGATCGGCCAGTAGCGGGACCAGACGGGTTTGAGCGGGCGGCGACGTTTCATTTCGGGTAAAATGCGCGCGATTTCCGGTGCTTAGACGAGATCGCCTGCGATCCTGCGGATCGTCGACGGAGCGCCGCATTGTAACCGTACCGCCGGCGCTCCCGCGCCGGTTTTCGTTCGCGAGCCCCCCATGAGCCAAGCCCAGAGCCTTTCCTACCGTGACGCCGGCGTCGACATCGACGCGGGCGACCAGTTGGTCGAGAACATCAAGCCTTTCGCCAAGCGCACCATGCGTCCCGAAGTGCTGAGCGGCATCGGCGGCTTCGGCGGCCTGGTCGAGATCAGCAAGAAGTTCAAGGAACCGGTGCTGGTCTCGGGCACCGACGGCGTCGGCACCAAGCTCAAGCTCGCCTTCGAGCTGAACCGCCACGACACGGTCGGCATCGACCTGGTGGCCATGAGCGTCAACGACATCCTGGTGCAGGGCGCCGAGCCGCTGTTCTTCCTCGACTACTTCGCCTGCGGCAAGCTCGACGTGACCGCCGCCACCGAGGTCATCAAGGGCATCGCCTCCGGCTGCGAGCAATCGGGCTGCGCGCTGATCGGCGGCGAGACCGCCGAGATGCCGGGCATGTACCCGGTCGGCGAATACGACCTGGCCGGCTTCGCGGTCGGCGTGGTCGAGAAGTCCAAGATCATCACCGGCGACAGCATCGTGGCCGGCGACGTGGTGCTCGGCCTGGCCTCCAACGGCGCCCACTCCAACGGCTACTCGCTGATCCGCAAGATCCTCCACCTGACCGAAGCCGACTACAACGCGCCGTTCGACCACGGCCGCTCGCTGGCCGACGTGGTGATGGCGCCGACCCGGCTCTACGTGAAGCCGATGCTCAAACTGATGGAAACCGTGACGGTGAAGGGCATGGCCCACATCACCGGCGGCGGCATCACCGAGAACGTGCCGCGCGTGCTGCCGGACGACGTGGTGGCCCAGATCGACGCCAAGTCCTGGCAACTGCCCAAGCTGTTCCAGTGGCTGCAGTCGCAGGGCAACGTCGAGACGCAGGAGATGTACCGCACCTTCAACTGCGGCATCGGCATGGTGGTGATCGTCGCCGCCGAGCATGCCGACGAAGCGACCCGCGTGCTGACCGAGACCGGCGAGACCGTCTACCGCATCGGCACGGTGCGTGCGCGCAGCGGCGACGAGCACCAGACCCAGGTCGCCTGATCGCGCGCCGGTATGCGGTGTGGCGACGATCGCTTGGCGCCACGCTGCAGCGCACGCCCATGGCAAAGCCGGGGGTTTGTGGTCCGAGAGCATCCAAACCCCGGCGTTCCCTGATTGATTCCGCCCCCCCCGCCCTCGCCGTCGCGAGGGAGCCTCGCTTCGCTCGAATGCATCGATTTGAGGTAGGCGCGGTTCAATCGACAGCGGGAGTCCTACCGTCGTTGAATCAACCGAATCCCCGGCACCGGTGCCGGCGAATCAATCTGAACCCTCAAGGACACAAGGGACTCGAATCCGGAAGTCCCTTGTGTCCTTTTGGGTTCCTAGGTCCCAGGAGCATCCGTTGAAGCAAGTCGTCATCCTGATTTCCGGCCGCGGCTCGAACATGCAGGCCATCGTCGAGGCCCAGATCCCCGGCGCCCGCATCGCCGCCGTGATCGCCAACCGGCCCGACGCGGCCGGCCTGGCCTGGGCCGCCGAGCGCGGCATCGCCACCGTCGGGCTCGACCACCGCGCCTACCCGAGCCGCGAGGCATTCGACGCCGCGCTGGCCGAGTCCATCGACGCCTTCTCGCCCGACCTCGTCGTGCTGGCCGGCTTCATGCGCATCCTCGGCGCCGACTTCACCGCGCGCTACGCCGGCCGCATGTTCAACATCCATCCCTCGCTGCTGCCGGCCTTCCCCGGCCTGCACACCCACCGCCGCGCGATCGAGTCGGGCTGCAAGCTGGCCGGCTGCACCGTGCACTTCGTCACCGCCGAGCTCGACCACGGCCCGATCGTGGCCCAGGCCGCGGTGCCGGTGCTCGACGAGGACGACGAGCACAGCCTGGCCGCGCGCGTGCTGAAGGAAGAGCACCGCCTCTACCCGGCCGCCGTGCGCGCCTTCGTCGAGGGCCGGCTGGCCGTCGACGGCCTGCGCGTGCGACAGATCGGTTGAGCGGCATGGCGCGGCCACGGCGAATCCCCCTGTTCCCCGTCGCGTTGGCCGCGTCGCTGCTGCTGCACCTGTTCACCGCCTTCGGCGAGCCGCTATGGCTCTGGCTGCAGAGCGATTCGCTCGACCCCGCCCCGCTGATCAAAGCCACCCAGCGCAAGCTCAAGGCGCAGTCGGTCGAAACCACCGAGCCGGCCGGGCTCGAAGGCGTGGCGCCGGCCGACCGGCTGCTGGTCCGGCTCGGCCGCCGGCCGGCCCGGCCGCCGCACGGCCAGCCGCCGCCGAGCGCCATGAGCCACCATCCGGCCGAGCCGCCGATCGAGCCCGAAAAGCCCACGCCCAGGCCGACGCCCGAGCCCGAAGCGACCACGCCGGCCGAGGTCGTCGCGGCGACGCCGACACCCGCGCCGACGCCGGCCGCCGAAGCCGCCGCGCAAGCCGTCCAGGCCACGCCCACCCCCTCGCCCGCAGCGGTCGCGCCGACGCCGACCGCGGTGGCCGCGAACGCCGAAGCGACGCCCAATCCGACCGATACCGCCAAGCCGGCCGGCAGCGACAGGCCGATCCTCGACGCCGCCTTCCCGCGCAAGGTCGACATCGCCTATACCGTCAAGGGCATCATCGAGGCGCAGCACCGCTGGCGCGTGCAGGGCAAGCGCTACGAGATCGACACCCGCGCCAGCTTCGGCGGCCTGGCCTTCGAGTGGAAGAGCGAGGGCGACATCGGCCGCCAGGGCCTGCGGCCGCGCCGCCTGCTCGAGTACCGCAACAACCAGCCGCAACCCAAGTACCAGGCCGATTTCGACTGGGACGCCAAGCTGGTGCGCCAGGGCGAGCCCGGCAAGCAGAAGGAAGTGCCGCTCGGCGACAACGCCTTCGACGCCTTCTCGGCCGCCTACCAGTTCGCCCTGCAGGGCGACCGCATGCCGAGCTTCGAGGTGCAGATCCTCAGCGGCCGCAACAGCTACCAGGTGCCGTTCGAGATCAAGGGCGAAACCGAGCTGACGCTGTCGGGCCGGAAGGTGCCGGTGCTGGTGATGACCGGCGCCTACAAGCAGCGCCGCTTCGAGTTCTACCTGGCGCCCGAGTGGCACAACCTGCCGGTGCGCATCCGCGCCGAGGACGGCGACAAGACCTACGACATGATCGCCACCGACATCGGCATCGACGGCAAGTCCGTGCTGCGCCGCATCCAGCGCGAGGCGCGCGACCGGTGAGCACGACTGCGATTCAGCCGCGCGTCAGCCGCCTGCGCCTAGGCTGCGGCTATCATCAGCAGGAGGTACACCCCATGATCCGTCCGACGCTCGCCCTGTTCGCCCTCGCCGCCGCCAGCCTCGCCCGCTGGCCGAGCCGCTGCCCGCGCGCGCCACCATCACCTACGAAGCCCGGCTCGGCGGCATGCCGGTCGGCGAGGCGGTGCAGCGCTGGACCTTGGCGCAAGGCCAGTACAAGCTCGACACCGAGATCAAGCCCATCCTCGGCCCGCGCATCCGCTACCAGAGCAGCGGCGCGGTCGGCAACGGCGGGCTCAAGCCGGCCGACTACGCCGAATACCGCGGCGGCGACACGCCGCGCAACCAGGTGCGCTTCGACTGGACCGCGCGCCAGGTCAGCTACGGCGCGCCCGACGCGCTCAAGAACGCCAAGCTGGACGACGGCGCGCAGGATCTCAACGCCCTGCCGTTCCAGCTGGCCTGGCTCGGCGACAAGAGCCCGGCCCGGGTCCAGGTGGTCACCGGCCGCAAGGTCCGCGACGATCGCTTCGCGCTGGCCGCGCCGGCCAGCGTCAGCCTCAAGGGCAAGACCGTCGCCGCCCGCGTCTGGCGCGTGCCCGAGGGGGCGATGCAACCGAATTCTGGCTGGCGCCGGAGCTGGGCAACCTGCCGGTGAAGATCGTCCGCCGCGACGACCACGGCGAGCTGCAGCTGGTCGCCAAGCAACTCGATTACCAAACTGATTGAACCTGACGGAAAACCATGTCCATCCCTTCGGCCCCCTTCCATGCCGCCCTCGATGCCCTGCGTGCCGCGCTGGGCTTCGCCGCCCCGGCCGACGCCGTGCTGTCGCGCTTCTTCCGCGAGAACCCCAAGCTCGGCAGCCATGACCGCGCCTTCGTGGCCGAAGCGGTGTTCGGCGTGCTGCGCCAGAAATTCACGCTCGACCGCATCTGCGCGCCCGATCCGACCCCGCGCAAGCTGCTGCTGGCCTTCCTGGCGCGCAGCGGCCACAACCTGCGCGAGTTCGAGCAGATCGTGAAGCGCGAGGACGAGCGCACCTTCCTGGCCGGCGTGAAGGCATTCAAGAACGACAGCCTGAGCGCGGCCGAGCGCGCCGAGCTGCCCGACTGGGCTGCCGCCGAGCTGCTGGCCGGCGGCATGGACGAAACGGCGCTGGTGGAGCTGGGCCGCGCGCTGGCGCAGCCGGCCCCGCTCGACCTCCGGGTGAACACGCTGAAGATGAAGCGCGAGGCGGTGCTGCAGGAACTGGCCGCGCTCGGCCTCGAGGCCGCCGCCACGCCGCTGTCGCCGTTCGGCATCCGCATCCATGGCCGGCCCTCGATCAGCCGCCATACGCTGTTCACCGAGGGCGCCATCGAGGTGCAGGACGAGGGCAGCCAGCTGCTCGGCCTGCTGGTCGCGCCGCGGCGCGGCGAGATGGTGGCCGACTTCTGCGCCGGCGCCGGCGGCAAGACGCTGCTCCTGGGCATGCTGATGGCGTCGACCGGCCGGCTGTACGCCTTCGACGTCAGCGAGAAGCGGCTGGCCAACCTCAAGCCGCGGCTGGCGCGCTCGGGCCTGTCCAACGTGCAGCCGCAGCGCATCGAGAGCGAGAACGACGCGCGGGTGAAGCGGCTGGCCGGCAAGATCGACCGGGTGCTGGTCGATGCGCCCTGCTCCGGCCTCGGCACGCTGCGGCGCAATCCCGACCTCAAGTTCCGCCAGAGCGCGGCCGCGGTCGACGAGCTCAACGCCAAGCAGGCCGCCATCCTGGCCTCGGCCGCCCGGCTGGTGAAGGTCGGCGGCCGGCTGGTCTACGCGACCTGCTCGATCCTGCCGCGCGAGAACCAGGACATCGTCGAGGCCTTCCTGGCCGCGCATCCCGGCTTCGAGCTGGTACCGGCCAATACGGTGCTGGCCGAGCAGAAGGTGGAGCTCGATACCGGCGACTACCTGCGGCTCGATCCGCAGCGGCATGGCTGCGACGGCTTCTTCGCCGCGGTGCTGACCCGCAAGGCCTGATTCCCGGCCGGACGAACGAAAAGGGCGCGTTTCGCAACGCGCCCTTTTTGCATCCTGCTGCCAATCCATCGCGGCTCGAGCCGCCGCCATCGTCGATCGTTGGGTAGGAGCGGCTTCAGCCGCGAGTGATCATGACAGAACGAACGGCTTCGCGGCTAAAGCCGCTCCTACACATTCCCGAACGGCACGGTCAATGCGCCGATACCTTGGAGAACAGGTTGAGCACCACCACGCCGGCCACGATCAGGCCCATGCCGATCATCGCCGCCAGGTCCAGCGCCTGGCCGAAGCGCAGCCAGGCGATCAGCGCGATCAGCACCACGCCGACGCCGGACCAGACCGCGTAAGCGATGCCGACCGGCATGCTGCGCAGCGTCAGCGACAGGAAGTAGAAGGCCACCGCGTAGCCGAGCGCCACCACCAGCGACGGCAAGGTCCGGCTGAAGCCGTCCGAAGCCTTCAGCGCCGAGGTCGCGATCACCTCGGCGACGATGGCGATGGCCAGGTAGAGCCAGTGCACGGCCTTACTTCACCACGCGCAGGTGGCCGCGGCCGGCCGGCGGCGGGGTGGGTTTGTCGTCGTCGTCCTCGGCGCGGGCCACGGCCGGCTCGGCCTCGGCGACTTCGGCATCCACCGGCGCGGCCTCGGCCGGGGCCGCCTCGGGCTCGCTGGAGACCGCGCGCAGCGGCGCCACGCGTTCCGGCATGACTTCGCTGCCGTCGAATTCCGGCTCCCAGGCCATGCCCTCGCCGGTCTCGCGCGCGAACAGCGAGACCACCGCGCCGACCGGCACGAAGATGTCGCGGCTGACGCCGTTGAAGCGCGCCGAGAAGCGCACGTAGTCGTCGCCGAGCTGCAGGTTGCGGGTGGCGTTGTAGCTCACGTTGAGCGTGATCTCGCCGCCCTTCACGTATTCCATCGGCACCTGCATGGTGCCCTTCACCGCCACCACCATATAGGGCGTGTGGCCGTGGTCGGAACACCACTCATGGATGGCGCGCAGCAGGTAGGGCTTGATCGGGACGGATTTCATGGCGGACCGCGGGATTGGAGCGTGGAGGCGGGACTGCGGGGCGAGGAACGCGGCACGGCTGCGCCGCGTTCCGGCCCGGACGGGTATTACTTGCGCATGGCCTTTTCGTTCGGCGTCATCGAATCGATGAAGGCCTGGCGGCCGAACAGGCGCTCGGCGTACTTGAGGATCGGCGCCATCGGCTTGGACACTTCCACGCCGTAGTGCTCCAGGCGCCACAGCAGCGGAGCGATAGCCACGTCGAGCATCGAGAACTCCTCGCCCAGCATGAACTTCTGCTTGGCGAAGATCGGCGCGATCTGGCCGAGGTTGTCGCGGATCACGCCGCGGGCCTTCTCCAGATCCTTCTTCGAGGTGCCGCTGGTCTCGAGCACCTTCACGTGCACGAACAGCTCGCGCTCGAAGTTGTGCAGCATCAGGCGGGCGCGGCCGCGCATGATCGGATCGGCCGGCATCAGCTGCGGGTGCGGGAAGCGCTCGTCGATGTACTCGTTGATGATGTTCGACTCGTACAGCACCAGGTCGCGCTCGACCAGCACCGGCACTTCGTTGTACGGGTTCATCACCGCCAGGTCTTCCGGCTTGTTGTGCATGTCCACGTCGACGATCTGGAAGTCCATGCCCTTCTCGAACAGGACGATGCGGCAACGGTGGCTGAAGGGGCAGGAGGTGCCGGAATACAGGGTCATCATATCGGTAGGAACTCCATCGACGGCAAGGATAGGTAAGAACGGGATTTTATCATTTCGTCTATGACGAAATCCACAAAATCAAGATAAGTCAATGATTAAAAAGAAAAAAGCGGAAGTTTTACCTTCCGCTTTTCCATGCTGGCGAGCATCGATCAATGGATGTCGCGCCAGTATTCCTTCTTCAGCAGGTAGGCCATCGGCACCAGGATGAACATCAGGAACAGCAGCACGCCGTAGCCGATGTGCTGGCGCGTCACCTGCGCCGGCTCGCCCATCCAGACCAGGTAGTTGGTCAGGTCGGCCATCTTGTTGTCGTAGTCGAAGGTGTTGGCCTTGCCGTCGGCCAGGCGGGTCAGCGAACCGGGCTTGACCAGCACCAGCTCGTGGGTCTCGACCTTGTGGCCTTCGTGGGTCTGCCACGAGCGCACCACGTTGCCCTTCGCCTCTTCGCCGTGGCCTTCGCCTTCGACCTTGCGCAGCTCGAGGTCGCCCTGCAGCTGCCACAGCACGTGCGGCATGCCGACCTTGTCGAACACCGCGTTGTTCCAGCCGGTCGGCCGGCTTTCGTCGCGGTAGAAGCTGCGCAGGTAGGTATAGAGCCAGTCGGCGCCGCGCGAGCGGGCGACCAGCGACAGGTCCGGCGGCGTGGCGCCGAACCAGGCCTTGCCGTCCTTGGCCTGCATGGCCACGCGCATCGGCTCGCCGATCTTCTCGGTGGTGAACATCAGGTTGTCCTTCACCTGCTGTTCGGTCAGGCCGAGATCTAGCAGCCGGTTGTAGCGCATGGCGGCGGCGCCGTGGCAGGACAGGCAGTAGTTGACGAACAGCTGGGCACCGCGCTGCACCGACTCGGCGTCGCGCACGTTGAGCGGGGCGGCGTCCAGCGCGACCTCGGTCGACGCCGTGGCGGCCACCGGCAGCAGCAGCGCGCAGGCGGCGAGGATCTGAGCGATCTTGTTTTTCATCTTTGTCCGTCTCCCTTGTCAGACCAGCTTGGCGAACACGAAGGCGCCGATCACGGCGATGCCGACGTACATCAGGAAAGCCAGCTGGCGATGGGTATTGGTATCGGTGACGCGATCGGGAACCGGCACGCTGCCCGGGTCGTTCTTGGTGAAGAACGGCATGCCGAGGAAGAAGCCGAAGTAGATCACGCTGAAGATCTGCGACAGGATGGTGCGCAGGTCGGTCGGCGCCTTGGCGCCCAGGATGCCGAGGCCGATGAAGGAGATCAGGAACAGCACCAGCGCGATCTTGAACTTGCGGCCGCGGTAGCGGATCGACTTGATCGGGCTGCGGTCGAGCCAGGGCAGGAAGGCGATGATGACCACCGCGGCACCCATGCCGATCACGCCCCAGACCTGGGTCCCCAGGAAGGACGGGATCGCGCGCAGGATCGCGTAGAACGGCGTGAAGTACCAGACCGGTGCGATATGCGGCGGGGTCTTCAGCGGATCGGCCGGGTCGAAGTTCGGATGCTCGAGGAAGAAGCCGCCCATTTCAGGCGCGAAGAACACCACGTAGCTGAAGATGACCAGGAAGACCGCGACGCCGAAGATGTCCTTCACCGTGTAGTACGGGTGGAAGCCGATGCCGTCGAGCGGGATGCCGGTCTTGGGATCCTTGTGCTTCTTGATCTCGACGCCGTCGGGGTTGTTCGAGCCGACTTCGTGCAGCGCCACCAGGTGGGCGACCACCAGGGCCAGCAGCACCAGCGGCACGGCGATCACGTGCAGCGCGAAGAAGCGGTTCAGCGTCGCGTCGGACACCACGAAGTCGCCGCGGATCCACACCGACAGGTCCGGGCCAATGACCGGGATCGAGCTGAACAGGTTCACGATCACCTGGGCGCCCCAGAACGACATCTGGCCCCACGGCAGCAGGTAGCCGAGGAAGGCTTCGGCCATCAGGCACAGGAAGATCAGCATGCCGAAGATCCAGATCAGCTCGCGCGGCTGCTTGTAGGAGCCGTAGACGAGGCCGCGGAACATGTGCAGGTAGACCACCACGAAGAACATCGAGGCGCCGGTCGAGTGCATGTAGCGGATGATCCAGCCGCCGGCCACGTCGCGCATGATGTACTCGACCGAGGTGAAGGCGACCGAGACGTTGGTGCCGGGCAGCAGCGAGCCGTCCGGCTTGTAGTTCATCGTCAGGAAGATGCCGGTGACGATCTGGATCACCAGCACCAGGAGCGCCAGCGAACCGAAGTAGTACCAGAAGTTGAAGTTCTTCGGCGCGTAGTACTCGGACATGTGCTCCTTGTACATCTTCGTCGCCGGGAAACGGTCGTCGACCCAGGTCATGACCGTGTTGCTCAGGGCTTGCAGCTTGCTCATGTCGGTCCTTCCCTCTTATTTGTCTTCGCCGACCAGCACCGTGGTGGCGCTGAGGTACTTGTAGGGCGGGATGACCAGGTTCTTCGGCGCGGGAACGCCGGAATAGACGCGGCCGGCCAGGTCGAACTTGGAGCCGTGGCAGGGGCAGTAGAAGCCGCCCACCCAGTCGGCGCCCAGATCGGCCGGAGCGATGTCGGGACGGAAGGTCGGCGAGCAGCCGAGGTGGGTGCACACGCCCAGCGCGATCCAGATGTTGGCGTGATCCTCGCGCGAGCGCAGCTTGTTCTTGGCATAGTCGGGCTGCTCGCTGCTGTCGGACGTGACGTCGACCAGCTTGGACTCGACCTTGGCCAGGTTGTCGACCATTTCCTTGGTGCGGTTGACCACCCACACCGGCTTGCCGCGCCACTCGACGTCGATCTTCTGACCGGGTTCGAGCTTGCTGATGTCGACTTCTACCGGTGCGCCGGCTGCCTTGGCACGCTCGGACGGGAAGAAGCTGGCGATGAACGGCGTGGCGACACCGACCACCGCGACGCCGCCGACGGCGCCGGTCGCGAGCGTCAGGAAGCGCCGCTTGCTGTTATCCACTTGATTCGTCATACCCAGTCCCTGACTTTGTGACTTTTAAGAATGAGGAGGCTTAACTCGGGAATTTTAACCGATTCGCCCGGCCAGGATAAGCCTTTGCAGCGCTGTGGTTATTGGCGGGGCCACCGGCCGGCCGCGCGGTGGGTCAATCGCTTTGATCGAACGTGCGATCCGAAGCGCCTGGACCGGTCAGATCGGGTTGTCGAGCTCGACGTAACGCCACTCTAGGCCGAACTGCCCGGCCAGGTGGGCCGCCAGCGCCTGCACGCCGTAGCGCTCGCTGGCGTGGTGGCCGGCGGCGATGAAGCCGACGCCGTGTTCGAGCGCGGCGTGGTAGTTGTGCTCGGACGCCTCGCCGGTCAGGTAGGCGTCGCAACCGGCCGCGATCGCCTCGCCGAAATAGCCCTGCGCGCCGCCGCTGCACCAGCCGACCCGGTGCAAGGGCCAGGCCGGATCGCCGATCACCACCGGCCGGCGGCCGAGCGCGGCCTCGACGCGCGCGGCGAATTCGCCCAGCGTGGTCGCGGCCTCCGGCGCGCCGTACCAGCCGAGCGACTGCTCGCCGAAGCGGCCTTCGCCGACCAGGCCGAGCCGCAGCCCGAGCTGGGCGTTGTTGCCGAGCTCCGGGTGGGCGTCGAGCGGCAGGTGATAGGCCAGCAGGCCGATGTCGTGCGCCAGCAGCTTAGCCAGCCGCCGCCGCTTGGTGCCGACCACGCGCGCATCCTCGTTGCGCCAGAAATAACCGTGGTGGACCAGGATCGCGTCGGCCTGCCAGGCGATGGCAGCATCGATCAGCGCCTCGCTGGCGGTGACGCCGCAGACCAGCCGGCCGACTTCGGCGCGTCCCTCGACTTGCAATCCGTTCGGGGCATAATCCTTGAAGCGATCGAGCTGGAGCAGTTGTCCGGTATAATTTTCCAGTTCGCGCAATAACATAGCTGCAACTCTCGAGGCCGCGTCGAAGCGCCTGTTCAATGAAAAAACTCTGGCTGATTTTCGCACAAACCACCACCGTCGGCCTGGCGCTCTGGTTCCTGCTCACCCTGCTCAAGCCGGCCTGGCTGCCCAAGCCGATGGCCGAGGTGGTCACGCTGACCCAGGCCCTGCCGACCGCACCCGCCCCGTTGCTGGGGCAGACCAGCTACAGCGGCGCCGTGCGCCACGCCATGCCCAGCGTGGTGAACATCTATACCAGCAAGGAAATCAAGCAGAAGCGCCATCCGCTGCTCGACGATCCGCTGTTCCGCCGCTTCTTCGGCGACCGCTTCGAGGGCAACGACAACCAGCGCACCTCGAGCCTCGGCTCGGGCGTGATCGTGTCGACCCAGGGCTATATCGTCACCAACAACCACGTGGTGGCCTCGGCCGACGAGATCGAGGTCGCGCTGTCGGACGGCCGCAGCGTATCGGCCGTGGTGGTCGGCACCGATCCGGACACCGACCTCGCCGTGATCAAGATCGAGCTCGACAAGCTGCCGGCCATCACCTTCGGCCAGGTCGACAAGCTCAACGTCGGCGACGTGGTGCTGGCGATCGGCAACCCGTTCGGCGTCGGCCAGACCGTCACCATGGGCATCGTCTCGGCACTCGGCCGCACCGGCTTCGGCATCAATACCTTCGAGAACTTCATCCAGACCGACGCCGCGATCAACCCGGGCAACTCGGGCGGCGCGCTGGTCGATGCGCAGGGCAACCTGGTCGGCATCAACAGCGCGATCTATTCGCGGACCGGCGGCAGCATGGGCATCGGCTTCGCCATCCCCTCGTCGACGGTGAAGACGGTGATGGAGGAGATCATCAAGGACGGCGCGGTCACGCGCGGCTGGATCGGGGTGGAGACGCAGGACCTGACGCCCGAACTGGCGGCCAGCTTCGGCCTGTCCAAACCGGCCGGCGTGCTGATCAACGGCGTGGTGCGCGGCGGCCCGGCCGACCGTGCCGGCCTCAAGCCCGGCGACGTGCTGATCGCGGTCGCCCGCACGCCGGTGGCGGACTTCTCCAGCATGCTCAACGCGGTGGCCGGCCAGCCCCCGGCACCGAGACCCAGGTCGACGTGATCCGCGGCGGCAAGCCGCTCGAGTTCAGGGTCAAGGTCGGCAAGCGGCCGCGCATCGAGACCGCGGCGCAGCCGGACGAGTGAGCGGGCCGGGATTTCGATCCCGATCCGCAATTCGCGCTCGGCAAAATGCAAACGCCACCTCTCGGAGGTGGCGTTTTCACATCTTCGTCCGGCCCGCTGGAATCCAGCTCGCCGCAATCCGCTCAGCTGCTTTCCTCGGCCTTCGGCACCGGGATCAGCCAGGCCGACAGGATCAGGCCCAGCTCGAACAGCAGCCACAGCGGCACGGCCAGCATCACCTGCGACATCACGTCGGGCGGCGTCACCACCGCGGCCACCACGAAGGCGCCGACGATCACGTAGGGCCGCGCCTCGCGCAGCTTGGCGATGCTGACGATGCCATGCGCACCAGCACGATCACCACCACCGGCGTCTCGAAGGTGGCGCCGAAGGACAGGAACATGCCGAGCACGAAGCTCAGGTACTTGTCGATGTCGGTCATCATCGCCACGCCCTCGGGCGTCGCGGCCGTCATGAAGCCGAACACCACCGGGAAGACGAAGAAGTAGGCGAAGGCCATGCCGATCGCGAACAGGAACACGCTCGACACCAGCAGCGGCAGCACCAGCTTCTTCTCGTGCTGGTAGAGCCCCGGCGCGACGAAGGCCCATGCCTGGTACATCGAGTGCGGCAAGGTGATCAGGAAGGCCACCATGGCGGTGACCTTGAGCGGTACGAAGAAGGTCGCGGTGACGTCGGTCGCGATCATCTGGCTGCCGGCCTTCATCGCCTTGAGCATCGGCAGCGCCAGCAGGTGGTAGAGGTCGCCCGACCAGTGGAACAGGATCAGGAACACCACGACCAGCAGGCCGGCGGCGCGGACCAGCCGGGTGCGCAGCTCGATCAGGTGCTCGACCAGCGGTTGCAGTTCTTCTTGCATGGATCAGCGCCGATCGCGTTCGGGAGGATGGATGACGGGCAGCGTCACCGGCTCGGTCTCGAGCGGCGGCCGGGTGAACAGGTCGAACTGCTTGTCGTCGACGGGTGCTGCGACGGCCGCGGCGGAATCGGCCGGTGCGGCAGCCGCTTCACCGGCGACCGATTCGCTGTGCGCGGGCGGCTCGCTCAGCGCTTCGCGCGCCGCCTCGCCGGTCTCCTGCACCGCTTGCCGCATCGGATCGAAGCCGGAGGTGATCTCGGCGCCGATCTTGCGGCCGGCCTCGTTCATCTCGGCCTCGAGCTTGCGCAGGCTGTCGATCTCGATCTCGCGCTGGATGTCGGCCTTCACGCCGGCGACGTAGCGCTGCAGGCGGCCGACCAGGGCACCGACCGTGCGCGCCACCTTGGGCAGCCGCTCGGGGCCGATCACCACCAGCGCGACGGCGCCGATGATCAGCAGTTCGCCAAAACTGATGTCGAACACAGGACGCGCTTAACGCTTGTCTTTGCTGGCGTCGTTGTCGAACACGCGGCTGCCGCCGACTTCCTTCTCGGCGATCTTGGGCGTGTCTTCCTCGTTCTTCATGCCTTCCTTGAAACCCTTCACCGCCGAACCGAGATCCTTGCCGACGTTGCCGAGCTTCTTGGTGCCGAACACCAGCACGACGATGACCAGCACAATCAGCCAATGCCAGATGCTGAACGAACCCATTGCGATTACTCCAGAGTGGCGTGGCGCAGGGCGCCACAATGATAAGTCGACCGGGCTGCGCGCCCCGCGAACCGTTCGGAACGCAGCGCGCGACACCGTGGAATGTTTCAAAAGCAGCATGCCGCCCCGCAAAGGCGCATGCCGCGATGCGCTATTGCATGACCTGTGCCATCGCCGCCTCGGCCTTGCCGCCGCCGCCGAACACGTGCAGATGCAGGTGGAAGACCGACTGGCCGCCCTTGGCGCCGGTATTGATCATGGTGCGGAAGCCTTCGCCCAGGCCCTGCTCGCGCGCCAGCCGCGGCGCCAGCGCCAATGCGCGGCCCAGCAGCGCTTCGTCGCCGGGCGCGACCTCCAGCAGCGACTCGATATGCCGCTTGGGCACGATCAGGAAGTGAACGTTCGCGACCGGGTTGATGTCGTGGAAGGCGATGAATTCATCGTCCTCGTAGACCTTTTTGGCCGGGATCTCGCCTTGGGCGATCCGGCAGAAGATGCAGCCGCTCACGTCTTCACTCCTTGCGGGAATTCTTTTCGTCGATGCCGGAGATGCCTTCGCGCCGCGCCAGCTCGGCCAGCACGTCGTCCGGTCCCAGGCCCTGCTGCGACAGCAGCACCATGCTGTGAAACCACAGGTCGGCCACCTCGCGCACCAGGTGCAGCCGGTCGCCGTCCTTGGCGGCCAGCACGGTCTCCACCGCTTCCTCGCCGATCTTCTTGCAGATCGCGTCGACGCCCTGGTGCATCAGGCGGGCGGTGTAGGAGCTGGCGGGATCGGCGCCCTTGCGCGCGTCGAGCGTGGCGGCAAGGCGTTGGAGGATGTCTGGGCTGACCATGGCTGGGAGGCTCTGCGGGACGGGCGATTATAGGCAGGGATTGCGACACTTGGGTTACAAGTCGCAGCCGCGGCCGGGCAAGGCCGCGACGGTCGCGGCGGGGAAATCAGTGGCCGTGCGGATCGGCGTAGATGGCGTGCGGGTCTTTCAGCACCGGGTCGACGACGCGCCATTCGCCGTCGACCAGCCGGCGGAACAGGCAGCTCTCGCGGCCGGTATGGCAGGCGATGCCGCCGGCCTGCTCGATCTGCATGACGATCACGTCGCCGTCGCAATCGAGCCGCAGCTCGCGCACCGTCTGCAGGTGGCCCGACTCCTCGCCCTTCTTCCACAGCCTGGCGCGCGAACGCGACCAGTAGTGGGCGATGCCGGTCTCGGCGGTGAGCGCGAGCGATTCGCGGTTCATCCAGGCCACCATCAGCACGCGGCCGCTGACGGCGTCCTGGGCGATCGCGGTGACCAGGCCGCGATCGTCCCAGCGCACCTCGTCGAGCCAGCTCATAGCCGCACCTCGATGCCCTGTTCGCGCATCAGCCGCTTGGCCTCGCCGACCGTGTGGTCGCCGAAGTGGAAGATGCTGGCGGCCAGCACCGCGTCGGCATGGCCGAGCACGATGCCGTCGGCCAGGTCCTGCAGCTTGCCGACGCCGCCGGAGGCGATCACCGGGATGTCGACCGCATCGCTGACTGCACGCGTCAGCGCCAGGTCGAAACCCGAGCGCGTGCCGTCGCGGTCCATGCTGGTCAGCAGGATCTCGCCGGCGCCGCGGCGCTGCATCTCGCGCGCCCACTGCACCGCGTCGAGGCCGGTGGCGTTGCGGCCGCCGTGGGTGAACACCTCCCAGCGCGCCGGCTCGCCCGCGGCCGTGGCGACGCGCTTGGCGTCGATCGCCACCACGATGGCCTGCGAGCCGAAGTAGCCGGCGGCCTCCTCGACCACCTCGGGATGGGTGACCGCGGTGGTATTGATGCCGACCTTGTCGGCGCCGGCGTTGAGCAGCCGCCGCACGTCCTCGGCGCGGCGCACGCCGCCGCCGACGGTGAGCGGGATGAAGACCTGCTCGGCCACCGCCTCGATGATGTCGAGGATCAGGTCGCGGTTGTCCGAGCTCGCCGTGATGTCGAGGAAGGTCAGCTCGTCGGCGCCCTGCTGGTCGTAGCGGCGGGCGATCTCGACCGGGTCGCCGGCGTCGCGCAGGCCGACGAAGTTGACGCCCTTGACCACGCGGCCGGCGGTGACGTCGAGACAGGGGATGATGCGTTTGGCGAGCATGGGCGCGATCGTGGAATGGAAATGGGGGCCCGGCTCAGGCGCTGCGGGCGTCGGCCCGCTGCTGGGCCGCGGCGAAGTCGAGCGTGCCCTGGTAGATCGAGCGGCCGGCGATCACGCCGCCGACGCCCTCGCCGGCCACGTCGCACAGCGCGTCGACGTCGTCCAGGTTGGTCAGCCCGCCCGAGGCGATCACCGGCACCGACAGTTCGCGCGCCAGCTTGACCGTGGCCTCGATGTTGATGCCGCTGAGCATGCCGTCGCGGCCGATGTCGGTGTAGATCACCGATTCGACGCCGTAATCCTCGAAGCGGCGCGCCAGGTCGACCACGTCGTGGCCGGTGATCTTGCTCCAACCGTCGGTGGCGACCTTGCCGTCGCGCGCGTCGAGGCCGACGATCACCGCGCCCGGAAACGCGTCGCAGGCTTCGTGCAGGAAGCCGGGGTTCTTCACCGCGGCGGTGCCGATGATCACGTAGCGCAGGCCGGCGTCGAGGTAGCGCTCGATGGTGTTGAGGTCGCGGATGCCGCCGCCGAGCTGGACCGGGATCTCGCTGCCGACCACCTCGAGGATGGCGCGCACCGCGTCGAGGTTCTTCGGCTTGCCGGCGAAGGCGCCGTTGAGGTCGACCAGATGCAGCCGCCGGGCGCCGGCCTCCAGCCAGCGCTCGGCCATCTCGGCCGGGTCGCCGAACACGTCGGCGGAGTCCATTTCGCCTTGCTTGAGGCGCACGCACTGGCCGTCTTTGAGGTCGATGGCGGGAATGATGAGCATGATGGGTCTTATCGGGCGGGTTGGACCGTACCATCCCAGGCCGCGAAGTTCGCGAGCAGCCTGAGGCCGGCCTGGTGGCTTTTTTCGGGGTGGAACTGGGTGGCGAAGATATTAGCGCGGGCCACCGCCACGGTGAAGGCGAAGGGTATTCGCTTTCCCCCGCGACCAGCGCCGGATCGGGCGTCTGCATGTAGTAGCTGTGGACGAAGTAGAAGCGCGCGCCGTCGGCGATACCCTCCCACAGCGGATGGGCCTGCACCTGGCGCACTTCGTTCCAGCCCATGTGCGGCACCTTGAGCCGCTCGCCCGCGTCCGAGCGCATGCGCTCGGCCGGGAAGCGCAGCACCTGGCCGGGAAACACGCCGAGCGCGGCGGTCCGTTCGCCGGCCCCGGCGCCCTCCTCGCTGCTGTCGAACAGCAGCTGGGCGCCGACGCAGATGCCGAGGAAGGGCTTGCCGCGCGCCGCCTCGAGCACCGCGCCGCGCAGTTCGCGCCGGTCGAGCTCGCGCACGCAGTCGCGCATGGCGCCCTGGCCGGGGAACACCACCTTGTCGGCGCCGGCAATCTCGGCGGCGTCGCTGGTCAACACGATCCGCGCCTCCGGCGCGACATGCTCGAGCGCGTGGGTGACCGAGCGGAGATTGCCCATGCCGTAGTCGACGACGGCGATTTTCATGATCGAAGGATTCCTGGCTAGGATCGGACGAATCGCTTACGCGGTCAGGGTGCCTTTGGTCGACGGCATTGCCCCGGCGGCGCGCTCGTCGACCTCCACCGCCATGCGCAGCGCGCGGCCGAAGGCCTTGAAGATGGTCTCGGCCTGGTGGTGGGCGTTGCTGCCCTTCAGGTTGTCGATGTGCAGGGTGACCATGCCGTGGTTGACGAAACCGTGGAAGAACTCGCTGAACAGGTCGACATCGAACTGGCCGATGCTGGCGCGCGTGTATTCGACGCCGTAGCTCAGGCCCGGCCGGCCCGACAGGTCGATCACCACCCGGCTCAGCGCCTCGTCGAGCGGCACGTAGCTGTGGCCGTAGCGGCGGATGCCCTTCTTGTCGCCGACCGCGCGGGCCAGTGCCTGGCCCAGCGTGATGCCGATGTCCTCGACCGTATGGTGGGCATCGATGTGCAGGTCGCCGCGGGCATGGATGTCGAGGTCGATCAGGCCGTGGCGCGCCACCTGGTCGAGCATGTGTTCGAGGAAGGGCACGCCGGTATCGAAGCGGCCTTTGCCGCTGCCGTCGAGATTGATCTCGACGGTGATCTGGGTTTCCAGCGTGTTGCGGGTGACGGTGGCTAGTCGCATGGCTTGGGGCTTTCGAGTCCCGGCGGTCGGCGCGCACCCGCGCTCGAGCCGGCGGGGCGGTTTACAGGCAGTCGGGCAGGGCCGCGATCACGCGGTCGTTCTCGGCGGGCGTGCCGACGGTGAAGCGCAGGCAATGATTCAACAGCGGATGGCCGCCGTGCAAGCTCTTGATCAGCACGCCGGCGGCCTTGAGCGCAGCGAAGGCGCGCGGCGCGTCGGGCAGGCGGGCGAGCACGAAATTGGCCTCGGAGGCGAAGGCGGTCACGCCGGGCAGCGCTGCCAGCGCGGCGTGCAGGCGGGCGCGCTCCTGCCGCAGCACGGCGGCCTGGGCCTCGAACACCGCCAGGTGATCGAGCGCGAACAGCGCGGCGGCCTGGGTCAGCACGTTGACATTGTATGGCGGCCGCACCTTGTCGAGCTCGGCGATCCAGTCGGCCGGCCCGGCCGCGTAGCCGAGCCGGATGCCGGCCAGGCCGAGCTTGGACAGCGTGCGCATCACCAAGAGGCGCGGATGGGTGCCGGCCAGGTCCATGAAGCTGTCCTCGGCGAAGGCGGTATAGGCCTCGTCGACCACCACCAGACCGGGCGCGGCGTCGAGCACCGCCTTGACCTCGTCGCGCGCGAAGCGCGGGCCGGTCGGGTTGTTCGGATAGGCCAGGAACACCACCGCCGGCCGGTGCGCGTCGATCGCCGCCAGCATCGCCGGCGTGTCGAGCGAGAAATCGGGCCGCAGCGGCACGCCGACGTAGTTCAGCCGGCTGAACACCGCGTTCATGCGGTACATCACGAACGACGGCTCGGCCGCCAGCAGCGTGGCGCCCGGCCGCGCCAGCGCCTGGCAGACCAGGGTGATGATCTCGTCCGAGCCGTTGCCCAACAGCAGCGCGGCGGCGTCGGGGATCGCGAAGGCGGCCCGCAGCCGCTGCGGCAATTCGCCGCCGTGCGGATCGGGATAGCGGTTCAGCGCGGCGGCGGCCAGCCGCTGGCCGAGCTCGGCGCGCAGCGCCTCGGGCAGCGGGAACGGGTTTTCCATCGCGTCGAGCTTCACCAGGCCACGCGCGTCGGCGACGTGGTAGGCGGCCAGGGCGGCGATCTCGGGCGGACGTGGTCTTGGGCGGTGCTCATAAGCCGATCGATGCGGTTGCCGGCCTTGCCGGCCGGTCGGGGTAGATGGGTAGCGCCGGCGTGCCGGCTCAGTCGTTCAGCCGGTACTCGGCCGAGCGCGCATGCGCCGGCAGCCCTTCGCCGTGCGCCAGCGTGCTGGCGATGCGGCCGAGCGTCTGCGCGCCGGCCTCGGACACGTAGATCAGGCTCGAACGCTTCTGGAAATCGTAGACCCCGAGCGGGCTGGCGAAGCGCGCGGTGCGCGAGGTCGGCAGCACGTGGTTGGGGCCGGCGCAGTAGTCGCCGAGCGCCTCGGAGGCGAAGCGGCCCATGAAGATCGCGCCGGCGTGGCGGATCTTCGGCTGCAGCGCCCACGGCTCGGCCACCGACAATTCGAGGTGCTCGGGCGCGATCCGGTTGGCGATCGCGGCGGCTTCGTCGAGGTCGCGCACTTCGATCAGCGCCCCGCGGTTGGCCAGGCTGGCCGCGATGATGTCGCGCCGCGGCATGGCCGGCAGCAGCCGCTCGATGCTGGCCGCCACCCGGCCGAGGTAGCCGGCGTCGGGGCACAGCAGGATCGACTGGGCGATCTCGTCGTGCTCGGCCTGGCTGAACAGGTCCATCGCGATCCAGTCCGGATCGGTGCCGCCGTCGCAGATCACCAGGATCTCGGACGGGCCGGCCACCATGTCGATGCCGACCACGCCGAACACCGCGCGCTTGGCAGCGGCGACGTACTGGTTGCCCGGGCCGGTGATCTTGTCGACCTGGGCGATGGTGGCGGTGCCGTAGGCCAGCGCGGCCACCGCCTGGGCGCCGCCGATGGTGTAGACGCGGTCGACGCCGGCGACGTGGGCGGCCGCCAGCACCAGGTCGTTGCGCTCGCCGCGCGGGGTCGGCACCACCATCGCGATCTCGCCGACGCCGGCCACCTTGGCCGGGATCGCATTCATCAGCACCGAGCTCGGATAACTGGCCTTGCCGCCGGGCACGTAGAGGCCGACCCGGTCGAGCGGCGTGACCGCCTGGCCGAGCACCGTGCCGTCGTCCTCGCAGTATTGCCAGCTGGGTTGCAGCTGCTTTTCGTGGTAGCGACGCACGCGCTCGGCGGCCGCTTCGAGCGCTTCGCACCGCTCGGCCGGCAGGCGCCGGTAGGCCGCTTCGAGCGCCTCGCCGTCGAGCGTCAGATCCGCCATCGACGCCGCGGCGACGCCGTCGAAACACGCGGTGTAGTCGACCAGCGCCTCGTCGCCGCGCTGTTTCACGTCGGCCAGGATGCGCGCGACGGCGGCGTCGACCTCGGGGTTCTGCGCGGTCTCGAATGCCAGCAGCGCATCGAGCTGGGCCTGGAAATCGGCTTGGGTGGTGGTGAGGCGTCTCATACGGGTCGGACTCTTCTCAGTCTCTGGTCGCCGGGCTCGGCCCGGCGTGCGTGGAACACGGGCGGGCCGGCGTGCGGACCCGCGTCAGGAATGGACGGCGTGGTGGTGGCCGGCCGGCGCTTCGCCGACGGAGGCGAACGCGTCGATGATCGGCTGCAGGCCGGCACGCTTGAGCTTGAGCGCGGCCTGGTTGACCACCAGCCGCGAGCTGACGTCGAGCACGTGCTCGACCGCCACCAGCTGGTTGGCCTTGAGCGTGCCGCCGGTGCTGACCAGGTCGACGATGGCATCGGCCAGGCCGACCAGCGGCGCCAGTTCCATCGAACCATAGAGCTTGATCAGGTCGACGTGCACGCCCTTGCGGGCGAAGTGCTCGCGCGCCGACTCGACGTACTTGGTGGCGACGCGCAGCCGCGCGCCCGACTTGACCGCCGCCGGGTAGTCGAAGCCCTCGCGCACCGCCACCATCAGCCGGCAACGGGCGATGGCGAGGTCGAGCGGCTGGTAGAGCCCGGCGCCGCCGTGCTCGAGCAGCACGTCGTAGCCGGCGATGCCGAGATCGGCCGCACCGTATTGGACATAGGTCGGCACGTCGGTCGCGCGCACGATCACCAGCCGCACGTCGGCGCGGTTGGTATCGAGGATCAGCTTGCGCGAGCGTTCCGGATCCTCGGCCGGCTCGATGCCGGCCGCCGCGAGCAGCGGGACGGTCTCTTCGAAGATGCGGCCTTTGGACAGAGCGATGGTGAGCATGGTGGGGCGACGAACGGCGGGAGGAAGGATTATGCCGGCCCGGCGCAGCGCTGGCGAGCGCAACTTGTCTACCGAGCATATGACGCGAAATTATTTATCCATCAAATGCTTAGACATCACAAGCCGACAACTTGTCTATTCAATTCCACCATTCCACCCAACCTGGCAGGTCGGCCAGCCTGCCCAATCCGGCCATCTGCCGCCTTGCGCCGGGAATAAGGAAAGCGCCAACGGATCATGGACTTGGCCAATCCTGGCGCCCTGTTGCATCTATGCCGACAGCAAAGAATATTTTTTAACATTCAATTGCGCAGCATGGAGCCGGCCATTTACTTTGAGGGTCGCAGGCCCAACCCAAGGCAGCGGGATCGGCATGTCAATGTAGGTTTTCCCAGGCACGGCGACCGGCCTCTACCTGTCCGAACTTCCCGGAATTACCCGTTCCGAGCGACACAGGATCTTGATCCGTGCCGTTCTACATCCGTTCGTTTTTGCGAGGTTTATTGGCACATGAACAAGATCTACAGCACGGTCTGGAGCAAGGCGGCGGGAGCGCTGGTCGTGGCTTCCGAACTGGCCAAGAGTAGCGGCAAGGGTCGCAGCCGCGGCGCCCGGATGCTCGTCACCGCCTCCGTCATCGGCGTCACCCTGCCTGCGCTGGCCGCCGAATCCGCCTGCGTGACCGCGCCGGGGCAGGCTGCCGCAACCGTCGGGACGAGCGTACAAGGTCGCTGCGTTAACGTGAACACAAGCAATCGCCGAATCGGTCCGCAGTCGGACGACACGGCCGCTGCCGCGCCGGCGACCACCCGAGCCGGCCTGATCCGCCCGATGGCCGCCCCGCCGACCCGGTCTACGTCGCCGTCGACGGCGCCGGCGACGGCAGCGACAACGCCCAGGCCGGCGGCCTCGGCGCCGCCGCGGTCGGCGCCAATGCCAACGCCGCCGGCGAAGTCGCCGTAGCGATCGGCAAGAACAGCGCGGCTTCGGCCAACAACACCGTGGCGGTCGGCGGCGACAGCGTGGCGGCCGGCCTCGGCGCCACCGCGGTCGGCAACTACAGCATGGGCTACGGCGACGCCAGCGTGGCGGTCGGCCAGGGCGCGATGAGCTTCGGTCTCGGCGACACGGCGCTCGGCGCCTCGGCCTATGCCGAGAGCGCGAACGGCGCGGCCAGCGCGATCGGCGCCCTCAGCGAAGCGACCGCCGACGGCGCCACCGCGCTCGGCGCCGGCGCGGTGGCCCGCGGCGCCGGCAGCCTGTCGGCCGGCCGCGGCGCGGCCTCGGTCGGCGAGGCCAGCGTGGCGCTCGGCGCCTACAGCGTGGCGGTGCCGCTGGACAGCGTGGCGATCGGTCACAACGCGATCGCCAACGCCGAGAACAGCGTGGCGCTCGGCGCCTACTCCTACACCGATCGGCCCAACGCGGTCTCGGTCGGCGACGTCGAATACGGCCTGACCCGCCAGATCACCAGCGTGGAGGCCGGCACCGAAGACACCGACGCGGTCAACGTCGGCCAGCTCAATACCACCATCGCCGAAGCCGGCAAGCACTTCCAGGCATCGGGCAGCGCCGACAGCGACGCCGGCGCCTACGTCGAGGGCGACAACGCCACCGCCGCCGGCGAAGCCACCAATGCCATCGGCTACGGTGCCACCGCCTTCGGCAGCGGCGCCAACGCCTACGGCGACAACACCACCGCGGTCGGCTTCAACGCCGTCGCCTCGGGCCTGAACAGCTCGGCCTTCGGCAACAATGCCCAGGCCACCGGCGCAAGCAGCGCCGCCTTCGGCAACAACGCCCTGGCCGCTGGCCCGGGCAGCGTGGCGGTCGGCGGCACCGCGCTGGACGAGAACGGCGACCCGCTGATCAACGTCGACGGTGCCCCGGTCGAGGCCGGCGCGACCACCGCCAGCGTCGGCGGCACGGCGCTGGGCGCCAGCGCCCAGGCCAACGGTTTCGCCGCCACCGCGGTCGGCGTCGGCGCCTATGCCGGCGGCGCGCAGTCGCTGGCGGCCGGCGCGGTCGCCAACGCGATCGGCGACTACTCGATCGCGCTGGGCACCACCAGCACCGCGCTCGGCGCCGGCAGCATCGCGCTGGGCGTCGACAGCTATGCGGCGGACACCGCCATCGCCGGTGTCGCCATCGGTGCGAAATCCGCCGCCTTCGGCCCGAACGGCGTCGCGCTGGGCTACTACAGCACGGCCGGCGGCGCCGGTTCGGTCGCGATCGGCGGCAGCATGGCCTGCCCGCCCGACCTGATCTGCATCGAGCAGAACACGGCCGCCTGGGGCCTGAACAGCGTCGCGGTCGGCCCGGGCGCGCAGGCCCAGGCCGATACCAGCACCGCGCTGGGTTCCGGCACCCAGGCCGGCGGCGTCGACTCCACCGCCATCGGCTCGCAGGCACGCGCCTGGTCGGACAACTCGCTGGCGCTGGGCGCCAATACCGTGGCGACCGCCGACAATTCGGTCGCGTTGGGCAACCGCTCGACGGCCGAACGCGCCGACACGGTGTCGGTCGGCAGCGCCGGCGCCGAGCGCCAGATCACCAACGTCGCCGACGGCACCGAGGCGACCGACGCGGTCAACCTCAGCCAGCTCGAAGCGACCGTGACCGCGGCCAACAAGCTGTTCCAGGGCACCGGCAGCGCCGACAGCGACGCCGGCGCCTATGCCGAAGGCGACAACGCCACCGCCGCCGGCGAGGCCAGCAACGCAATCGGCAACGGCGCCAGCGCCTTCGGCAGCGGCACCTTCGCCTACGGCGAGAACGCCAGCGCCACCGGCTTCAACGCGCTGGCCCAGGCTGCCGGCGCCACCGCCAGCGGCAGCTACGCCCAGGCGACCGGCATCAACAGCGTCGCCAGCGGCACCGAGAGCGCAGCGTCGGGCGAATCGGCCACCGCGGTCGGTGGCGCCTTCCTCGAGTACGGCGAAGACGGCATCACCGTGATCGCCAGCCACGCCACCCAGGCGACCGGTTTCGCCGCCAGCGCCTTCGGCGCCGGCGCCATCGCCGCCGGCAACGTCAGCACCGCGCTCGGCACGGGCAGCCAGGCCAACGGCAGCGGCACCGTCGCCCTCGGCGCCTTCAGCCAGGCCAACGGCGCCTACAGCGTCGCCATCGGGCCGCAATCGATCTCCAACGCGCCGTTCAGCATGGCGGCCGGCGCCTTCAGCCAAGCCGACGGCTGGGAAAGCACCGCGGTCGGTACCGGCGCCTACGCCAAGGACTGGTGGGCCACCGCCTACGGCGCCGGCACCGTGGCCGGCTACTCCAGCACGGCGATCGGTACCTATGCCAAGGCCGAGGGCGACATCTCGGTCGCGGTCGGCCAGAACGCCAAGGTGATGGACTGGCTCAACCAGAACGAAGGCTGGGTCGCCCAGGGCACCGCCGTCGGCACCGAGGCCGGCGCCGGCATGGCCGCCACCGCGCTCGGCTACAACGCCTATGCGCAGAACAACAGCAGCGTCGCTGTCGGCGTCACCGCCTGGGCGCTGGCCGACAACGGCACCGCGCTGGGCAGCACCAGCCGCGTGGCCGAAGGCGCCGACAACAGCGTCGCGCTCGGCCACGGCTCGCTGGCCGACCGCGCCAATACCGTCTCGGTCGGCGCCGCCGTCGCCTGGGAAGATCCGCTGGGCGGCGCCCACGAGGCGATCGACCGCCAGATCACCAACGTCGCCGCCGGCACCGAAGACACCGACGCGGTCAACGTGGCCCAGCTGAACCAGGTCGCCGCCGTCGGCAACACCACCAGCCGCTACGTGCAGGCCAGCGGCGACGGCATGGCGGCCGCCACCGGCCTGAACAGCCTGGCGCTCGGCTCGGCCGCCTCGGCCCAGGCCGACAACAGCGTGGCGCTCGGCGCCGGCTCGGTGGCCGACCAGGCCAATACCGTGTCGGTCGGCGCGGTCGGCAGCGAACGGCGCATCGTCAACGTGGCCGACGGCGAACTGGCCGAGGGCAGCACCGACGCGGTCAACGGCGGCCAGCTGTTCGCCACCAACCAGCGCGTCGGCACCGTGGAGGACAAGGTCAGCGATCTCGACACCCGCATCGGCGGCGTGGCCAGCAACGCGGTGGCCTACGACGACGCCGAGAAGAGCAAGATCAGCCTCGGCGGCGGCGACGCCGGCACCATCCTGACCCGGCTGCGCGCCGGCAGCATCGCCGCCGACAGCAGCGACGCGATCAACGGCAGCCAGCTGCACGGCGCGCTGACCCGCCTGGCCGGCACGCTGGGCGGCGGCGCCGCGGTCAGCGCCAGCGGCGAGTGGACCGGCCCGAGCTATACGGTCCAGGGCGGCCACTACCTGAACCTGGGCGACGCGCTCGGCGCCTTCGATCTGAAGGTGACCCAGCTCGACTCCCGGCTGAACACGGTCGAGACCAACCCGACGCTGGCCGCCAAGGACAAGCTGGCGGTCGGCGGCGCGACCGGCGGCGGCGACACGGCCACCATCGGCGAGGGCACCAACGCGGTGGCGATCGGCTCCAGCGCCCAGGCCAACAGCAACAACGGCACGGCGATCGGCGGCGACTCCTACGCCCACGGCCCCAACGACACCGCGATCGGCGGCGGCGCGCGCGTCAACGCCGACGGCTCCACCGCGGTCGGCGCCAACGCCACCATCTCGGCGGCCGCGACCAACGCGGTGGCGGTCGGCGAGAGCAGCCGCGTCACCGCGGCCTCGGGCACCGCGCTGGGCCAGGGCGCCTCGGCCACCGCGCAGGGAGCGGTGGCGCTGGGCCAGGGCTCGGTCGCCAACCGCGCCGACACGGTCTCGGTCGGCAGCGCCGGCCACGAGCGCCAGGTGACCAACGTGGCGGCCGGCACCCAGGCCACCGACGCGGTCAACAAGGGCCAGCTCGACGCCAGCGCGGCTACCGCGCGCAGCTACACCGACAGCAGCGCGCAGCGCACGCTGACCTCGGCCAAGAGCTACACCGACAACCGCTTCAACGTGCTGAGCAACAGCTTCGACAAGTTCCGCAACGAAACCGACGAGCGCTTCCGCGTGCAGGACCGCCGGCTCGACCAGATGGGCGCGATCAGCGCCGCGATGGTCAACATGGCGGTCAGCGCGGCCGGCGTGCGCAGCGAGAACCGCATGGGCATCGGCTTCGGCTTCCAGGGCGGCGAACGCGCGGTCTCGCTGGGCTACCAGCGCGCGCTCGGCGACAACGGCGCGCTGACCTTCGGCGGCGCATTGAGCGGCAACCAGAAGTCGGTCGGCGTCGGCGCCGGCTTCGGCTGGTGAGGCCGGCCATGCGGCGCCCTTCCCCACTCCCGCGCGGGCCGCAGCCGGCCCGCTCCACCCAACGGCCGGCCGAGACGATCCCCGGTCCGGCATGCAGCACCCGTACCACGCACCGCCAACCCGACGGTCTGTTTTCACGCGTACTTTTTGAGGGCTTCAACGTGATCAAGAAAAATGGAAACGGCGCACACGCGCTTGCCGGTATCGTCCTGTCCGCCTTCCTGTGCGCACCGTCGGCCGTGGCCGCCGGCAAGCCGCTGCCGATCAAGAGCGTGACGCAGGGCAATATCAACGCCATGGCCGGCGCCCGCCTGGTGGTGCGCTACCGTGACGACGCCGCCCCAGCGCCACCAAGCTCGGCACGGTGAACAACGCGGCCGCGCGCGCCAAGCTGGTGCAGAGCGCCGCCACCCGCAGCGCCGCCGCCCAGCCGCTGGTCGCCAGCTATGTGCGCAAGCTCGGCGTGAAGGCCGACCTGGTGCGGCTGTCGCGCACGCTGACGCCGGCCGAAATGAGCAAGCTGGTCGCCGAAGTGGCCGCCGACAAATCGGTGCTGTACGTGACGGTCGACCGCAAGATGTACCCGATCGGCGGCCCGGCGCTGCCGCTCGCGGCCGTCAAGCCGAAGGCCAAGACGTTCAGCGTGCCGAGCGATCCCTACTACGCCGAATACCAGTGGCACCTGTTCAACGAAGTCGGCGGCATCAACGCGCCGGCCGCCTGGGACATCGCGACCGGCGCCGGCGTGGTGGTGGCGGTGCTCGACACCGGCGTGCTGACCAATCACCCGGACCTGTCGGACAACCTCTTGCCGGGCTACGACTTCATCACCGACTCCTTCGTCTCGCGCCGGCCGACCAACGACCGCGTGCCGGGCGCGCTCGACCAGGGCGACTGGACCGTCGAGGCCAACGAGTGCTACGAGGGCTCGACCGTGCACGACAGCTCCTGGCACGGCAGCCACGTCGCCGGCACGGTGGCCGAGATGACCAACAACAGCGTGGGCATGGCCGGCGTGGCGTTCAACGCCAAGGTGCTGCCGGTGCGCGTGCTGGGCCGCTGCGGCGGCTACACCTCGGACATCGCCGACGCCATCACCTGGGCGTCCGGCGGCACGGTCGCCGGCGTACCGGCCAATGCCACGCCGGCCAAGGTGATCAACATGAGCCTCGGCGGCGGCGGCGCCTGCGACACGCTGACCCAGGACGCGATCAACGGCGCGGTGTCGCGCGGCGTCACGGTGGTGGTGGCGGCCGGCAACAGCGCCGCCAACTCGGCCAACTTCAGCCCGGCCAGCTGCGCCAACGTGATCACAGTGGGCGCCAACGGCATCAAGGGCGGCCGCGCGGTCTACTCGAACTACGGCGCGGTGGTCGACATCTCGGCGCCGGGCGGCGGCGTGATCGACAGCACGGTGCCGGCCGAGCAGTACGTCTGGCAGGCCGGCTACGACGGCCTCACCACACCGACCTCGGGCAGCTACACCTACGCCGGCATGGCCGGCACCTCGATGGCCAGCCCGCACGTGGCCGGCGTCGTCGCGCTGGTCCAGAGCGCGGCGCCGACGGCGCTGTCGCCGGCCCAGGTCGAGACGCTGCTCAAGCGCACCGCACGCGCCTTCCCGGTCGCCATCCCGAGCAGCACGCCGATCGGCGTCGGCATCGTCAACGCCAAGAAGGCGCTCGACAAGGCCCTCGAACCGCCGGGCAGCGGTCCGGTCGCCACCCCGCTGATCAACAAGATCGACGTGACCGGTCTCACCGGCGCCGGCAGCAGCGAAGAGCTGTACAGCTTCGAGGCCGCGACCGGCAGCGTGCTGAGCTTCATGACCCTCGGCGGCAACGGCGACGTCTCGATCTACGTCAGCTTCGAGTCCGAGCCGACCACCACCGCCTACGACTTCAAGTCGACCCGGCCGGGCAACAGCGAAACGGTGCGCATCACGGCGCCGAAGGCCGGCAACTACTACGTCAAGCTGGTCGGCGTCTCGTCCTACAGCGGCGTGACCCTGGTCGCACGGCAGTAAGCTGAACGCATCCGCCGCCGCAACGGCGGCGGATGCCGAGAAGCGCAAAGACCCCGGCCTCGGCCGGGGTCTTTGCGCTTCTGCGCCGGGCGATCCCGCCATGCGGCCCGGCGCGGCCGGTCCGGCTTCAGGCGTATTCGGGATGCTTTTCGATGAAGCGCTGCAGCCGCTGCCCCGCCATCTTCCGCACCTTGTTGCGCACGATCGGCGACCAGCCCAGCAGCACGCCGGGCAGGCCCAGCGCCATACGGGTCCAGGCCCACAGGTCGAAGCGGTCGCGATGCTCGACGATCAGGCCATCGCGGAACACGAACTCGGCCGAGATGCGGTTGTGCACGCGGCGGCCGGTCTGCGAGAACGGGTAGACCGCATCCCAGCGCGCCGAACCGCGGCCGCCGGATGCCTGGACGTCGGTGAAGGTCACCTGCAGGTCGCTCGCGCCTTCGAGCAGCATGCGCCACATCGCGCCGGGCTGCTTGCCGCGCAGGTCGGGGAACACCGGGTCGGAAAAGCGCGCCTCGGGTGGTAGCAGGCCGCCATGGTCGCCCAGTCGCGCTGCTGGAAGGCGGTGTAGAAACGTTCGATCAGGCGGGCTTCGTCGTTCATGCGGGCTGTCTCCGGAGTGGCTCGGCGCGGCAGCTCGGGCCGCGGCCTGTTGTGGATAGGCACTTAAAACATGAAGCGACCTGCCAGGCAAAAGAAAAGCCCGGTCAAGGACTTGCTGACCGGGCTTGTGGCTATTTGTGCGCAGCGGCGTGGCGGGCGCGCCACGCGGCGAAGCCTTTACTGGATGCGTTCGATCTTGGCGCCGACGCCGCCGAGCTTGGCCTCGATATGCTCGTAGCCGCGGTCGAGGTGGTAGATACGGTCGACGATGGTCTCGCCCTGGGCCGCGAGGCCGGCGATCACCAGCGAAGCCGAGGCACGCAGATCGGTCGCCATCACCGTGGCGCCCGACAGCTTCTCGACGCCGCGCACCACCGCGGTATGGCCGTCGACATGGATGTCGGCCCCCATGCGGGCCAGCTCCGAAACGTGCATGTAGCGGTTCTCGAAGATGGTCTCGGCGATCACGCCGGTGCCCTCGGCGATCGCGTTCATCGCCATGAACTGCGCCTGCATGTCGGTCGGGAAGGCCGGATAGGGCAAGGTGCGCAGGCTGACCGCCTTGGGACGGCTGCGCATCTCGATGGCGATCCAGCCGTCGCCGGCCTCGATGTAGCCGCCGGCCTCGCGCAGCTTGTCCAACACGCTCTCGAGGATGCCGGCGCGGGTATTGCGCAGCAGCACCTTGCCGCCGGCGATCATGGTCGCGCACAGGAAGGTGCCGGTCTCGATGCGGTCCGGCATCACCGCGTGCTCGGCGCCGTGCAGCCGCTCGACGCCCTCGACCACGATGGTGTCGGTGCCGTGGCCGCTGATGCGCGCGCCCATCTTGATCAGGCATTCGGCCAGGTCGACCACCTCGGGCTCGCGCGCGGCGTTCTCGAGGATGGAGGTGCCTTCGGCCAGCACGGCGGCCATCAAGAGGTTCTCGGTGCCGGTCACGGTCACCATGTCGGTCGACACCCGGGCGCCCTTGAGCCGGCTGGCGCGCGCCTTGATGTAGCCGTGCTCGATCGCGATCTCGGCGCCCATCGCCTGCAGGCCCTTGATGTGCTGGTCGACCGGCCGGCTGCCGATGGCGCAGCCGCCGGGCAGCGACACCTGCGCCTCGCCGAAGCGCGCCAGCATCGGGCCGAGCACCAGGATCGAGGCGCGCATGGTCTTGACCAGCTCGTAGGGCGCCACCAGCGTGTCGACGCTGGCGCCGGTCAGCTCGATCTCGTGCACGTTGTCGGTCATCACGCGCATGCCCATGCCGCGCAGCAGCTTCTGCGTGGTCATCACGTCGCGCAGCTGCGGCACGTTGGTCAGCCGCAGCGTGTCGGCGGTCAGCAGCGACGCGCACAGGATGGGCAGCGCCGCGTTCTTGGCGCCGGAAATGGCGATCTCGCCTTCGAGCGGGCCGTTGCCGGTGATTCTGAGTTTGTCCATGTCTCGCTTTCGGGGCGGTCAGCGCGTCGCCAGCCAGAGGACGACCAGCGCCACGATCACCCAGGGCAGGTTCACCAGGAACAGGCCCCAGCGCCGCTCGCCCGACGGGGCGGGCTTGGGCGGCGGGGCCTCGTCCCGCTTCAGGCGCGGTTCTTCCATTCGTGCGGGCTGTAGGTCTTCATCGACAGCGCGTGGATCTCCTCGCGCATGCGCTCGCCCAGCGCCTGGTAGACCAGCTGGTGCTGGCGCACGCGCGGCAGGCCGTCGAAGGCGCGCGCGACGATGACGGCCTCGAAGTGGTGGCCGTCGCCGTTCACCTCGAGCACCTCGCAGGCGAGGCCGGCGGCGATGTATTGCTTCACTTGTTCTGGAGTAACCATGACGTTTCGCAGTAGGGGAAGGCGCCGCGCGGGCGGCGCCGGGATGATCAGTGCCGCAGCTTGTAGCCGGTGCGCAGGAGGCGCAGCGTGAGCGCGGACAGAAGGACGAAGGTGGCCGCCACCACGCCGAAGCTCAGCCACGGCGAGACGTCGCCGACGCCGAAGAAGCCGTAGCGGAAGCCGTCGATCATGTAGAAGATCGGGTTCAGGTGGGACACGCCGAGCCAGAACGCCGGCAGCGAGTTGATCGAATAGAACACGCCGCTGAGGAAGGTCAGCGGCACGATGATGAAGTTCTGGAACGCCGCCAGCTGGTCGAACTTCTCGGCCCAAATGCCGGCGATCAGCCCGAGCACCGCCAGCACGCCCGAGCCGAGCAGCGCGAAGGCCAGGATCCACAGCGGGTACTTGAAGCCCGGCAGCGCCAGCAGGCTGGTGACCAGCAGCACGCCGGCGCCGACCACCACGCCGCGCACGATGGCGGCCAGCACGTAGGCCGAGAAGAACTCGAAGTGCGACAGCGGCGGCAGCAGGATGTAGACGATGTTGCCGGTGATCTTGGACTGGATCAGGCTCGACGAGGTATTGGCGAAGGCGTTCTGCAGCATCGACATCATGGCGAGGCCGGGAATCAGGAAAGCGGTGTAGCGCACGCCCGGATAGGCCTCGACGTGCGACTCGAGCACGTGCGAGAAGATCAGCAGGTAGAGCAGCGCAGTCAGCACCGGCGCCGCCACGGTCTGGAAGCTGACCTTCCAGAACCGCAGGATTTCCTTGTAGAACAGCGTATTGAAGCCTTGCATGGGCGCTCGCTCAGTGGGCCTTCCGGCCCATCACGTCGAGGAATACCGACTCGAGGTCGGGCTTGAGGATCTCGATCTCGCGCACCGCGACGCCGGCCTCGCGCAAATGGGCCAGGATGCCCTCGAGCGTGTTGCAGTCGTCCAGCCGCAGCTGGTAGGCGCCGTCGCGCTCGCCGACCAGCAGCGGCTGCAACGCCGCCGGCAGCGCATCGGGCGCCAGCCGCAGCGACAGCGTGCGGGCCGAGTGCGAGGCCATCAGCGTCTGCTTGTCGTCGAGCGCCACCAGTTCGCCCTGCTTGAGCATGGCGATGCGGTTGCACAGCGTCTCGGCTTCCTCGAGGTAGTGGGTGGTCAGCACGATGGTGTGGCCGTCGCGGTTGAGCCGCTGGATGAAGCTCCACAGCGTCTGGCGCAATTCGACGTCGACGCCGGCGGTCGGCTCGTCGAGCACGATCACCGGCGGCTTGTGCACCAGCGCCTGGGCCACCATCACGCGCCGCTTCATGCCGCCGGACAGCGCGCGCATATTGGCGCCGGCCTTGTTGGCGAGGCCGAGGTGATGCAGCAGCTCGTCGATCCAGGCGCCGTTGTTGCGCAGGCCGAAATAGCCGGACTGGAATTCGAGCGTCTCGCGCACGGTGAAGAAGGGATCGAAGGTCAGTTCCTGCGGCACGATGCCGACCTTGCGGCGGGCGGCGCGGTAATCGGCCTGCACGTCGCTGCCGAGCACCGCGGCACTGCCGGCGTCGGGACGGGTCAGGCCGCCGAGGATCGAGATCAGGGTGGTCTTGCCGGCGCCATTGGGGCCGAGCAGCGCGAAGAATTCGCCCTCGTGGATGTCGAGGTCGATCCCCTTGAGCGCTTCGAGCTCACCGAAGCGCTTCTTGACGGCGGAAAAACGGATGGCGACGGACATGGTCGGCGGCGATCGGAAAGCCGGGATTCTACCCGAATCACCTGGCGCGCAGGCGGGCTCGGGCACGGCGTTCAAGGGACCGCGGGCGCCGCGGCGGGCGTCGTCGGTTCGGCCGTGGCCGGTTCGACGGCCCCGGAGGAATCCGCAGGCGGGGCGCCGGTCACGGCCGGCTCGACGGTCGACGCGGGTGCGACCGGCGCCGCAGCGGCCTCGGCGGCCCCGGCCGGAGCCGGCTTGGCGTCCGCCGCGGGCGCGGCCGGAGCGGTCTCGCCCGGCACCACGATGTCCTTCACGTCGATCTCGTCGTCCTCGTCTGCCGGCTCGCCCAGTTGCAGCGGCTCCGGCGGATGCTCGTCCCACACCAGGCTGTAGCGGCGCTGCAGGTAGCTGTCGCGCACGAAGCTGTATTCGTCGCCGAAACGCGCCTCGTTGATCACGCTCTCGGCGCCGAGCAGGCGCGCGCGCAGGTCGACGATGTCGAGCGCGGTCAGGCTGTTCTTCACCGCCTGGTCCTGGATCGCTCGCTTGGGATCGACGTACATGCCGCCCACGGTGTCGGCGGTGTCGCGCAGCGTCTTGGGCCCCATCAGCGGCAGCACCAGATAGGGGCCGGAGGCGACGCCCCACTTGCCGAGCACCTGGCCGAAATCCTCGTTGTGCTTGGGCAGCCCGGCCGGCGTGGCGATGTCGATCAGGCCGGCGAGGCCCAGCGTCGAGTTGAACAGCACCCGGCCGGCATCGGTGCTGGCCTCGCGCCACTTGCCCTGCAGCAGGTTGGAGGCGCCGATGTAGACGTCCTCGAGATTGCCGAAGAAATTGGTGACTGCGGTGCGCACCGGCTTCGGCGTCACCGCCACGTAGCCTTGGGCGACCGGTTTGAGCACGGCCTTGTCGACCGTGCTGTTGAAGGCGTAGACCTTGCGGTTGACCGGCTCGAGCGGATCGTAGTGATTGGCCGGCGTGGCGCAGGCGGCCAGCAGCGGCAGGGTCAGTGCGAGGGAGACGGAAAGGCGCATGGATCACTCCGCGGACGGCCCCGTTCGAGCGGGGCCTGTCGATCAATCATAGACGGCGGAGCTACCGCGCGTCGGCCCGCTCAGACGGCGGTCTGCGGCAGGAAGTCTTCGACGCCGTAGAGCGAGGCCAGGCTGGTCAGGTTGGCCGGCGGATTGCGCAGCAGCAGCGTGCGGCCGGCGGCCCGGGCATCGCGCTGCCAGTGCAGCAGCAGGCTGACGGCGGTCGAATCGATGTCGGTGACGTCGGCGAGATCGAGCACCACCCCGGCTGCGCCGGGTGTGGCTGCGCCGGGTGCGGCTGCTCCGACCGCATCCGCGCCGAGCGCGGCGGCACGGAGCCGGCCGGCCACCTCGGCCTGGATGCGGCAGACCGAATCCAGCGTCAGGCCGCCGCTGAGCGCGATGACCTCGGGCGTGCTCACTTGGCGGCAGCCTTGGCCGGCTGGGCCGCGTTGCGGTCGGCCAGGGCCTTCACCAGGCCGTCGATCCCATCCTTCTGGATGGTCTGGCCGAAGCTGGTGCGGTAGTTGGTGACCAGGCTCACGCCCTCGACCGCCACGTCGTAGACCTTCCAGCCGGCCGGCGTCTTGAGCAGGCGGTAGTCGATCGGGAACGGCTGGCCGCCGGTGATGGCGACTTCGGTGCGGACGGTCACGTCGGTATCGCTGTCGGCCATCTTGACCGGCTTCACCTCGATATCCTGCACCCGGTTGGCGCCGACCGCGGTCGAGTAGGTGCGCACCAGCAGCGTCTTGAACTCGCGCGTCAGCGCGGCCTGCTGCTCGGGCGTCGCCTGCTTCCAGTAGCGGCCCACCGCCAGCGCGGTCAGGCGGGTGAAATCGAACACCGGCAGCACGCGCGCCTCGACCAGCTCGCGGAAGCGCTTGTCGTTCGAGGTGAGGTTTTCCTTCTTGATGATGTCGAGCACGTCCTTGCTGGTGCTGCGCAAGAGCTGCTCGGGCGCGGGCGCATCGGCGGCCGCTACCGAGAGGCCCGCCAGCAGGGCGAGGATTGCAAACAGTTTACGCATGATGATTTCCGGTTATGGGGCGGGTTTCGCCTCGGTAGGATTTTCCGATGCCTTGCTGAACATGAACTGACTGATCAGTTTCTCGAGCACCAGCGCCGACGAGGTCAGGGTGATTCGATCGCCGTTCTTGAGCATGGTTTCCTCGCCGCCCGGCGTCAGGCCGATGTACTGGTCGCCCAGAATGCCCGAGGTCAGGATCTCGGCCGACGAATCGCGGCTGAAGTGGTAGCCCTGCTCGATGTCGAGCGAGACCACGGCGCGGTAGGTCTCCGGATCGAGCCGGATGCCGGCGACGCGGCCGACCAGCACGCCGGCGCTGCGGATCGGCGCCTTGGCCTTGAGACCGCCGATGTTGTCGAAGGCCGCGGTGACGCGGTAGGTCGCCCGGCCGTTGCCGGACGAGACGTTGCTGACGCGCAGTGCCAGGAAGGCCAGCGCGGCCAGCCCCAGCACCACGAACACGCCGACCCAGAAGTCGTACGCACGACGATTCATATCAGATACCCCGGAACATGAAAGCGGTCAGGATGAAGTCCAGACCGAGAATGACCAGCGACGAGGTCACCACGGTACGCGTGGTGGCGCCCGACACGCCCTCGGCGGTCGGCGGCGCGTCGAAACCCTCGAACACCGCGATGATGGCCACGGCGACGCCGAACACGGCGCTCTTGATCAGGCCGTTGCCGATGTCGTAGCGCAGGTCGACCTGGGCCTGCATCTGGGCCCAGAACGAGCCGGCGTCGACGCCGATCAGCACCACGCCGACCAGATAGCCGCCGAAGATGCCCATGGCGGAGAACAGCGCGGCCAGCACCGGCATCGAGATCACGCCGCCCCAGAAGCGCGGCGCCATCACGCGGGCGACCGGGTTGACCGCCATCATCTCCATCGCGGCCAGCTGCTCGGTGGCCTTCATCAGGCCGATCTCGGCGGTGATGGCGGAGCCGGCGCGGCTGGCGAACAGCAGGCCGGCCACCACCGGGCCGAGCTCGCGCAACAGGCTCAGCGACACCAGCACGCCGAGCGCCTCGGACGCGCCGAAGCGCTGCAGCGTGTCGTAGCCCTGCAGGGCCAGCACCATGCCGACGAACAGTCCGGACACCAGGATGATGATCAGCGACAGCACGCCGCTGAAGTAGATCTCGCGCACCACCAGCCGCGGCCGGCGCAGCGTGGCCAGCGAGTGCCACAGCACCGAGACGAAGAAACGGAAGCCGAAGCCGAGCTTGATCAGCGCGTCGACCACCGGCGTCCCGAAGGCGCGGATGCGGGTATCGAGCCACTCAAGCATGCTGCAGTCCCATCAATTGTTCGGCGTAGGGCTTGGCCGGGTACTGGAACGGCACCGGACCGTCGGGCCGGCCGCCGATGAACTGCTTCACGAAGGGCTCGTCGGACGCGCGGATCTCGGCCGGCGTGCCCTCGGCCACGATGGCGCCCTCGGAAACGAAATAGACGTAGTCGACGATGGCCAGCGATTCGACCACGTCGTGGGTGACCAGGATCGAGGTCGCGCCGAGCGCGTCATTGAGCGTGCGGATCAGTTGGCCGATCACGCCGAGCGAGATCGGATCGAGGCCGGCGAACGGCTCGTCGTACATCATCAGCAAGGGATCGAGCGCGATCGCGCGGGCCAGCGCCACCCGCCGCGCCATGCCGCCCGACAGCTCGGACGGCATCAGCCCGGCCGCGCCGCGCAGGCCGACCGCGTTGAGCTTCATCAGCACCAGGTCGCGGATCATCGACTCGGGCAGCTCGGTATGCTCGCGCATCTGGAAGGCGACGTTGTCGTAGACCGACATGTCGGTGAACAGCGCACCGAACTGGAACAGCATGCCCATCTTGCGGCGCAAGGCGTAGAGCTCGTCGGTATCGAGCTCGTGCACCACCTGGCCGGCCACCCGCACCTCGCCGCGCGAGGGCTTGATCTGGCCGCCGATCAGGCGCAGCAGCGTGGTCTTGCCGCAGCCGGAACCGCCCATGATGGCCACCACCTTGCCCTTGGGAATCGTCAGGCTGATTCCCTTGAGGATGGTGCGGCGGTCGTAGGCGAAGGTGACGTTGTCGATGGCGACAAGCGGGTCGGCGGACACGGAGGGGCGATCTATGGGCATTAAAGGCACAATTTTAAGGCACTGACTCGTCGGTCAGCAATTCGGGGTTTCTACTCATGTTGCAGTGCGACAACAACCTGGAAAGCATGTGCTGCAAGGGCGATGCTACGATGGTTCGAGACCCGGACAGTTCCCGATGAACGCCGATCGCCCATTCATCCTGCTGGTGGCAGAGTCCGCGGCGCTGCGCAGCATGCTGGCGGCGTCGCTGGCCGAACTGGGCTACCACCATCGCACGGCGGGCCCCGGCGAAGCCGTGCGCTGTACGGTGGAGGCCGATTTCGGGCTGGCGCTGGTCGCGCTCGGCGAAACCGCCGGCGCGGACGACGAAGCACTGCTGGCCGCCCTGGCCGAGCGGCAGCCGAAGCTCGCGATTGTCGCCGTTTCCGCCGCGGCGGGCGAGCGCCATGCGCATGCGCTCGGCCTGCTCGGCCTCGTCACTATTCCCGTCTCCCCGCCGCGCTCGATGCGATGCTCGCGCGCGCCGGCGAGGCCGCGGCAACCGAGGTGGCCGGCCTGGTCGGCCTCAGCGCGCCGCTGGCGAACCTGAAGCGGCAGATCCGGCGCTACGGTCCGCTCGACTACCCGGTGCTGGTCTGCGGCGAATCGGGCACCGGCAAGGAGGCCGCGGCGCAGGCGCTGCACGACGCCTCGAAGCGCGCCGGCCGGCCCTACCTGGCGCTCAACTGCGCCGCGCTGAGCGAGAACCTGGTCGAGGCCACGCTGTTCGGCCACGCCCGCGGTGCCTACACCGGCGCCCATTCGGCGCGTGGCGGCTGCTTCGAGCAGGTCGAGGACGGCACGCTGTTCCTCGACGAGATCGGCGAACTGCCGCCCGGCGTACAGGCCAAGCTGCTGCGCGTGCTCGAGAACGGCGAATTCCAGCGCCTGGGCGAGACCCAGGTGCGCCGCAGCCGCGCCCGCGTGGTGGCGGCCACCAACCGCGACCTGGCCCAGATGGCGCGCGAAGGCGGGTTCCGCGCCGATCTCTACCACCGGCTGGCCGTGCTCGACATCCGTACGCCGCCCTTGCGCGAACTCGGCGTCGACCGCTGGCGGCTGCTCGCGCACTTCATGGCGCACTACACGGCCGAGCTCGGCTGCGCGCCGTTCGTGTTCGACGCCGCGGCCCGCGCCTGCTGGCAGGACTATGCCTTCCCCGGCAACGTGCGCGAGCTGCGCAACATGGTGATCCGCCTGCTCGCCAAGCAAGCCGGCGAGACGGTCGGCGCCGCCGCCCTGCGCGCCGAATGCCAGGCCGCAGCCGAGCCGGCCGGCGACGCGACGCCCCCGGGAATCGACACCGCGCTGCAGACATTGCGCCGGACCGCCGGCTTCCGCCTCGACGACTGGCTGGCCCGGCACGAGCGCTGCCATATCGAGGCCGCGCTGCAGCTGGCGCACGGCAACATGAGCCAGGCGGCCCGGCTGCTCGGCATCCGACGGACGACGCTGTACAGCCGGTGCGAGCAATTCGAATTTCGTCTACTCTTCGACGACAAGAAATGATAACGATAACAGGATGAGGAAATGCAGCGTCTTAGCCCCCCATGGGCGAGGCCCGGCCTCGCATCGCGTCACCCCATTTCCATCCCCCGCGGTCCGCTGGCGAACGGGCGACCCGGCCTCGGCAGATATGTCCGGCATGGCGACGTCCTGCTGCTGCTCTGCCTCGGCGCCTGCGCCCAGGTCGCGCCGCCAGCCGGGGCCGGCCGCCACCTCGAAGCACCGCCACCGCCTTTGGCGGGCCGACCCGAACCGGTGCCGCCGCCAATCTTCCTGCCGCCGCCGGAACCGCAGCCGCGGCTCGATACCTACAGCGTGGTGGTCAGCGAGGTGCCGGTGCGCGAGATGCTGTTCGCCCTGGCCCGCGACGCCCGGCTCGACGTCGACGTCCACCCGCTGGTCCGCGGCACGGTCACCCTCAACGCGCTGAACCAGACGCTGCCGCAGATCCTCGACCGCGTCGCCCGCCAGGCCGATCTGCGCTACAGCCTCGACCACGGCGTGCTCAGCGTGGTGCCGGACCGGCCCTACGTCGCCAGCTACGCGGTCGACTACATCAACGTCGCGCGCAGCGCCCACGGCAAGGTGACGATCTCGACCTCGGTGGCCGCCAGCGGCGGCTCTGTCGGCAGCGCCGGGGCCAGCCAGGCGCAGAACAGCTCGGGCACCGAGATCGGCAACACCGCCGAGAACCGTTTCTGGGAACGGCTGGAAAAGAACCTGCGCGAACTGCTGGCCTCGACCCGCCGCGTCAGCGCGCAGCAACGCCGCGACAGCGAAAGCCTGGAGGCGCGCAACGAGCAGCTGCGCAACGCCGAGCAGGCCGAAAGGCGCCAGGACGAAGCGCGCCAGCGCCAGGAAGACCGGCTGCGCGCCGCCCAGGCGGTGGCCCATGCCGGGGCCGGCGCGGCACAGCTGATGGCGATGGTGATGCCGCCGGCGCCGGCCCAGCCGAATCCCGCCGGCAGCGACGCCGACGCGGCCGCCGACGTGTTCGTCCATCCGGAAACCGGCGTGGTCGCCATCAACGCCACCGCGCGCGAACATGCGCGCATCCGCGACTACCTGGCCCGCGTCGCGGCCGGCGCACGGCGGCAGGTGCTGATCGAGGCCACCATCGTCGAAGTGGCGCTCGGCGACCAGTACCAGGCCGGCATCGACTGGCGGGTGTTCAAGGACGGCGACAACCGGCTCAACTACGGCCAGTCGCTGACCGGCAACCGCTTCGCCGACACGCCGCTGGCGCTGCTGACCTATGCCAACCCGACCAGCAGCCTGTTCAAAGGCGCCGACTTCATCGCCACCATCAAGCTGCTCGAGCAGTTCGGCAAGACACGCGTGCTGTCGAGCCCCAAGCTGATGGCGCTGAACAACCAGACTGCGCTCCTGAAGGTGGTCGACGAGAAGGTCTACTTCAAGCTCAAGGTCTCGCCGGCCACGCTCAACGGCGACGGCAACGTGACCTCGCCGGCCACCTTCGAGACCAGCGTCAATACCGTGCCGGTCGGCGTGGTGATGAGCGTCACGCCGCAGATCTCCGCCGACGGCAGCATCTCGCTCAACGTGCGGCCCACCATCACCCGCATCACCGGCTACGCCACCGATCCGGCACCGACGCTGATGGGCAGCCCGGTCGACAACCGGATCCCGGAAATCCAGGTGCGCGAGATGGAGTCGACGCTCACGCTGGCCGATGGCCAGGTCGCCATCCTCGGCGGGTTGATCCAGGACAGCCTGCAGACCAGCCGCGCCGGCTGGCCCGGCCTGTCGCGGTTGCCCTGGGGCCTGGGCGACCTGTTCAGCCAGCGCGACGACCAGGTCGGCAAGACCGAATTGGTGGTGTTCCTGCGGCCGGTGGTGGTGCGCAATCCGAGCCTGCTCGGCGATCTCGCCGCCTATCGCGAGCGCCTGCCCGATGAACGCAGCCTCGATATCCAGGCCGATGCGCTGTCGGCCTTCGCGGCCGGCCTGCCGCAAGGAGCGCAGCCATGAGCGCAGCCCGCCCCGGCCCCTCCGGCGCGCTGCGCGCCGCCCTGCGTCTCGTCCTGCTCGGCATGCTCGCCTGCGGCACGGGCCGAGCGGAGCCCGCATCCACCTGGCCCGGCATCGGCATGACGGCGCCTCCCGCTTCGGCCGCCGCCACCGAAGCCCGGACGCCGCCGCCCCTTCGCGATCCGGAACGCATGCAGGCAAGGCAGGCGAAGCCGGTCACGCCCAGCCGGGCGCCGCCCGCATGGCGATCGATCGCGTCCGCCTGCAGCGCGAAGGCGCGGTCGCCGCCCATGTCGAGCAGGGCTACCAGGCTTATCGGAGCGGCGCGTACGCGCTGGCCGAACGGCACTACCGGGCGCAGCTGGCGAGCGAGCCGGCCAACCGCGACGCCTTGCTCGGCCTCGCCGCGATCGCGCTCAAGCAGGGCCGGCCGGAGCAGGCGCGCGAGCGCTATCGCCGGCTGCTGGCGGCCAACCCGGCCGACGGCGCGGTGGAGGTCGCCCTGCTGAGCCTGGCCGGCGACGGCGAGACGGAGCTGCGCGAAGGCCGGCTCAAGGCCTTGCTCGAGACGACGGCCGGCGCCGAGGCCGCCGCTGCGCTCGGTCAGCTGATGGCGGACCAACAGCGCTGGCAGGAGGCGCGCAGCTACTACGCGCTGGCCAGCCGGGCCGCGCCGCGGCAGGCCGACCTTGCCTACGACCTGGCGGTCAGTCTCGATGCGCTCGGCGAACGGCGGCAGGCCGCCCTCGGCTATGCCGCGGCCCTCGCGCTGCCGGCACAGGGCCGCAGTTTCGACCCGGCTGCGGCTCGCGCCCGGCAACTGGCCCTGGAGGCGCTGCCATGAATCCACCACGCAAGACCCGCTGGCTGGGCGAGCAACTGACCGCGCGCGGCATGATCACGCCGGACCAGTTGCGCATCGCGCTGATCGAGCAGCGCCGCACCGGCGCCCAGCTCGGCCGCGAACTGGTCCGGCTCGGCTTCGTCTCGGGGCCGGACCTGCGCGATGCGCTGGCCGAGCAGCTCGGCCAGGAAGCGGTCGACCTGACCCAGCTGACGCCGGCGCCGGCCGCGCTGGCGCTGCTGTCGCGCGAAACGGCCCGGCGCTTCATGCTGCTGCCGCTGACGGTGGACGAGGATCGCCGCGTGCTCGGCGTCGCCATGGCCCAGCCCGACGACCTGGTCGCCATCGACCAGGTGCGCAGCCTGCTCCACCACGCCTATGCGATCGAGCCGGTGCTGGCCGCCGAGACCGACCTGGTCCGCGAGATCGACCAGCACTACGGCTTCGAGCTGTCGATCGACGGCATCCTCAACGAGCTCGAACTCGGCCAGGGTGCGGCCAACCCGCCCGGCCAGGCCGGACCGGCGCCTGCCGGCCAGCCGGTGATGCGCCTGATCGACGCGCTGCTGGCCGACGCGGCCCACCGCGGCGCATCCGACCTGCATTTCGAGCCCGAGGCGCAGTTCGTCCGCATCCGCTACCGGATCGACGGCGTGCTGCGGCAGATCCGCAGCCTGCACAAGAGCTACTGGCCCGCCATGGTGAACCGCATCAAGGTGATGGCGGCGCTCGACATCGCCGAAACGCGCGCGCCGCAGGACGGCCGCATCTCGCTCACGCTGTCGGGCCGGCCGCTCGACTTCCGCGTCGCGGTGCAACCGACGGTGCACGGCGAGAACCTGGTGCTGCGCCTGCTCGACCGGCAGAAAGGCCTGTGCACGCTCGACACGCTCGGCCTGCCCGAACACAACCAGGCCCAGTTGCAGCGCCTCATGGCGCGGCCCGAAGGGCTGATCCTGCTGACCGGGCCGACCGGCTCGGGCAAGACCACCACGCTGTATTCGATCCTGCAGCAGCTGAACAGCGAACGGGTCAACATCATGACGCTCGAGGACCCGGTCGAATACCAGCTGCCGCTGGTGCGGCAGACCGCGGTCGGAGACAAGCTCGACTTCGCCGCCGGCATCCGCGCGCTGCTGCGGCAGGATCCGGACGTGATCCTGGTCGGCGAGATCCGCGACCGCGAAACCGCCGAGATGGCCTTCCGCGCTGCCATGACCGGCCACCAAGTCTACGCCACGCTGCACAGCAACTCGGCGGCCGGCGCCATTCCGCGGCTGCTCGACCTCGGCATTCCGGCCGACATCCTGGCCGGCAATCTCGCCGGCGTCGTCGCCCAGCGCCTGCTGCGCAAGCTGTGCCCGGCCTGCTGCGGCGCGTCGGTCGCCAGTTGGGACGAATGCCGCCTGCTCGGCGTGAGCACCGCGCCGCTGCTGCCCCGCGCCGTCGGCTGCGACCAGTGCGACGGCCAGGGCTATCGCGGCCGCATCGCGGTGCTCGAAGTGCTGCGCATCGACGGCGCGCTCGGCGAACTGGTCGCCCAGCGCGCCAGCCTGCGCACCCTGCTGCGGCAGGCGCGCGAACAGGGTTTCATCGCCCTGGTCGAGGACGCGCTGCGCTGCGTGCGCGAAGGCCAGACCTCGCTCGACGAAGTCGCCCGCGTCATCGACCTGACGGACCTGCCCTGATGCAATACCGCTACCGTGCCCTCGACCCGGACGGCCGCACCGTGCGCGGCAAGCTGGCTGCGCTCGACCCGGCCGACCTGGCGGCCCGCCTGGCCCGGCTGCAACTCGAACTGATCGACGGCCGCGCCTGCAGCCGCCGCGGCGGTACCGGCCGGCGGCCGGTACGGCGGCGCGACCTGATCGGCCTCTGCACCTGCCTGGCACAGCTTGGCCAGGCCGGCATACCGCTGCTGGAGGGCCTGGCCGACCTGCGCGACGCGCTCGAGCCGGGGCAATTGCGCGAAGTGCTGGCCGAACTGATCGACGACCTCGAAGGCGGCCTGAGCCTGTCGCAGGCGATGGGCCGCCATCCGCGCCAGTTCGCCCCGGCGGTGCTGCACCTGGTGCAGGCCGGCGAAGCCAGCGGCCGGCTGCCCGAAGTGTTCGCCCACCTGGCCGAGACCTTCAAATGGCAGGACGAACTGGCGGCCCAGACGCGCCAGTTGCTGCTCTATCCGCTGTTCGTCGCGCTGACGGTGGCCGGCGTCACGATCTTCCTGCTGGCCTGGCTGGTGCCGCGGCTGGCCGGCTTCATCGTCGGCATGCAGCAGGCGCTGCCATGGAACACCCGGCTGCTGCTCGCGCTGTCTGACTTCGTGGTCGAACGCGGCCACTGGCTGGCGCTCGGCCTCGCCGCGCTGCCGCTCGCCGCATGGCTGTGGCGCCGGCTCGACCCGCACCATGCGCGGCGGCGGGACCGGCTGCTGCTGCGCCTGCCCTTCGTCGGCCCGATCCTGGCCCGCATCGCGCTGGCGCGCTTCGCCCATTACTTCGCCCTGCTGTACGGCGCCGGCATCCCGATCATCGAAAGCCTCGGATTGCTCGAAGGCGTGGTCGGCAACCGTGCCATCGCCGCGGCGCTCGGCCGTGCCCGCGAGCGCATCGTCGACGGCGGCGGCATCGCCGCCAGTTTCGCCGCCGCCGAGCTATTCCCACCGCTGGTGGTGCGCATGCTGCGCATGGGCGAGACCACCGGTGCGCTCGAGCGGACGCTCGGCAACGTCGGCTATTTCTATCAACGCGAAGTGCGCGAGACGATCGCCCGCGTACAGGTGCTGATCGAGCCGGCGCTGACGCTGGCGCTCGGCCTGCTGCTCGGCAGCGTGATGCTGTCGGTGCTCGGGCCGATCTACGACCTGGTCGGCAGGATCAAGCCATGAGCGCGGCCCAGCTGTGGCTGTTCGTCACCGACGGCGGGCTGGCGGCCTGGCGATGGCAAGCCGCGCAGTTGCAGCCGATCGCAGCCTTCACGTCGGACGCGGCCGGCCGCGCCGCTTTCGACGCGCTGGCGGCGCGATACCGCAAGGCCCGCTGGCGACTGCTGCTCGACCTGCAGGATGAAGATTGCCGCGTCGATACCGTGCCGCACCTCGGCGCGCGCGATCGCCATCGATTAATGGAACGCCGGCTCGAGGCGAATCACCCCGGCCTGCGCTACCGCAGCGCGCTGACGCTCGGGCGCGATGCCCATGGCCGCCGCGACGACCGCGTATTGCTGGCGGCCTTGACCAATCCGTCGGCGCTCGAAGCCTGGCTCGCCATCCTGCAGGCGCACGACGCGCGCCTGGCCGGCATCGCATCGCTGGCCGCCCTGACTGCCTTGCATGCCCACCGGCTGGCCGGGTTGCCGCCATGTGCGCTGCTGGTCAGCCGGCAGCAGGGCAGCGGCCTGCGACAGAGCTATCTGGCCGACGGCGTGCTGCATTTCACGCGCCTCACCCGCACCGACGACGACCGGCCGGCAGTGCTGGCCGCCCTGCTCGGCAGCGAGACCCTGCGGGCACGGCAATACCTGGCCAGCCAGCGCCTGCTCGAGCGCGAACAGCTGCTCGACGTCGTGCTGCTGTGCAGCGAAGCCGAAGGCGCCGCATTGCGACCGCATTGCGCCGACGGCACGCAGATCCGCTACCACTTCGTCGCGCTGCGGCCGGATGCGGCAATGGAGGCCATGCCGCATGCGAGCGAAGCGATCTGGCTGCAACTGGCCGCCCGTCATGGCCTGGTCAACCAGTATGCGAGCCCGGCCTTGCGCCAAACCGATCTCGCCGCCCGCGCCGCGCGGGGCTATGGCTCGGCGGCCTGTCGTTCTGTCTGCTCGGCAGCGCGGTCGGCGGTTTCGAATGGCAGGCAGCGCGGCAATACCAGGCGCAGGCGGCCCGCTTGTCCGAACGCTTGGCCGAGGCCAAACGGCGCCTGCCCGGTCCGGACACGGCCGCCGCCGCGCCGGACTTCCTGCCGCAGACGCAGGCGGATGCGGTCCTGCGCTACCGGGCGCTGGCCGACAATTGGCCGGACCTGCGCGACGACCTGCGGATGCTGTCGCGGGCACTCGAACAAGTGCCGGCGGCCGAACTCGAGCAACTGGACTGGCAAGTCGACGCGCTGACCGACCGCCGACCGGAAGCCGCACCAGCGCCGTCATCACGGCCTCAGCCGGCCGCCGACACCTTCGATACGAGGCCGGCGCGAAGGACCACCATCGAGCTCTCCGCCCGACGGGCCGGCGCATCCTCGGACGACGCGATCGATTCGGCTCGGCGGCTGGCCCGGACATTGATCGCATCAGGCCTGGCCGTCGCAGCGCCCGGTGACCGCAGCGCCAGGGACCGGTCGCCGGATGGCCGCTTCACGCTCAAGCTCGTTCGTGCACCGGCCATCCCACCGGAGGATTGGCGATGAAGCTTCGCGCCATGCATCCGCGGCTGCGCCTCGCGCTGCTCGCCGCCCTCGTCGGCGGGCTGGCCGGCACGGCCCTGGCCTGGTCCGGCCATGCCTGGGCAATGCAGGCGCTACGACGCGTCCAGCGCTTGAATGCCGAAGTCGCCCACGCCGAGGCCAGGATGGCCGCCGCGCAGCCGGGCCCGGACGCCAGCCCGGCCATACGCGCCGCCTTCGACGCGCTGGTCCGCCACGGTGCCATCGGTGCAGAGCGCCGATCACACTGGATCGCCGCATTCGACCGACTTGGCCAGGACGGCCGCTCCGCCGGCCTGACGACCCAGGTCGAGCCACGCGTGCCGGCCGCAGCGAACTTTCTGCAGACCCGGCCAACGGGCGAAGAACTCGAAGCCCATGCCAACGCCTTCACGCTCGACGCGCGCCTGCTGCACGAGGCCGACCTGCTGGCCCTGCTCGACGGGATCGCGGACCAGTTGCCGACCGGCCGCCTCGATCAATGCCGCCTGCAGCGCAGCGACGGCATGGCCGCCACGCCGCCCTACCTGCTCGAACTGCATTGCCGCGGCCGCCTGTTCAGCTTCGACCGGCCCGCACACGCCATCGGAGAGGCCAAACCATGAGATCCACCCGTCGCCCTGCCCTGCTATTCGGATTCTGTCTGTGCGGCGCCATCGCGGCCGAGACTATCGACGCCCCGGCGCGGCTCGGACGGCTGTTCTTCTCGCCCGAGGAGCGCGCCGCGCTCGACCGCCTGCGCACGCAGCCCGGCCCGCTCGGGCCATCGCGCGCCCTGCGCTTCGACGGGCTGATCCAGCAATCGGGCCGGCCGGCGGTCTACTGGATCAACGGCGCCATCGCCGCCGACCAGGCGCGGCCGGGCCTGCGCCTCGAACCCGACGGCAGGCAGCGGCTACGTATCGCCACGGCCAATGCGCAGCGGCAAGCGATCCACCTCAAGGTGGGCCAGACGCTCGAGCCCGGCCAGGACAGGCCACGCGAACGCTACGAAGCAACCGCAGCCGGCCTCGACGACCTGCTGCGCCAACTGCTCCGGCGGACTGCGGATACCGCACCGGAGCGTGCGCCCGTCGACCGCCGATCCAGGCCGGCCGCAAATCCATGAACAACGGCGCTTGACGCTCTGCCGCCTTTCCTGTTTAATGCGCGCTCTTTCGGGGCCAGTTAGCTCAGTTGGTAGAGCAGCGGATTGAAAATCCGCGTGTCCGTGGTTCGATTCCGCGACTGGCCACCACCGAATTCGATGCAAAAAGCCCGCTCACCGAGCGGGCTTTTTGCATTCCGGGCCAGACGTTACACCGGCCGGATCAATGACGCCGGACCGGCATCGCGCCGGTCCGGCAAAGCGACGTTCTCAGTCGCGCGCGATCGGCAGCAGCACGACCCGCGTACCGGCCAGGCGATCGTGCAGCAACTGCCGCTCGCGATCGAGCCAGGTCCACAGCCAGGGCAGCGCGAACCAGGCATACGTCGCCCATTGCAGCCATTTCATGTCGGGATTGTGGCGCACCCACAGCCAGACCGGCACCAGCGGCCCATAGAAGACCAGCGCCAGTGCGAAGCGGATGGTCATCGCACGCCAACCCGGCGCACCGCCGCCTTCCGCCACCAGGCGCAGCCGCCAGGTCTTCATCGCCAGCGTCTGGCCGCTGCGCCGCCAGCACCAGGCGAAATAGCCGAACAGCAGGGTCATCCAGTAGGCGAACTCGACGTAGCGGCGGACCGCGTCGCTGCCATTGCCGGGCCAGGCCAGCTGGAACAGCATGCCGCCGGCCAGCGAGATCGCCAGCAGCAACAGGCTCTCGTAGCACAGCGTGAGCAAGCGGCGGCCGCGCGGCGCCAGGGGATGTTCGAGGGTCATCGGGAGAAAGCGGGAAAAGGAACGGCCGCCACGATACGGCCTCGGGCCGCGCAGCGCCAGCCGATCAGGGCGCAGCCGAACTCGCGGGCGGAACCGGGCTGGCCTGCTGGGCCATGGTCGGTTTGGGCGCCGCCGCCGGTGCCGGCTGCACGCCGTGCACCTTGCGCAATTTCTCGCGCACCGCGGCACGTTGCTCGGGCGGCAGGTTCTGCACCTTGCGGAAATTGTCACGCGCCTTGGCGCGCTCTTCCTTGCTCAGCGCAGCCCACTGCTTGAGCCGGAGGTCGACGCGCCCCTTTTCGGTGGCCGACAGGCCCGGGTAACGCTGAGCCAACCCGATCAAATTGAGCCGCTTGGCGTGCGAATATTCGGGCCATTCCGCCGCCAGCGGCGCCAGCACGCTGCGCTGCGCCGGCGACAACTGCGCCCATTCGAGCGAGGGCTCGGCCGCCATGGCCGGGCTGCCGATCAACAGGCCGGCCAGCAGCAAAGTGCCGACAGCCCCCTCACGACTCCTGCCCCAGTCCGTCCAACTGGTCCGACAGCCAGGCATCGGGCGGCAGCTCGTCGGCCAGCAGCACCGCATCGAGACTGTCACCGAGCTGCGCTTCGCGGTCGTACTGCCACCAGACCGTCAACGCCAGCAGCAACAGAGCCAGGCCGGCCAGGCCACTCCAGCGCAGCGATGGATGACCGTGCCGCACCAGCCGGCCGCCCGGCAGCGCCAGCGTACCGTGGCCGGCCCGGGCCAGCGCACGCTCGCGCGCCAGGCGCAGCCGTTCGGCCTGCCGGTGCGTCAGGGGCCGGTCCAGCAGCGCGCGGCCGGCGCGGCGGCCCTGCGCTTCATCGGTCGATTCGTAAAGGTCTGGTTTCACAGTTCCACCCCTTATCCCGCAGCCACTGCGCAAGCGTATGACAGGCACGGGAGCAATGGGTTTTGACGCTGCCCTCGGAGCAGCCCATGGCGGCCGCGGTGGCCGCCACATCGAGTTCTTCCATGTAACGCAGCAGGAAGGCCTGGCGTTGACGCAGCGGCAGGCGCGCCACGCAGTCCTCGATCAGCGCCAGCGTCTGCTTGCGCTCGGCCTGCACATGCGGCGGCTGCAACGCCTCGCTGGCGGCCTCGACCGCCAGGGTGTCGAGCGGATCGACCTCGTCCTCGTCGCCGCGCGAGGGCGACAGCGCCGACAGCAGGGTGGTCCACATCGAGCGCACCTTGCTGCGCCGGTAGTGATCGCGGATCGCGTTCTGCAGGATGCGCTGGAACAGCAGCGGCCATTCTTCCGCCGGCCGGTCGGCATAGCGCTCGGCCAGCCGCAGCATCGCGTCCTGCACCAGGTCGAGCGCAGTGTCCTCGTCCTGCACGGCGAACCAGGCCTGGCGATAGGCGCGCCGTTCGACCTCGGCGAAGAATGCGGACAATGGATCGGGACTGGCCAACAGGGACTTCCGGTAGCGACAGGCGGGCCATGATAGCAAAGCGCCCCGCGCTGGTGCATCGCAGCACTTGACCGCGGCGGCGGCGCTCGGCTATGGTCGCTCCATCCCATCCGCCACGGACGGCATTCGCTCGAGACCACTCGCGAGTGCCCATCGGCAGCGTTCCCGAACGATGTTCGCCCCCGCGCCACAAGCGCATCGAGGCGACGGCCCGAATGGCTCCGGCATGCATCGCATGCCGTTTCGAAAGTCCTATCAGGCTTTTCCGCTGCATTGGTTGCAGTCCACTGAATTCGTTGCAAGTTGGCTTGGCATGCTCAGTCATGCCGCGGTCGTTCCGGTAACGGTTCGGCGGTTCGTCGCCCCGTAGAGGGCGCCGGATGCCCGGACCCGCTCGTGCAGACGCACGGGATGCCTCCGCGAACAAGGCCGTCGGCCACACGAACCGGCGGGCTGTTTTATGTCCCCTTTACCGAGGAAGACATCATGGAAATTTCCGGTGCGGAAATCGTTACCCGTTGTCTCGAAGCAGAAGGCGTCGAATTCGTCTTCGGCTACCCGGGCGGCGCGGTTCTCGAAATCTACGACGCGATTTTCAAGCAAGACAAGTTCAAGCACGTGCTGGTGCGCCACGAGCAGGGCGCCGTGCACGCCGCCGACGGTTATTCCCGCTCCAGCCACAAGGTCGGCGTGGCGCTGGTCACCTCCGGCCCTGGCGCGACCAACGCGATCACCGGCATCGCCACCGCCTATCTCGACTCGATCCCGCTGGTGGTCATCTCCGGCCAGGTCGCGACGCCGGCCATCGGCCTCGACGCCTTCCAGGAAGTCGACATGGTCGGCATCACGCGGCCCTGCGTGAAGCACAACATCCTGGTCAAGGACGTGCGCGAGCTCGCCCCGGCGATCAAGAAGGCCTTCCATATCGCCACGACCGGCCGTCCCGGCCCGGTGGTGGTCGACATCCCGAAGGACGTGACGCTGGCGCGGACCGAGTTCAACTATCCGCAGACCGTCAGCCTGCGCTCCTACAATCCGCCGACCAAGGGCCACCCGGGCCAGATCAAGAAGGCGATCAACCTCCTGTGCGACGCCAAGCGTCCGCTGATCTACATCGGCGGCGGCGCGGTGCTGGCCAATGCCGAGCGCCAGGTCGGCGAGCTGGTCCGCATGCTCGGCGTGCCGGCCGCCAATACGCTGATGGGCCTCGGTGCCTTCCCCGGCGCCGATCCGCTCAACCTCGGCATGATGGGCATGCACGGGCTGTACGAAGCGAACATGGCGATGCAGCACTGCGACGTGCTGATCGCGGTCGGCGCGCGCTTCGACGACCGCGTGGTGTCGGTGCCTTCGCACTTCCTGTCCTCGCCGAAGAAGATCGTCCACATCGACATCGATCCGTCCTCGATCGCCAAGCGCGTCAAGGTCGACATCCCGATCGTCGGCAACGTGCGCGACGTGCTCGACGAGATGATCGCGCTGCTCAAGCAGAACGGCACCCGGCCCAATGCCGACGTGCTGGCGAGCTGGTGGCGGCAACTCGACGAATGGCGCGGCCACGACTGCCTCAAGTTCGACATGGACAGCGAGATCATCAAGCCGCAGTTCGTGGTGCAGAAGCTGTACGAGGTGACCGGCGGCGAAGCCTTCGTGACCTCCGACGTCGGCCAGCATCAGATGTGGGCGGCGCAGTACTACAAGTTCGCCAAGCCGCGCCGCTGGATCAACTCCGGCGGCCTCGGCACCATGGGCTTCGGCCTGCCGGCCGCGATGGGCGTGCAGCTCGCCAACCCGGACGCGACGGTCGCCTGCATCACCGGCGAGGCCTCGATCCAAATGAACATCCAGGAGCTCTCCACCTGCAAGCAGTACCACGTGCCGGTGAAGATCATCAATCTGAACAACCGCTACCTCGGCATGGTCCGGCAGTGGCAGGAGTTCTTCTACGGCAACCGCTACTCCGAGTCCTACATGGACGCGCTGCCCGACTTCGTGAAGCTGGCCGAGGCCTATGGCCACGTCGGCATGAAGATCGAGCGGCCGGCCGACGTCGAGCCAGCGCTGCGCGAGGCGATGAAGCTCAAGGAACGGCTGGTGTTCATGGACTTCATCACCGACCAGAAGGAAAACGTCTTCCCGATGGTGCAGAACGGCCGCGGCCTGAACCAGATGGATCTGCCGCCGCACATGCGCAACCTGCAACACGGCCCGGTCGCCAAGGAACGCGACTACGGCAACCTGAGCTGAGGAGGACAGAGCGATGCGACACATTCTTTCCGTCCTGCTCGAGAACGAGGCAGGCGCGCTGAGCCGCGTGGTGGGGCTGTTCTCGGCCCGCGGCTACAACATCGATTCGCTGACGGTATCGACCACCGAGGACGCGACGCTGTCGCGGATGACCATCGTCACCAGCGGTTCGGACGATGTGATCGAGCAGATCACCAAGCAGCTCAACAAGCTGATCGAAGTGGTCAAGGTGATCGACCTCAACGAATCGGACCATGTCGAGCGCGAGATGATGCTGATCAAGGTCCGCGCCACCGGCAAGGACCGCGAGGAGATGAAGCGCATGAACGACATCTTCCGCGGCCGCATCGTCGACGTGACCGAGAAGACCTACACCATCGAGCTGACCGGCGAAAGCGCCAAGCTCGACGCCTTCATCGAGGCGGTCGACCGCACGCTGATCCTCGAAACCGTCCGCACCGGCGCCTCGGGCATCGGGCGCGGCGAACGCATTCTGAAAATCTAGTCAGGCGTGAGGCGTGAGGTGTGAGGAGTTGCGCTCCCCACCTCACACCTCGCACCTCACCCCTCACAGGAGTTTTGAACATGAAAGTTTTCTACGACAAAGACGCCGACCTCTCCCTCATCAAGGGCAAGCAGGTCACCATCGTCGGCTACGGCTCGCAGGGCCATGCCCATGCGCTGAACCTGAAGGATTCCGGCGTCGACGTGACCATCGGCCTGCGCCGCGACGGCGCGTCCTGGAACAAGGCCGAGGCCGCCGGCCTGGTGGTCAAGGAAGTGGCCGAGGCGGTCAAGGGCGCCGACGTCGTCATGATCCTGCTGCCGGACGAGAGCCAGCCCGAGGTCTACAAGCGCGACGTCGAGCCGAACATCAAGCAGGGCGCCGCGCTGGCCTTCGCCCACGGCTTCAACATCCACTACAACCAGATCGTGCCACGCGCCGACCTCGACGTGATCATGGTCGCGCCCAAGGGCCCGGGCCACACCGTGCGCTCGACCTACAAGCAGGGCGGCGGCGTGCCCTCGCTGATCGCGGTGCACCAGGACAAGTCGGGCAAGGCGCGCGACATCGCCCTCTCCTACGCTGCGGCCAACGGCGGCACCAAGGGCGGCGTGATCGAGACCAACTTCCGCGAAGAGACCGAGACCGACCTGTTCGGCGAGCAGGCCGTGCTGTGCGGCGGCGCGGTCGAGCTGGTGAAGATGGGCTTCGAGACGCTGACCGAAGCCGGCTATGCGCCCGAGATGGCCTACTTCGAGTGCCTGCACGAGCTCAAGCTGATCGTCGACCTGATGTACGAGGGCGGCATCGCCAACATGAATTACTCGATCTCGAACAACGCCGAGTACGGCGAGTACGTGACCGGCACCGAGGTCATCAACGAGCAGTCGCGCGCCGCCATGAAGAATGCGCTCAAGCGTATCCAGACCGGCGAATACGCCAAGATGTTCATCCTCGAAGGCCGCACCAACTACCCGTCGATGACGGCACGCCGCCGCCTGACCGCCGAGCACCCGATCGAGGTGGTCGGCGAGAAGCTGCGCGACATGATGCCGTGGATCAAGGCCAACAAACTGGTCGACCAAAGCAAGAACTGAGCGTGGCGGCTGCCCTTGCGGCGGCGCACAAGAAAAAAGCCGGCATCCGCCGGCTTTTTTCTTTGGATCGAACGGCAGGCCGGGCTTCGGCCCGGCCGCACCGCGGTCCGTGGTCGTCGCCGGACGGGGCCGGCCCGCTACGGCCGATCGGCCATGCGTTCGCCCATGCGCACGGCGTGGGCCGGCGCCCAGTCGGCATTGAAGCGCAGCGGCTGTTCGGGAACAGCAGCACCACGGTGGAACCGAGCAGGAAGCGCCCCATTTCCTCGCCCTGCTTGAGCACGATCCGGCGGTCGGCATAGTCCCAACTCTGGATCGCATCGTGCCGCGGCGGATTGACCACGCCGTGCCAGACCGTGGCCATGCTGCCGACGATGGTCGCGCCGACCAGTACCAGCACGAACGGACCGGCATCGGATTCGAACAGGCAGACCACCCGCTCGTTGCGGGCGAACAGGCCCGGCACGCCGCGCGCGGTGGCCGGGTTGACCGAGAACAGCGCGCCGGGCACGTAGATCATGCGCAGCAGACGGCCGTCGCAGGGCATGTGGATGCGGTGGTAGTCGCGCGGGCTCAGGTAGATGGTGGCGAAGCTGCCGCCTTCGAACTCGCGCGCCAGCGCGGCATCGCCGCCGAGCAAGGCGGTGGTCGAATAGGCGTGGCCCTTGGCCTGGAAGATCTGGTCGCCGTCGATGCGGCCGAACTGGCTGATCGCGCCGTCGACCGGGCAGACCAGCGCCGCGTCGGCCAGCGGACGCGCATCGGCGCGCAGCGCGCGGGTGAAGAAGTCGTTGAAGCTGGAATAGCGCGCCAGGTCCGGCTCGGCCGCCTCGGCCATGTTCACGCCGTAGCGGGCGGCGAAACGGCGGATCATCCAGCGGCTCAGCGGACCGTCGGACTGGCTGGCCAGCGCGCCCATCGCGCGGGTGATCGCCAGCTTGGGCATCAGGTGCTGCATCAGGACAAACAGCCGCTCGGACATGGTCGATTCGGACACGATCGCACCCGGAAAAATGACGAGCTGGCGATTCTAACGCAAGCCCCGCCAGGGGCGCGCGGCAAAGACACCGCAACCCGGCCTCGGTTAGAATCGTCGGCCCGGCGGGCGCCCTGCCCGCACTCCACGCCCGTGCCGCCCGGCCCATTCCACACGAGGCTTCCATGTACCCGACTGCCAAGCGCAAGCTCGACCTGCGCCGACAGAGCATCTACCTGCTGCCCAACAGCTTCACCCTGGCGGCGCTGTTCAGCGGCTTCTACGCCATCGTGCAGGCCATGAACCACCGCTTCGAATATTCGGCGGTGGCCATCTTCGTGGCCATGGTGCTCGACGGCATGGACGGCCGCGTGGCGCGCATGACGCATACCCAGAGCGCCTTCGGCGCCGAATTCGACTCGCTGTCGGACATGGTCTCCTTCGGCGTCGCGCCGGCCCTGGTCGCCTACGAATGGATGCTGCTCGGCTTCGGCAAGCTCGGCTGGATCGTCGCTTTCATCTATTGCGCCGCCGCCGCGCTGCGGCTGGCGCGCTTCAACACCCAGCTCGAGGTGGCCGACAAGCGCTTCTTCCAGGGCATGCCCTCGCCGACCGCGGCCGCGCTGGTGGCCGGCTTCGTCTGGGTCTCGCTCGAGATGGAATGGAGCGGGCCGGCGCTGCGCTGGTCGGCGCTGGCGATCACCGCCTTCGCCGGCCTGACCATGGTCAGCAATATCCGCTACTACAGCTTCAAGGAGCTGAACGTACGCAAGACGGTGCCGTTCTTCGTCCTGCTGCCCATCCTGTTCGTGCTGGTGGCCATCGCCGCCAGCCCGCCGGTGGCGCTGTTCGCCCTGTTCGTGCTGTATGGCCTGTCCGGCTACGCGCACGCGGCATGGTCCTATTTCCGGCCGGCGCAGAAGGCTTGACGCAGGTCGGACCGGCTCTTACTCTCGATGCATGACTCGTTCCAGCCCCCGCTTCCCGCTACTACGCGCCGAGACCGACCTCGCCGGGCCGCTGTAACGTTTCTCGCGCCGAACGCGCCGAATCCATCGCCACAGCATACAAGCAGCCGCCCGGCCCCAGGCCCGGCGGCTGTTTCATTACTCGAAAACATCGTACTGGAGACGCATCATGAGCGAGCGGCTGTACATCTTCGACACCACCCTGCGCGACGGCGAGCAAAGCCCTGGCGCGTCGATGACCAAGGACGAGAAGATCCGCATCGCACGCCAGCTCGAGAAGCTGGGCGTCGACATCATCGAGGCCGGCTTCGCCGCGGCGAGCCCGGGCGACGCCGAGGCGATCCATGCGATCGCCGAAGTCGTGAAGGAATCCACCATCTGCTCGCTGGCGCGCGCCAACGAGCGCGACATCCGCGCCGCCGGCGCCGCGATCGCCCCGGCGGCCCGCGGCCGCATCCACACCTTCATCGCCACCAGCCCGATCCACATGGAGAAGAAGCTGCGCATGCATCCCGACCAGGTGGTCGAGGCCGCCGTGGCGGCGGTGAAGCTGGCGCGCGAATACACCGACGACGTCGAATTCTCGGCCGAGGATGCGCTGCGCTCCGAGCCCGCGTTCCTCTGCCGCATCTTCGACGCGGTGATCCAGGCCGGCGCGCGCACCATCAACGTGCCCGATACCGTCGGCTATGCCGTGCCCTACCTGACCACCGAATTCTTCCGCCAGCTGATCGCCGGCACGCCGGGTTCGGACAAGGTGATCTGGTCCGCCCACTGTCACAACGACCTCGGCATGGCGGTCGCCAACTCGCTGGCGGCCGTGCTCGGCGGCGCGCGCCAGGTCGAGTGCACCATCAACGGCCTGGGCGAGCGGGCCGGCAATGCGGCGCTCGAGGAGATCGTGATGTCGGTGCGGACCCGCCGCGACGTGTTCGACCTAGAGACCCGCATCGACACCACCCAGATCGTGCCGAGCTCCAAGCTCGTCTCCGGCATCACCGGCTACCCGGTGCAGCCGAACAAGGCCGTGGTCGGCGCCAACGCCTTCGCCCACGAATCGGGCATCCACCAGGACGGCGTGCTCAAGCACCGCGAGACCTACGAGATCATGTCGGCCGAATCGGTCGGCTGGACCCAGAACAAGCTCACGCTGGGCAAGCTGTCGGGGCGCAATGCCTTCCGCTCGCGCTTGCACGAGCTCGGCATCTCGCCCGAGAGCGAGGAAGCGCTGAACAACGCCTTCGCGCGCTTCAAGGAGCTGGCCGACAAGAAGCGGGAAATCTTCGACGAAGACCTGGTCGCCCTGTTCGCCGGTACCGACAACGATCCGGCCATCGACCGCTTCCGCCTGGTGTCGCTCAAGGTGGTATCGGAAACCGGCGAGCAACCTGCCGCCCACCTGGTGATCAAGGATTTCGACAGCGAGAAGCCGATCGACGCGCTCGGCTCCGGCCCGGTCGACGCGACCTTCAAGGCCATCGAGGCGGTCGCGGCCAGCGGCGCCGACCTGCTGCTGTACTCGGTCAATGCCGTCACCAGCGGTACCGACAGCCAGGGCGAGGTGACCGTGCGGCTGTCGCGCGACGGACATATCGTCAACGGCCAGGGCGCCGACACCGACATCATCGTCGCCTCGGCCAAGGCCTACCTGTCGGCCTTGAACAAGCTGTGCAGCGGGACGGAGCGGGTCAATCCGCAGCTGTAAGGCGGCCTTGGTCCAGTATCCGGCCCAAAAAACATGCCCCGCATTGCGGGGCATTCTTATTGTTCCTCGAGCAGATCCTGCTCCGGATTTGCGATCCGACCGCCGAATGAACGGCGGCGTCCGGGCGCTTACCAGCTCGTTTCGTTGTCTTCCATCGTGCCGTCGTGATCGGCATCCCATTTCCGCCGGCCTGCGGAATCGAGCGTCAGGAAGTCGTTATTGTCGCCGTAGCGCTTCTGCTGGTTCTTGGGCTTGGCGATCAGGCGATAGGCCTCGTCGCTGCAGGACGCCGTCGAGCCATCCACGTCGAAATCGATCGAGTAGTATTTGCTGCTGCCATCGACCGGCGCTTCCTTGATCAGGCCGACCGTGTCCGCATCGCAGGAATACTTGTTGTTGGCGGTGTAGTAGCGCTCCATGATCTGGGCGTTCTGCAGCAGCACCGCCTGCACGTCGTTCTTCCGCACCTTGTAGGTGTAGTTCGAATAGACCGGCAGCGCGATCGCGAACAGGATGCCCATGATGGCCACTACTATCATCAGCTCCAGCAAAGTGAACCCCGCCGACTTCTTCATACCTTCCCGCCTTCCCGTCCGGATCTACCCGGCTCGCAGCCCGTCATCGGCGGCCTGGCCGGCATAGCCGGCCGTCCACCGCCATGTACATACCCGGAATCACTGGATGATTTCGCGCCAGTTGATTTGAGTCACCGTCCGATTCTTGCACAGCTTGCGGCAGTCGGTCGCATCGGTGCAGTTCTCCGAACAGCCGCCCTGCCCTTCTTGACGCCGTAGTTCTTGCCCGCATCGTTGGTATCGCCGACCCCGGTCACCACGATGTCGCTGGCGATCGAACGCGAGCCGTTGGGCAGGCTGCGGCTGACGGTATAGCCGGCGTTCTTGATCGACGTCCCCTTGATCGTCGCCTGCACCGCACTGCTCTGGCTACCGCCGTCGGCGTAGTTGAGCGCGATGACGGTATTGATCGCCTGCGCGCTGCAGACTTCGGTGCCGTTGACCGAGCTCGCCGACGACGACGACAGGTTCATCACGTCGAAGATCAGCAGGTTCTGGGCGTTGACGTAGCGCGGCTCGCCGACCAGGCGGGTACCGTTGCCGGTGTTGTTCTGCTGGTCGACCAGGTTCATGTACCAGCCGCTCTGTGTGGCCCAGTCGATCGCGCAGTCGCTGCTGCCGCACTTGCTATCGATGTAGACGAAGCCGCCCGCATCGTCGACGCTGACCTTGCCGGTCCCGTACGCCGCATCGAGCGTGGCCTGCGTGTAGTACTTGTAGCTGCGCTGCAGCAGCTTCGACTTCACTACCGGCTTGTCCTGGTCCCAGATGCCGTAGAAGCTGTTGATCGCGTCTTCCTTGGGACAGGTATTGCTGACGTCGCAATCGCCGAGGAACTTGCCGGTACCGAACATCACCATCACGCCGGTCAGCGTCTCCGGCACGCCGTCCTTGAGCGTGACGGTCCCTTGGGTCGGATGCTTGAGCACCACCGGTGCGGCGATGATGGGCTGGCCGCCGGTGCGGACATTGCTGGAGTTGTAGGTCGCGGTCGTGAACAGCGGCTGCTTGACCCCGTTCAGCTTGGCCACGCCCCATTCGCTCGGATTGCTGCTGCGCAGATCGAATTTCCACACGTTGCCGTACAGGTCGCCGGCATAGATCACGTCGACGGCGCCGTTGCCGGCCGCCCTTCGGCGGCCAGGATGTTGAGGTCGCCATAGGACGGTGCCGACAGGCCGTTCGGATCGGTCGTGTCGCCGACGCCCACGTCGATCTTCACGTAGCGGTTGGTCCAGCCGGTGGTCGAGGACGGTCCGCTCGCATCGAGCAGGTAGAGCACCGCCTTGCCGTTCGTGCTGTTGTAGCCATTGCCGGTGATGACGCGGAACTTGCCGTCGTTGGTCTTCAGGATCAATGGGATGCCGACCATGTAGCCCATGTCGGCGTCGTCGTCGCTGGTGAACTCCCAGCGCACGATCTTCGACGCGTTGGCGACGTTGAACGAGGACGGGTCGGTCACGTCCAGCGCGAACAGCCCCTTGGCACCGAAACCCGCGGCCGAGACCGCCAGGGTCGACCACTTGAGCGTGCCGCTGCCGGACCAGCCGTTCTCGATCTGCACGTCGTTGACCGAGGCCTGCCGGCTGTTCACGTAGTACTCGTGGCCGTAGGACTGGCTGGTCAGCTTGCTGAGCTTGCTGTAGACCATGTTCGGCACGTAGCCCAGCATCTCCTTGCCCTTGTCGTCGGTGTCCTGAGTGGCGTTGAGGCCGTGGAACACGCCGGCGTTGGCACCGAAATACACGACCGGCGTGCGCGTGGAGTAAGCCGTACCGAAGGTGGTGAAGCCCGACTCGCCGGCCCGGTAGGCCGGGTCCACGCCGCTGATGTAGTAGGGGCTGGAGTCGAGGATGTCGCCGTAGTAGTTGCTCTGCGTCGTCGTGCTGCCGATCTGCTCGCGAGTGCGGAACAGCGGCGAGCTCAGGCCTTCCTGCGCCTTGGAACCCCGCAGATAGCTGACCCGCTGGGAACCGAGCGAGTCGAGCGTACCGCTGCCGTCCTTGTTCAGCAGCGCCTGCTGAGCCGAGGACAGGTTGCCGTACTCGAACGCGACACCGCCACGGGTATCGCTCTTGCTGGTCAGGAGCACGCGGTTGGCCGGGGTCAGCAGCTTGTCGGAAGCGGAGCTCGACCACAGCGTGGTCAGCGCGCCGGTATCCTTCTGCTTGATGTAGGCGGTCAGGTTGCCGGACCAGTTGGTCGCCACGTAGGACGCCTCGTACACGATGGTGCCGGTGTCGCTCGAGCTGCTGACGCCGCCGGCGCCGACCTGGGCCTGCTTCTGGGCCTTGCCGTCCTGGTCGGCGAAGGCCTTGCTCAGCTGTTCCTTCAGCTTGAGCGGGCTGTTCACCAGGAAGTAGCTGTCCGGCGTGCCGCTGGTGGGCGGCTGGTTGGGGCCGCCGTACTTGGCCAGGTACCAGAGCGGGTTTTCCAGGTCGGTCAGGATCGAGCTCGAAGAATTGTCCACCGTGAAGGTCTTGCTGCTCGACAGCGGCAGCTTGCGCGCCAGGTTCTTCGTACCGCTGGAATTGACGCCGGTGGTGTTCGGATAGGTCGGCGTGCCGCTGGTGGGCGGGCTGTCGAGCCCGGCGATATCGACGTCGCTATTGCCTGACCAGCTGCGCCGGCGGCTCGAGTAGTTGCACTTCTGGGTGGATTCGTCGGTATTGCGGATGGTCGCCGTCGTCGCGCTCGATGCCGAGGTCGCCGAATCGAGGTTGGCGGTATCGCAATCGCGCACCACCAGATAAGCCTTGTCCGCCGAGGTATTGGTGCCGTTGATGGCATAGCCCATGTGCTGGGTGCCGCCGCCGGCCGCGAAGATCGAATCGACCGCGACGGTGAAGGTATCGTCGGCGTTCACGCTGACGGTGTAGTAGGCGATCGCGTCCATGTCATCGTCGCCCGAACCGACGTCGGTATCGGAGAAGCTGACGCGGATCTTGTAGATCGGCCGGCCGCCATTCTGGCTCGAATCGGTCGGGAAGCCGGACACGTTGTAGATCTTGTCGATGAAGAAGCCGACGTACTTGTTGCCGTTGCCGTTGGTGCTCTTGGCGAACGGCGTCACCACGATGCGGCGGCCCTTGAGCGTGAACTCGATGGTCGGGTTGGGCGAGGACAGCGCGACCGCGTAGGTACCGATGCGCAGCGCCGTGTTGGTCGAGATCAGGCCGTTGTTGCGGCCGAACTGGCCGACCATCACCGACTTGTAGGTGCCGCCCAGCCGCGGCTCTTCGGCCAGGTTGGCGATGCTGTTGAAGCTCGACAGGGTCTGCTGCACCGGCTGCGAACCGTCGGAGACCAGCACGCTCTTCGAACCGCCGAACTCGGTGGTCCACAGCGAAGTGCCGAGGCTGGAGCTGTCGAAGGTCAGGCCGCCGATCGTGGTCCCCAGGTTGTCGCCGTCCTTCGACGGCGTCACGTCCGAGATCACGGTGATGAAGGGCTTGGCCTTCTTCAGGCTGGCGTCGGAGGTAGCGACGGCGTAGGGATCGACCCAGGTCGGCTCCGGCAGGCCCGCAGGCCAGCCGGACGCGGCGCCGGACGCGCTGGGCGCGGTCAGGCCGGCGCCCAGCGTGTCGGTCTTGAAGGTCGAGGTCGGCGAGGCCGCGCCCGAGTAATAGCGCATCGTTTCGTACAGCATCTCGGCCAGCGGGTTGTAGACCCAGCTGGCGCTGCCATAGCTGTCGTTGGCCCAGCCCTGCAGCCGCAGCTTGCTGATCGTCGCGATGATGCCGTTGGTGCTGTAGTTGAAGGTACCGTCGTCGGTCTTGATCTCGTCGGTCAAGAGGCCGATGTTCTTGCGCAGCACCCCACCCTTGTCGTTGTTCGAATAGCTGCCGGTCAGAAGGCCGAAGCGCATGCGGTCGCAGGAACCGTACTGCTGCAACAGGCCGGTCGGCTTATAGCTCTTGGCGCCGGTGGATTTGTTGGTATAGGTGACGCACTCGTCCTCCAGCATGCCGGACTTGCAGACTTCGACCCGGACCGTATACGAGGTGATCGAACTGCTGACGTCCACCGCGTCGCCGCCGCCATAGGCCGAATTGTCGATCGTGTTGCCGCTGACCGGCACTTCCTTGGCGGTCCATTCCCAGATCCGCTCCTGCCGATCCTTCAGCAGCTTGAGCATCGGCGCGTTGGAGATGCCGCCGGTGCTGTCGGTCGGCGTCACGTTGACGAACAGGTGGCGCTTGCCGCTGGCCGGCACGCTCAGCGGCGTGTACTTGCTGATGTCGTAGCCGTCGACGGCCACGCTGGTGTATTCCTTGCCCCAGGTATTGGAGTTGCTGGGATGTAGGCGCGCTGCAGCACGGTCGAGGTCGCGCTGTCGGTATAGCGGTTGCCGCCGTACAGCACGCGGCTCAACGCATCCATGCGCGAAGTCGTCATGTAGTTGAGGAAGTCGCCGCTCCACTTGCCCGAGCAGGTCTTGTCGGTGGTGGTGCTCGACGGCGAGAACATGCCCGAGGCGTAGGTGTAGCACTTGTACGAATCGAACAGCCCGTAGTAGTCGATCCGGAAGTTGCCCTTGACCGAGCCCTTGGTCGAGTCGATCACCTTGTAGCCCTTGTAGCCGACGTCGATCAGCGCGGTGCTGCCGTCGGCCTCCTTCTCCAGCAGCGCCGACGCATCGTTGTAGGCCGCCATCCAGAGCTTGTAGTCGCGCTCCAGCACCAGCATGTTGAACGAAGGGATCGTGCTGGTCACCGACAGCGGCCGATAGGGATCGCGATCGGTCTGGGTGATCGTCGCGGCCTGGAGCGCGAGCGGCAGCAGCAGGGCGGGCAGCACCAGCGCCCAGCGAATGGATTTGGACATGATGTTTCCTTTACCGCTTCAGCTCATGCACGTTTTGACGATCGCCCGCAGGACGACGGCGCTTTCGGCGCTGCCCCGGTCCCGAACGACGTGACTTCGTAGTAATCGCAACTGGTCTGGCTGTCGGTTCCCGGCGTCAGCTTCTTCAGGATGTAGCGTGGCTGCTCGCCGACGTTCGGCACCTCGGCCTTGGCCGCGCTGCCGCCCACGTTGCACGCGCCGTTGACCGCGCAGCTCTTGTCCTTGTTCGAGGAAGAGGCCAGCCAGTACGACGCCGTGGTGAAGCTGGAGGTATTGGCGGCGGTGCCGCACAGGCCGCCCACGCAGTTGCTGGAGCCATCGTCGGCCGGCGGGCTGACCAGCCGGCCCTGTGCCTGCAGCAGCGCGTATTCGGCGGCCTGGAAGGCCTGGCTATGGTTGCGGCTGTTGCTGGCGGAACGCTCGTAGATCGTCGCGCCGCGGATCGAGTAGATGACCACGCTGGTCAGCACCACCAGGAACACCAGGCTGGTAATCAGAACGAAGCCGTCTTCGTTCGCGTCGTATCGCCGTCTCATGGCACACCTATTCGAAATGGTTTCGCAGCTGCATCGTGCTGACGAAGGTGCGGTACATCGCCTTGTCGGTCGCCGTGGCGCTCGTGCCGTCGCACTTCTGGTAGCTCATCGCCTGGTCGAGCACCGTCGTGCTGTCGGTCTTGAGCACGAGGCACAGGCGCACGGCGTAGACATTGACCCACTTGCCGGCGGAGATGGTCGCGTTGTAGGCGTCGACGATCTGGTCGGGCGTGGCGGAGGTGTCCTCTCCGAACGACAGGCTGTAATCGACCACGTTGTCGACGATCGACTGCGCGCTGGCGTCGACGCCGTAGCGCTTGCACATCAGGCTGCTGCCGCTCTTGTAGAGACTGAAGCTGTAGGTGGTCGATTCGGTCGTCAGGAACGGGTAGTTGGTATCGTTGCCCTCGTTCTTGTCGCAGCGGATCACGTTCTTGCTGCTGTCGCCCTTGAAGCGGACGTTCAGCAGGCTGACGCCGCTTACCGTATCGGTGCGCAAGGTCTCGCTGGCGGCGAACGGCGTGCTGGCCGGAAACGCGGTAGCCAGCTTCATGTTGCCCTTCGAGTCGCCGGTGCTGGCCCAGACCCGGAAGCCCGACTGGGTGATCATCCGCTTGTAGGTCTCGAGCGCGTAATGGCCGTCGTCGCTGAGCCGGTTCAGCGAAGCCTGCATGGTCCGCGACTTGCCGGTCTGCACGTAGATGGCCGCCACGCCCATGGCCAGCACCAGGCCCAGGCTCAGGCCGATCATCAGCTCGACGATGGTGAAACCGAGTTGCTTTTTCATGGCGGCCTAGATCGTGGTCGAGTAGAGCAGCAGGGTGGCCGAAGTATCGCTGGCGGTGCTCTCGCCGCGCGCCGGCCGGATGTCCTGCCACCAGACCTTGATGACGTAGGGCGCGGCACTGTAGGTGCCGGCGCTCGGCGACAGGCAGCCGGTCTTGGTGGCGAAGTTGCTGTCGCTCGGATCGAGCACCGGGCTGGTGCCGGTGGGCGAATCGTCGGATGAAGCGCGGCAGACGATCGCGCCGCCGGTGCTGCCCATCGGCAGGCTGGCGCGCGCCAGCGTCATCCAGGCCGCAAGGTCCGCCTTGGCGATGTCCCCTCCCGCAGTGGTCGGCGGGGTGTAGCCGCTCACCCAGGCACAGGAAATGGTCTTGGCCGTATCGGTTGCGATCGTGCACTTGAGCTTGCCGTAGTCGGGCGGCAGCACCACCGTCTTGTTGTTCTCGTCCACCACCGCGCTGGTGCCGTCGCGCAGCACGATCTTGGGCGAACGGTTGGCGCGGATGCGCTCGGCCATGTCGTTGGCGAGGTCGGCGGCGACCGAACGCCAGTAGGAGCTCTGGTTGCTCCTGAGCGAATAGGTCTGCAGCGACGCGACGCCGAGGATGCCGATCGAAATCAGCAGGACGGAGAGCATCACCTCGATCATCATGATGCCGGACTGGCGGTACATGGCCGTGATCCCCTCTAAGTACAGGCGCTGCCGAGGCTGCGGTAGCTGCGCCCGGTCTTGTCGACGGTGACGATGCGCTGGTTCGCGCCGGTCACGCAGAAGGTGAATTTGCGATCCGAGCCGGCACCCAGCGTCAGGCCGCGGAAGCTGACGCTGACGAGGTCGGTCGGGTTGGGCGTCAGCGAGCTGAGCCCCTTGATGCCGCCGCCGACGCGCAGCAAGGTATCGCCGGTGTCGAAGGCGCCGCTGGCGTCCTTGTCGACGAAGATCAGCCAACCGGTCTTCCAGTCCGGACTCGAACTCTTGCAGGTCGGCGAGGCGGCGTTGGGATCGCTCGAATTGCAGACGACCACCAGCGTATTGCGCTTGATCGCCTCGGCCCGGGCCAGCAGGAGGCTGGTCAGCAGCTCCTCGGAGGCGCCGCTCAGGCGGGCGTTGCGGATCATGGTGACGAGGCTGGGCGCCGAGATCGCCATCACGATGCTGATCAGGCCGATCGTCATCATCATTTCGATCAGGCTGAACGCCCGCTGGCGCCCCGGCGCCGCGATCCGGCCGACGCCCTTCCGGGGCCGAGCGATGGTCATGAATGGGAAGGACATCTGTCTCGCCATCTTGTTGTTCACGCGCCGGACCGCCGACCCCGCCTGTCGCCGCGGGAACTTATCGGGCCGGGCCCATTTCCAGCGTCGACGATACCGAGCCCGCCGGCGCCCCACCAACCTTGCCGACGAACGCCCCGTTTACCCACACCAACGGCATAAAGGCAGTCTGCAGGCCTTATCCAAGCTAGATTTGAAGCCCCGGAAAAGCAAAGCGCCCCGAACAATCGGGGCGCTTTGCCTGAAACGCGTACGACGGGCACCGAGGCCGCGCGCGAGCGCACGGCCCGGGGCGGGACTGGGCTTACATGCCCATGTCCATGCCGCCCATGCCGCCCATGCCGCCGGCGGCCGGAGCGTCGTCCTTCGGCAGTTCGGCGATCATCGCGTCGGTGGTCAGCAAGAGGCCGGCGACCGAAGCGGCGTGTTGCAGGGCCGAACGGGTGACCTTGGCCGGATCCAGCACGCCTTGCTCGACCATGTCGCCGTACTCGCCGGTAGCGGCGTTGTAGCCGAAGTTGGCGCTGCCTTCGAGCACCTTGTTGATGACCACGCTCGGCTCGTCGCCGGCGTTGGCCACGATCTGGCGCAGCGGGGCTTCGATCGCCTTCAGCACGATCTTCACGCCCTGTTCCTGGTCGTGGTTGCTGGTCTCGACCTTGCCCAGGTTGGCGCGGGCACGCAGCAGGGCGACGCCGCCGCCGGCCACGATGCCTTCTTCGACGGCGGCACGGGTGGCGTGCAGCGCATCTTCGACGCGGGCCTTCTTTTCCTTCATTTCGACTTCGGTCGCGGCACCGACCTTGATCACGGCCACGCCGCCGGCCAGCTTGGCCTTGCGCTCTTGCAGCTTCTCGCGGTCGTAGTCGCTGGTGGCTTCTTCGATCTGGGCGTTGATCTGGGCCACGCGGGCCTTGATGCCGTCTTCGGCGCCGGCGCCGTCGATGATGGTGGTGTTTTCCTTGCCGATCTCGACGCGCTTGGCCTGGCCGAGGTCGTTCAGGGTGGCCTTCTCCAGCGTCAGGCCGACTTCTTCGGCGATCACGGTGCCGCCGGTCAGGATGGCGATGTCTTCCAGCATGGCCTTGCGGCGGTCGCCGAAGCCAGGCGCCTTGACGGCCACGACCTTGAGGATGCCGCGGATGGTGTTGACCACCAGGGTGGCCAGCGCTTCGCCTTCGACGTCTTCGGCGATGATCAGCAGCGGACGGCCCGACTTGGCGACTTGCTCGAGCACCGGCAGCAGGTCACGGATGTTGCTGATCTTCTTGTCGAACAGCAGCACGTAGGGGTTGTCCAGCGAAGCGATCTGCTTTTCCGGATTGTTGATGAAGTAGGGGCTCAGGTAGCCGCGGTCGAACTGCATGCCTTCCACGGTGTCGAGCTGGTTTTCCAGCGAGGAGCCGTCTTCGACGGTGATGACGCCTTCCTTGCCGACCTTGTCCATCGCGTTGGCGATGATCTGGCCGATGTCTTCGTCGCTGTTGGCCGAGATCGAGCCGACCTGGGCGATTTCCTTGGAGGTGGTGGTCGGCTTGGCGATCTTCTTCAGCTCGGCGACCAGGGCCACGACGGCCTTGTCGATGCCGCGCTTGAGGTCGGTCGGGTTGAAGCCGGCGGCCACGTACTTCATGCCTTCGCTCACGATGGCCTGGGCCAGCACGGTGGCGGTGGTGGTGCCGTCACCGGCGATGTCGGAGGTCTTGGAAGCCACTTCCTTGACCAGCTGGGCGCCCATGTTCTCGAACTTGTCCTTCAGTTCGATTTCCTTGGCGACCGAGACGCCGTCCTTGGTGATGGTCGGGGCGCCGAACGAACGCTCCAGCACCACGTTGCGGCCCTTCGGGCCCAGGGTCACCTTGACCGCATCGGCCAGGATGTTGACGCCGGCAACCATCTTGCTGCGGGCGGAATCACCGAACTTGACTTCTTTCGCTGCCATTTTCAAATCTCCAAATTTGTTTCACCGACACGCCTTCGGGCGCGTCGCCCTTTCCTCTACGAGGGGCAAGGGCCGGGATATGGGGTATAGCGCGTGCGCTGACGGCACGGGTCATCGCAATGCGACGACTCAGGCCTCGACGACGCCCATGATGTCTTCTTCGCGCATCACCAGCAGTTCGTTGCCGTCGACCTTGACGGTCTGGCCGCTGTACTTGCCGAAGATCACCTTGTCGCCGGCCTTGACCTGCAGCGCGCGGACCGAGCCGTTGTCGAGCAGCTTGCCGGTACCGACAGCGACCACTTCGCCCATGTCGGGCTTCTCGGCCGCATTGCCCGGCAGCACGATGCCCGAGGCGGTTTTTTCTTCGGCTTCGACGCGCTTGATCACGACGCGATCGTGCAGGGGACGAATCTTCATGGTTTTCTCCTGTGGGGGTACTGTTCGAATGCCGTAACAGGCAAATCAAGGACTTGAAGTCTGCTGCTAGCACTCATCGCTAACGAGTGCCAATGATATGGGCGACCCTAGCCCATTTCAAGAGCAGGGTGTTTCGGATAGATGAAGATTTCGGGCAGGCGGCCACCCGCGCCGACGCCCGGAACCGAGCCTTCCCGGGACGCTCCGACCACGGCAAGGCCGCCCAACCCGCACCGAAAGGAATCCCCGATGTCGATCCGCCACCTGTCCTGGCCGCTGGCCGTCCTGCTGTCCGCCCTGCCCTGCCTCGCGGCCGACGATGGCGCGCTCGACGCGCTGGCCGGCCTCAGCGCCGCCCGGCTGCGGCTGGCCGACCTGGTGGCGGCCAGCAAGTGGCATAGCGGCCAGCCGATCGAGGATGCGGCGCGCGAGCGGGTGGTCCTGCAGCGCGCGGTGGCCGACGCGGCGGCGGCAGGCATCGACGCCGGCTGGGCCGGGCAGGTGTTCGCCGGCCAGATCGCCGCCAACAAGGCGGTGCAGGCCGGCCTGCATGCGCAATGGCGCGAGGCCGGCGAAGCGCCGGCGCGGCAGCCGGATCTCGCCCAGGAGGTGCGGCCGGCGATCGACGAGCTCAACGGCCGCCTGCTGGCCGCGCTGCCCGAGGCCGCAGCGCTGCGCCGGCAGGCCGATTGCGCCGAGCGGGCCGCCGCGGCCGCATTGCGCGGCGCCGAGCGGCAGGGCCTCGACGCGCTGCACCGCGCCGCGCTCGGCCAGGCGCTGGCGGCGCTGTGCGATGCGCCTCAGCGGCGATAGCGCCAGCCGGCGGCGAACAGGCAGGCCCAGCCGGCCAGCAAGGCCAGCCCGCCGATCGGCGTGACCATGCCGAGCTTGGGCGTAGCGGTGAGCGTGAGCAGGTAGAGGCTGCCGGAGAACAGCACGATGCCGGCCACGAAGCCGCGGCCGGCCCAGTCGCCGAGCCTGCCCAGCTGCGGCGCGAGCGCGGCCAGCGCCAGCAGGGCCAGGCTGTGCAGCATCTGGTAGTGCACGCCGGTCTGGAACACCGCCAGGTATTCGGGCGTGAGCGTGGCCTTGAGGCCGTGGGCGGCGAAGGCGCCGAGCGCCACGCCGCTGAAGCCGCCGAGCGCGGCGAGCAGCAGCCAGGTTCGATTCATCGCTTTCCCTCTTGGTTGGAGCGGAAAAGCGGCGAGCGTACGTGAATGGGTGCGGCCGCGCAGCTAAGGATTGAGTTGCGGTAGAGGGATTCGGCGCTGCTTGGCGGACGACGCGCCGCTGTCGCCGGGACGGCCAGCGGTACCCGGCGGGCGCTCCCTCACCCTGCCCTCTCCCGGGGGAGAGGGTGGGCGCCGCTGAGTCGACCTTCAGTTCATCTCTTGCACGCCTTGGCGTACAGGCGCGCAGCGTCGATTCAATTGCGCCTTGAGCCCCCTCAACCCAACAGCAGCCAACCGCCCGCGGCCGCCGCGACCATGCCGAAGCCGCGCTGCCAGCGGCCGTGCGCCGGGTCGAGCCGGCCGAAGCCGATGCCCGCCAGGTGCAGGCCGGCGGTGGCCAGCAGGAAGCCGGCGGCGTAGCCCCAGCGGCTGCCGTCGGCCGGCAGCTCGGCGCCGTGCGCCATGCCGTGCACCACGGCGGCGGCGGCGCAAACGGCGAGGCCCGGCCCGGTCGGCAGCCGCCAGGCCAGCGCGACCGCCAGGCCCAGCGCCAGCACGCTGAGCGCGATGGCGGTCTCGGTGAAGCCCGCCGCGTAGCCGGCCATGCCGAGCGCGCCGCCGAGCGCCATGGCGGCGACGAAGGCGGCCGGCAGCAGCCAGACGCGGCGGCCGCCGTGCTGGGCCGACCAGACGCCGACGGCGAACATCGCCAGCAGGTGGTCCCAGCCCAGCAAGGGATGGGCGAAGCCGGCCGCGAAGCCGTGGACGTGGTCGCCGCCGCTGTGGGCCAGCGCCGGCACGGCGAGCGCGGCGGCAAGCAGGTGGATCGGACGGATCTGCATGGTTCGGTGTCTCCTGGTTTTGATGGGGCGAATCGAGCGGAACGGGCGTGGCGCGGCTAGCCGCCGGAATCGACGCCGCCCAGCATCCCGCGCGTCTCGATGAAGCGGACGATCTGCTCCAGCCCCTGGCCGATCTTGAGGTTGGTGAACAGGAAGGGCCGCTCGCCGCGCATCCGCCGCGCGTCGCGGTCCATCACCTCGAGCGAGGCGCCGACGTGGAAAGCCAGATCGATCTTGTTGATGATCAGCAGGTCGGACTTGCAGATGCCGGGACCGCCCTTGCGCGGGATCTTCTCGCCGGCCGCCACGTCGATCACGTAGATCGTCAGGTCCGACAGCTCCGGGCTGAAGGTGGCGGCCAGGTTGTCGCCGCCCGATTCGACGAACACCAGGTCCAGCTCGGGAAAGCGCGCATGCAGCCGCGCCACCGCCTCGAGGTTGATCGAGGCGTCCTCGCGGATCGCCGTGTGCGGGCAGCCGCCGGTCTCCACGCCGAGGATGCGCTCGGGCGGCAGCGCCTGGTGGCTGACCAGGAAGGCGGCGTCCTCCTGGGTGTAGATGTCGTTGGTGACCGCGGCGACCTCGTAGTCGTCGCGCATGGCGCGGCACAGCGCCAGCGTCAACGCGGTCTTGCCTGAGCCGACCGGGCCGCCGATGCCGACGCGCAGCGGGGTCTTGTTCATGGGTAGTCCTCCTCGATGGCCGTCGCGACGACGGCGGAATGCAGTGCAGGGATCGGGCAAGGGCAGCCGAAGCCGCGCCGGTGCGGCGACGAGCGGTTCATGAGCGGAACAGCCGGCTGTACTGCGTTTCGTGCAGGCAGGCCGCCAGCGCGAAGCCCGGCGCCAGGTTGTGCCAGTCGTCCTCGTCGGCCGGCGCCGCGGCCGCCGCTTCGGCCAGCAACGGCAACAGGCGCGACAGCAGCTGCTGGCCGGCGGCCTGGCCCAGCGGCAGCGCCTTCATCAGCACCATCACCTGGTTCTCCAGCCAGCTCCACAGATAGGCGCCGCGCGCCGCCTCGCCGTCCAGGCCCCAGGCCGCGGCGGCCAGCGCGTAGAGCGCCGGCCAGCACGGCCGCCGCAGCTGCGCCGCCCGTTCGCGCGCGGCGGCCGGCAGGTCGGGCAGGCCCTCGAGCAGGCGGGCCATCGAATAGCCCATCTGCAGCGTCTCGGCGCGCAGCTCGGCGGTCTCGCGGCTGGCCAGCCAGTCGTCGTTGAGGCGCTGGGCGGCAGCCGCATCGCCGGCCTGCCAGGCACCTTGCAGCGCGGCCAGCAGCGGCAGTTCGTAATGGGCGAGGCCGAGCTGCAGCAGGTCGGCGATCCAGCGCTCGGCCGTCGCCGCGTCGCGCACCGTGCCGGCCTCGATCGCCCACTCCAGCCCCTGCGAATAGCTGTAGGCGCCGACCGGCAAGGCCGGGCTGGCGAGCCGCAGCAACTGGCCGAGCGCGAGCGCGGAGGCGGCCATCAGCGGGCGAAATCGTGGATGCGCGGCTTGCGCACGAACTCGCTCTCGCCATGCGCATGCGGCGTGCCGGCATAAGCGCCGGCCTCAGGCTCGAACGGCGCCTCGAGCGCCACCAGCTCGGCGCCGAGCTGCGCCAGCAGGTCGCGCAGCACGTAGTCGTCGAGCAGGCGCAGGTAGTCGGGGCCGACTTCGAGCATCACGTGGCGGTTGCCCAGGTGATAGGCGGCGCGCGCCAGCTCCCGGCCGTCGCGGCAACGCACCTCGAGCACCGCCTCGGGCCGCGCCACGATGCGCAGCACGCGGCCGTCCTCGCCGCGCAGGCAGTCGCCGCCGCGCAGCACGCTGCCGCGGTCGAGGAACAGGCCGACCTCCTCGCCGCCGGCCAGCCGGGTGCGCAGCCGGCTCTTCTGGCGCAGCTCGAACGGCAGCGCCAGTTCGGCGTCGGCCTGCGGCTGCGGGGGGATGCGTTCGGTGATCAACCACATGGGCGTTTTCCTCGGCGAAAGACTCAGAACAGGAAGTAGCGCTGCGCCATCGGCAGCACGTCCGCCGGCTCGCACAGCAGCAGTTGGCCGTCGGCGCGCACCAAGTAGTTCTGCGGATCGACCTCGATGCGCGGGCAGTAGGTGTTGAGCTTGAGATCGGCCTTGCCCAGGCCACGGATGCCGCGCACCGCGCTCAGCGTCTTCTTCAGCCCCAGCGCCTCGCCGACGCCGGCCGCCAGCGCCGCCTGCGAGACGAAGGTCAGCGAGGTGGCCGCCATGGCGCCGCCGAAGGCGCCGAACATCGGCCGGTAGTGCACCGGCTGCGGCGTCGGGATCGAGGCGTTGGCGTCGCCCATCGCCGCCAGCGCGATCATGCCGCCCTTGATCACCAGGCTCGGCTTGACGCCGAAGAAGGCCGGCTTCCACAGCACCAGGTCGGCCAGCTTGCCGACCTCGACCGAGCCGACCTCGTGGGCGATGCCGTGGGTGATGGCCGGGTTGATGGTGTACTTGGCGATGTAGCGGCGGGCGCGGAAGTTGTCGTTGCCGGCGGCGTCCTCGGCCAGCGGGCCGCGCTGGCGCCGCATCTTGTCGGCGGTCTGCCAGGTGCGGATCACCACCTCGCCGACCCGGCCCATCGCCTGCGAATCGGACGAGATCATCGAGAAGGCGCCGAGGTCGTGCAGGATGTCCTCGGCGGCGATAGTCTCGCGCCGGATGCGGCTCTCGGCGAAGGCCACGTCCTCGGCGATGGCCGGGTCGAGGTGGTGGCACACCATCAGCATGTCCAGGTGCTCGTCCAGCGTGTTCACCGTGTAGGGCCGCGTCGGGTTGGTCGACGAGGGCAGCACGTTGGGCTCGCCGCAGGCCTTGATGATGTCGGGCGCGTGGCCGCCGCCGGCGCCCTCGGTGTGGTAGGTGTGGATGGTGCGGCCCTTGAAGGCGGCCAGCGTGGTCTCGACGAAGCCCGATTCGTTGAGCGTGTCGGTGTGGATCGCCACCTGCACGTCCAGCTCGTCGGCCACCGCCAGGCAGTTGTCGATCGCGGCCGGCGTGGTGCCCCAGTCCTCGTGCAGCTTGAGGCCGATGGCGCCGGCCTCGACCTGCTCGCGCAAGGGGCCGGGCAGGCTGGCGTTGCCCTTGCCGGTGAAGCCGAGGTTGACCGGGAAGCCGTCGGCCGCCTGCAGCATGCGCGCCATGTGCCAGCGCCCCGGCGTGACGGTGGTGGCATTGGTGCCGGTGGCCGGCCCGGTGCCGCCCCGATCAGGGTGGTGACGCCGCTGGCCAGCGCCTCGTCGATCTGCTGCGGGCAGATGAAGTGGATATGGCTGTCGATGCCGCCGGCGGTGACGATCAGCCCCTCGCCGGCGATGATCTCGGTGGCGGCGCCGATGGCGATGTCGACGCCGGGCTGGATGTCGGGGTTGCCGGCCTTGCCGATGCCGCTGATGCGGCCGCGCTTGAGGCCGATGTCGGCCTTGACCACGCCCCACCAGTCGAGGATCAGCGCATTGGTGATCACGGTGTCGGCCACCTCGGCGTCGAGCCGCTGGCTCTGGCCCATGCCGTCGCGGATCACCTTGCCGCCGCCGAACTTCACCTCCTCGCCGTAGATCGTGTGGTCGCGCTCGACCTCGATCCACAGCCCGGTATCGGCCAGCCGCAGCTTGTCGCCGACGGTGGGGCCGAACATCTCGGCGTAAGCCTGGCGCGAGATCTTCATAGCTTGCCCATCACTTTCGCCTGGAAACCGTAGACGACGCGGTCGCCGGCCAGCGCCACCAGCTCGACCGTGCGGGTCTGGCCCGGCTCGAAGCGCACCGCGGTGCCGGCCGCGATATCGAGCCGATAGCCGCGGGCGGCCTCGCGGTCGAAGGCCAGCGCGGCGTTGGTCTCGTAGAAGTGGTAGTGCGAGCCGACCTGGATCGGCCGGTCGCCGGTATTGGCCACCGCCAGCCGGACCGTGGGCCGGCCGGCGTTCAGTTCGATGTCGCCGTCGGCGACCTGCATTTCCCCGGGGATCATGGCGGCCTCAGGCGATCGGTTGGTGGACGGTGACCAGCTTGGTGCCGTCGGGGAAAGTCGCTTCGACCTGGACGTCGGCGATCATCTCGGCCACGCCCTCCATCACGTCGGCGCGGCTCAGCAGGGTGGTGCCGTAGCGCATCAGCTCGGCCACGCTCTGGCCGTCGCGCGCGCCCTCGAGCAGCGCGGCCGAAAGGTAGGCCACCGCCTCCGGGTAGTTGAGCTTGAGGCCGCGGGCCTTGCGCCGTTCGGCCAGCAGGCCGGCGGTGAAGATCAGCAGCTTGTCCTTCTCGCGCGGGGTCAGTTCCATCGGGTCTCTTCCTCGTTCTTATCCATCGTCATCGTCGTCTCTGTAGGAGCGGCTTCAGCCGCGAATGGCCGGAGCAGCACCGCCACCATTCGCGGCTGAAGCCGCGCCTACGGAGACCTGATCCATAGGTCGGGCGCTAGGCCCGACAGCGACCTTGATCGACCGCGCTGTCGGGCATGAAGCCCGACCTACCGGGAGACCGCCGCTCATGCGATGAGCCGGTCGATGGGAATAACAAATATCCACAGCTACTCCACATTCATGTCCGCCAGATCCGCGGCGTGATCGGCGGCCGGCCCAGCAACTGCGGCCGCAGCGCCTGCCAGGCCGCGGCGAACGCCTCGCGCAGCGGCTCGGCCTGCGGCGCCAGGCCGCGCAGGCAGACGAGGCCGTCGAGCCGGGTCCAGCCCAGCGTCACGCCGTCCGGCCGCGGCAGCGCGCGCAGCCGGGCCAGCGTGTCGGCGTCGATCTCGCCGGCCGCCAGCAGCGTGCCCAGCACCGGCAGGCCGGCCAGGCCCACCGGCGAGGCCAGCAGCGGATCGCCGCCGCGCAGCCGGCCGCGTTCGACGAACAGCGGCGCCCCGCCGGGCCGCGTGATGCGCAGCGCCTGGCGCCAGTCGCCGCGCTCGAAGCGCTCGCCGGCGGCCGGCCGGCCCAGGCAGACCAGCTCCCACCAGGCCAGCCGCGCGCCCTCGGCCAGCTCGATCTCGACCGTCGAATCGGCCAGCGCGCCGTCGAACACGATGGTCTCCTGCGGCAGCCATTCGAGCGCCGCGCCGGCCGCCACCGCCAGCCGCAGCGACTGCTGCGCGCGCGGCCCGATCGAGCCGTACCACTTGGCCGCGCCCGGGGTGGTCAGCAGCGCGTGGGCGCCGGCCGCCACCTCGACCTCGATCGCCAGCCGGTCGCCGCCGGCGATGCCGCCGGGCGGATGCAGCACGATACCGTGGCAGACCGCCCCGCCTCCGGGTAGAGCGGCTTCTGCAGCACCAGCGGGCCGAGCTGGCCGCGCCGGCGCAGCACCGTGCGGCCGTCGGTGCGCTCGAAGCGGAGTTTCAGTTCGGCGCGCCAGGCGGACGGCGCGAGAGGTGGGTGCATATGCATGGCGTTCGGCCGGCCGTGAAGACTTAGCCCCTCTCCCACCGGGAGAGGGGTTGGGCTGAGGGAGCGCCAGTTCGGCTATCACTGCCAGTGCTGACGACAGCACGCTGGAACCGGCAGCCATGCCTGAACCGGCGCGCCCTCACCCTGCCCTCTCCCGGGGGAGAGGGGGGTCGCGCCGCCTTCCGGCATGGCATGGTCACGCCCAGCCATTCGCCCGCCTGTCCTCATATCGCCAGCAGCCCCCGCACCGCCTCGTCCTGCATCTCCACTCCCGCGCCCTGCCGCACCACCTCGCCGCGCGACATCACCGCGTAGCGGTCGGCCAGGCTGGCGGCGAAGTCGTAGTACTGCTCGACCAGCAGGATGGTCATCTCGCCGCCGGCCGCGAGCTGGCGGATCACCGCCTCGATCTCCTTGATGATCGACGGCTGGATGCCCTCGGTCGGCTCGTCGAGCACCAGCAGGCGCGGCCGCGCCGCCAGCGCGCGGCCGATGGCGAGCTGCTGCTGCTGGCCGCCGGACAGGTCGCCGCCGCGCCGGCGGCGCATGTCGCGCAGCACCGGGAACAGCGCGTAGATCTCGTCCGGCACCTGCCGCGCCGCCTGGCCGCGCAGGCCGGCCAGGCCCATGCGCAGGTTCTCCTCCACCGTCAGCCGGCCGAAGATGTCGCGCCCCTGCGGCACGTAGCCGATGCCGGCGCGCACGCGGCGATGGGTCGGCCAGCCGGAGATGTCCTCGCCCTGCCAGCGGATGCGGCCGCCGCGCAGCGGCAGCAGGCCCAGCAACGCCTTGAGCAGCGTGCTCTTGCCCACGCCGTTGCGTCCCAAGAGCGCGGTGACGCGCCCGGCTGGCGCGGCCAGGTTCACCCCGCGCAGGATGTGGCTGCCGCTGTAGTACTGGTGCAGGTCTTCGATCTCGAGCATGTGTGGGAGCCCTGTGAAACGTGAAAGGTGAAAAGTGAAACGTGAACCCCATCCCCACCCCGGCCCTCCCCTTGAAGGGGAGGGAGCGGGAGCGGTGACTCAATGACGATCGCAGGTCGTGGATGCCTCGCTACGCCACTCCTCCCCTTCAAGGGGGAGGTTGGGAGGGGGATGGGGTTCACGTTTCACTTTTCACCTTTCACGTTTCACCGCCCCAGATAGACCTCGATCACCCGCTCGTCCCGCTGCACCTCGTCCAGCGCCCCCTCGGCCAGCACCCGGCCCTCGTGCAGCACCGTCACCTTGCCGCCGAGCCGGGCGACGAAGTCCATGTCGTGCTCGACCACCATCAGCGAATGCTCGCCGGCCAGCTCGAGGAACAGTTCGGCGGTGCGCGCCGTCTCGTGGTCGGTCATGCCGGCCACCGGCTCGTCGAGCAGCAGCAGCTTCGGTTCCTGCATCAGCAGCATGCCGATCTCCAGCCACTGCTTCTGGCCGTGCGACAGCGCACCGGCCGGGCGGCCGGCCTGGGCCAGCAGGTCGACCTTCGCCAGCATGGCGGCGATGCGGTCGCGCGCCGCGCCGTCGAGCCGCGCGCGCAGGCTGGCGCGCGCCCGCTTGTCGGCCTGCATCGCCAGCTCCAGGTTCTCGAACACCGTCAGCGGTTCGAACACCGTCGGCTTCTGGAACTTGCGGCCGATGCCGCGGCGGGCGATCTCGGGCTCGGACAGCCGGGTCAGGTCCAGCGTCTGGCCGAAGAAGGCGCGGCCGCTGTCGGGCCGGGTCTTGCCGGTGATCACGTCCATCAGCGTGGTCTTGCCGGCGCCGTTGGGGCCGATCACGCAGCGCAGCTCGCCGGCGTCGATGGTCAGCGTCAGCGCGTCGAGCGCGCGGAAGCCGTCGAAGCTGACGGTGATGTCCTCGAGGTAGAGGATCGGCCCGTGCGAGACGTCGACGCCCTCGCCCACGGGCCGGGCATAGCCGACCGGCTCGCTTTCGCGGTCGGCCACGGCAGTGTTTTCGCTCATGGCTTGCCCCCGCGGCGCAGCCGCCGCCACAGCCCGACCACGCCGTCCGGCAGCCACAGCGTGGCGCCGATGAACAGCGCGCCGAGGCAGAACAGCCACAGCTCGGGGAAGGCCTGGGTGAACACGCTCTTGGCGCCGTTGACCAGGCCGGCGCCGAGCAGCGGCCCCAGCAGCGTGCCGCGGCCGCCGAGCGCGACCCAGACCGCGATCTCGATCGAGTTGGCCGGGCTCATCTCGCCCGGATTGATGATGCCGACCTGCGGCACGTAGAGCGCGCCCGCGAGGCCGCAGATCACCGCCGACAGCGTCCAGATCGCCAGCTTGTAGTGCAGCGGCTGGTAGCCGCAGAACATCAGCCGCGATTCGGCATCGCGCACCGCGGTGAGCACCCGGCCGAACTTGGAGCCGGCCAGCCGGCGGGTGAACAGCACCAGGCCGAGCAGCGCGAGGCCGGTGAGCACGCACAGCGCCAGCCGGGTACCGGGCGCGGCGATGGCGAAGCCGGCGATGCGCTTGAAGTCGGTGAAGCCGTTGTTGCCGCCGAAGCCGGTCTCGTTGCGGAAGAACAGCAGCATGGCGGCGTAGGTGAGCGCCTGGGTGATGATCGAGAAGTAGACGCCCTTGATGCGCGAGCGGAAGGCGAAGTAGCCGAACACCAGCGCCAAGAGGCCCGGCACGGCCAGCGCCAATAGCGCGCAGTACCACAGCTGGTCGGTGCCGGCCCAGTACCAGGGCAGCGCCTTCCAGTCGAGGAAGACCATGAAGTCGGGCAGCGCGCTCTGGTAGACGCCGTCGCGGCCGATCGAGCGCATCAGGTACATGCCCATGGCGTAGCCGCCGAGCGCGAAGAACAGGCCGTGGCCGAGCGAGAGGATGCCGGCGTAGCCCCACACCAGGTTCAGCGCCAGCGCCACCATCATGTAGCACATGATCTTGCCGGCCAGCGCCACGCTGGTGGTCGACAGGTGCAGCGGATGGCCCTCGGCCAGCCCGAGGTTGGCCAGCGGCAGCAGCACCAGCAGGATCAGCAGCGCGCCGGCCACCGCCAGCCGGCCGCCGCGGCCCAGCGGCGCCGGCTCCGACGGCGGCAGCGCCGCGCCTTCGATCGCGTGGAGGGGAGCGGCGGCGTTCATCGTTCCACCATCCTGCCCTTGAGGGCGAACAGGCCCATCGGCCGCTTCTGGATGAACAGCACGATCAGCAGCAGGATGGCGATCTTGGCCAGCACCGCGCCGATCTGCGGTTCCAGCAGCTTGGCCAGCATGCCCAGGCCCAGCGCCGCCAGCACCGTGCCGGCCAGCTGGCCGACGCCGCCCAGCACCACCACCATGAAGGAATCGACGATATAGGCCTGGCCGAGGTCCGGCCCGACATTGCCGATCTGCGACAGCGCCACGCCGGCCAGGCCGGCGATGCCGGAGCCGAGGCCGAAGGCCAGCATGTCGATGCGCGCGGTATCGACGCCGACGCAGGCCGCCATCGGCCGATGCTGGGTGACCGCGCGCACGAACAGGCCGAGCCGGCTGCGGTTGACCGCCAGCCACACCGCCGCCAGCACCAGCGCGGCGAAGGCGACGATGGCCAGCCGGTTGTAGGGCAGCACCAGGTTGGGCAGCGCCTGCCAGCCGCCGCTGAGCCAGGACGGATTGGCCACCTCGACGTTCTGCGCGCCGAACAGCACCCGCACCGCCTGCATCAGCGCCAGGCTGATGCCCCAGGTGGCCAGCAGGGTCTCCAGCGGCCGGCCGTACAGGTGGCGGATCACCAGCCGCTCGAGCGCCACGCCGAGCAGCGCGGTGACGCCGAAGGCCACCGGCAGCGCCGCCAGCAGGTAGTAGTCGAGCGCGGCCGGGAAATGACTGCGGTAGAGGCCCTGCACCAGGTAGGTGCAGTAGGCGCCGACCATCAGCAGCTCGCCGTGCGCCATGTTGATCACGCCCAAGAGGCCGTAGGTGATGGCGAGGCCGAGCGCCGCCAGCAGCAGGATCGAGCCGAGGCTGAGCCCGGTGAACAGCTGGCCGGCCAGCTCGCCCCAGAACAGCCGCCGCTCGATCGTGCGCAGGCTGGTGGCGATGTCGGCGCGCACGCCGGCGTCGGTCTCGGCCTGCTGCGCCGCCAGCAGCACCGCGCGCAGTTGCGGCGCGGCGCCCTCGCCCAGCGCCCGCGCCGCGGCGGCGCGCGTCTCGGGCTCGGCCGCGCGCAGTTCGATGCGGGCCGCCGCCAGCGCCAGCGCAGCCCGCACCGCGGGATCGGTCTCCTGGATCAGCCGCCGCCGCAGTTGCGGCAGCAATGCGTCGTCGGCCGACTCGGCCAGCGCCTCGACCGCCGCCAGCCGCGCGGCCGGCTCGGGCGCGGCCAGCTCCAGTTGGGCCAGCGCCGCGTCGAGCGCTCGGCGCAGCCGGTTGTTGAGGCCGGCGCGTTCGAGCGCGTCGAGCGCCACGCCGGCGACCGCGGCGCCGCTCACGGGGTCGACCGCGCGGCCGTCGCGTTCGAGGTAGACCGCGCCGTCGGCGCCGACCAGCAGCGCGCCGTCCTTCAGCGCCGCCAGCACCGGCCGCGCGGCGGGGTCGCCGGCGGTGGCCAGCGTCTCGATCAGCGCGACGCGCGCGTCGTTGTCGCCGTTCGCCAGCGTGGCGAGCTGGGCGGCGTCGAGCGCGCAGGCCGGCAGCGCGGCCAGCGCGCAGGCCAGCGCGAGCGCCTGGCGCCACAGCCGGCGGGGATGCAAGGGCAGGATCATGGCAATTCCCGGTGGAGGGCAGGATGCCGCGGGCGCCTCGGCGCCCGCGGCCGGGCCGGCTTACTTGGCCGCCAGCACCGGTTCGTCCTTCTTCTTGTCGTTGCCGGCGATGAAGGGGCTCCACGGCTGGGCCTTGATCGGCGCCTTGGTCTTCCACACCACGTCGAACTGGCCGTTAGCCTGCACCTCGCCGATCATCACCGGCTTGTGCAGGTGGTGGTTGCGCGCATCCATTTCGAGCACGAAGCCCGACGGCGCCTTGAACCGCTGGCCGCCCATCGCCGCGATCACCTTGTCCACCTCGGTGCTCTTGGCCTTCTCCACCGCCTGCTTCCACATGTGGATGCCGACGTAGGTCGCCTCCATCGGGTCGTTGGTCACCACGGTGGCGGCGTTGGGCAGCTTGTTCTTCACCGCCCAGGCCTTGTACTGCTTGATGAAGGCGGCGTTCTCCGGGTTCTTCACCGATTCGAAGTAGTTCCAGGCCGCCAGGTGGCCGACCAGCGGCTTGGCGTCGATGCCGCGCAGCTCCTCCTCGCCGACCGAGAAGGCCACCACCGGCACGTCGGTGGCCTTGAGGCCGGCGTTGCCCAGTTCCTTGTAGAACGGCACGTTGGAATCGCCGTTGATGGTCGACACCACCGCGGTCTTCTTGCCCTCGGCGGCGAACTGCTTGATCTTGGCGATGATCGACTGGTAGTCGCTATGCCCGAACGGGGTGTACTCCTCCATGATGTCGGACTCGGCCACCCCCTTCGACTTGAGGAAGGCGCGCAGGATCTTGTTGGTGGTGCGCGGGTAGACGTAGTCGGTGCCGAGCAGCACGAAGCGCTTGGCCTCGCCGCCGTCCTTGCCCATCAGGTACTCGACCGCCGGGATCGCCTGCTGGTTGGGCGCCGCGCCGGTGTAGAACACGTTCTTCTCCAACTCCTCGCCCTCGTACTGCACCGGGTAGAACAGCAGCCCGTTCAGCTCCTTGAACACCGGCAGCACCGACTTGCGCGACACCGAGGTCCAGCAGCCGAACACCACCGCGACCTTGTCCTTAGCCAGCAGCTGACGCGACTTCTCGGCGAACAGCGGCCAGTTGGAGGCCGGGTCGACCACCACCGGCTCGAGCTTCTTGCCGAGCACGCCGCCCTTGGCATTGATCTCGGCGATGGTCATCAGCGCGGTTTCCTTCAGCGCCGTCTCGGAGATCGCCATCGTGCCCGACAGCGAATGCAGGATGCCGACCTTGATGGTGTCGGCGGCCAGGGCCGACTGGCCGATGCCGGCCCAGCCGGCGACGGCGGCCGCGACGGCCGCCTGGAGGATGACTCGACGCTTCATGACGCTTCCTTCCCTGTGATTGAACGTGCCTGACGGACGTACTGCTCGAATCGAGCCCGCCATGGGTGGGCGGAGCGGAAAACGTGCTGAGGCGCTGCGGCTTGTGGCGGCCAGCCCGAGCGATGGAACCGGTATTAGCAGGACGCGTGCCAGCTTGCTGCAGCGCAACAAGCGACTGATCGCCAAGGGAAAACGGCGCCGCGCCATTCGGCAGGGACGGACGGCCGCGCACCAGCACGACGCATGGCGCACAATTGCTGCGCCGCATCAGTGAATGATGGTGAAAACCGTGATGGTGCTTGGCTGTAGGAGCGGCTTTAGCCGCGAATGGTGGAGGTTCAGCCATTCGCGGCTGAAGCCGCTCCTACAGGTCGATGACCGGCGCCGTTCGATACGCAGCGGAAATGCCGGCTCGCCGTGAGCCGGGCTTGATTGGAGCGGCATCAGGCCGGTCGACGGCTTTACAGCCGCCGGGCCGCGGCGTAGAAGCGGCCACCCGTATCAGGAAAAACAAATGAACCCGAGCAACCAGGACTGGCTGGAACGCAGCCGCCACGCCGTCTGGCACCCGTGCACCCAGATGAAGCGCCACGAGACCCTGCCCATCGTGCCGATCGCCCGCGGCGAAGGCGCCTGGCTGGTCGATTTCGAAGGCCGTCGCTATCTCGACGGCGTCAGCAGCTGGTGGGTCAACCTGTTCGGCCACGCCAACCCACGCATCAACGCGGCGCTGCTCGACCAGATGAACACGCTCGAACACGTGATCCTGGCCGGCTTCACCCAGCGGCCGGTGGTCGAGCTGTCGGAAAAGCTCGGCGCGCTGACCGGCCTGGGCCACGCCTTCTACGGTTCGGACGGCGCCAGCGCCACCGAGATCGCGCTGAAGATGAGCTACCACTACTGGCGCAACCTCGGCCGCGAGCGCAAGACCGGCTTCGTCAGCCTGGAAAACAGCTACCACGGCGAGACGCTGGGCGCGCTCAGCGTCACCGACGTGCCCTTGTTCAGCGCCACCTACGCGCCGCTGTTGCGCCAGACCCAGCGGGTGAAGTCGCCCGACTGGCGGCTGGCCGAGCCGGGCGAGAGCGCCGAAGCCTATGCGCTGCGCGCGGCAGCCGAGCTGGAAGCGCTGTTCGAAGCGCGCGCCGACGAGCTGGCCGCGCTGATCGTCGAGCCGCTGTGCCAGGGCGCGGCCGGCATGGCGATGTACCACCCGGCCTATCTGCGCCGCGCGCGCGAACTGTGCGATCGGTACCAAGTGCACCTGATCGCCGACGAGATCGCCATGGGCTTCGGCCGCACCGGCACGCTGTTCGCCTGCGAGCAGGCCGGCGGGCTGAGGGAGGGCTGGAAGCCCGATTTCATCTGCCTGTCCAAGGGCATCACCGGCGGCTACCTGCCGTTGTCGGCGGTGCTGACCACCGACGCGGTCTACGCCGCCTTCTACGACGACGAGGTCGGCCGCGGCTTCCTGCACAGCCACAGCTACACCGGCAACGCGCTGGCCTGCCGCGCCGCGCTCGAGGTGCTGGCGATCTTCGAGGACGACGGCGTATTGGCCGCCAACCGCGCCAAGGCCGCCGCGGTGGCCGCCGATTTCGCCCGACTGGCGGCCCATCCGCGGGTCGAGCACGCACGCCAGCTCGGCATGATCTGGGCGTTCGAGGTCAAGGACGCGCAGCCGGGCTTCTCCGGCCGCGTGTTCGAAGCGGCGCTGGCGCGCGGCCTGCTGGTGCGGCCCGTGAGTAATACCGTCTACCTGATGCCGCCCTATGTGGTTAGCATCGGCGAGCTGCAACAGGCTTTCGACGTCCTGCATCGCCTGCTGGACGAAGGCCTGGCCTGAACCCGCGAGGGTTCCCGGGCAAACAGGGAGACGGCGCCATCGCGACTCGCGGCGATATCGCCTATAGAACAACTACATCACTTGCCAGCAACCCCATGCCCCTCGTCCTGAACGTGCCGGAACCGATCAGCGGCCGGCCTCTCTCGGTCGAGACCAATCCCAAGGCCGTCAAGGCCTGGCTGGTCTCGCTGCCGCCTGCCAATCTGCTGGAGACTGGCCGCGCGATCTTCGACGCGCTGACCACGCTCAATCGCGTCAAGCTCGACGCCGACGCCCGGCTGGCGCTGCTGGAGCACTACCAGGTCGCCATCGACCTGCTCGACGCCCCGCTCGAAGCCGCCTACAGCAGCGCCCATGCGCCGGCGCGCGACAAGGCGCGCCAGGCCTCGACGCTGGCGCGCAACCTGCAGCTGGAGCTCGCCAACGGTTACAAGCTGGTGTTGAACGAGCGGCTGAACGCGCGCTTCAGCCTGGGCAACCGCCAGTTGCCCGAGCTGATCCAGAAGCTGATGGCGAACCATTTCAAGCTGATGTGGGTGTGCTGCAAGAGCTATACCGCGGTGCCGGCCGGCGCCTGGCAGGAGGTGCACGCGCTGTTCCGCCACGCCGTACAGCACAAGTGGATCGACGCGCCCGAGAGCGCCGACCACCCGATCCGCACCATCGGCGGCTACTACAAGCAGATGCTGCTGCTGGCGCTGTCCGACCCGTTCCGCTACCACCCGGTCGAGCACGACAAGATCCTCGACCTGATCCGCAACTACGGCGCCGCCGCGCAATTCCAGCCGCTCGGCGCCGCCCAGCATCCGGCCGGGCTGTTCCTGGTGCGGCTCGACGCCGACGTGGCGCCGGCCTTCCTGGGCCAGAAGCCGCTCGACGCCGACGCCTCCGGCGCGATCCTGCTGGACACGATGGAAATGGCGCGCCACCTGCACAAGGCGCTGCACGCGGTCGAGGCCAAGCTGCCCGGCGCCAGCGACCGCGCCAAGGCGCAGGCCTGGATCGACCTGCTCAGGCGGGTGACGCGGCAATGGAGCATCGCGCCCAAGCGAGTGTTCCAGCGCATCCGCGCCAACAGCCGGGTCGAGGTGGCCGGCGGCCTGCGGCTGGCCGCCTACTACCTGAACGGCGCGCGGCCGCTGCTGCAGCCGGTGGTGTTGGACGATGCGGTGGTCGACGACATCGGGCCGATCAGCGTGTCGGGCAGCAGCTTCACCGCGCCGGACGACTGGATGGTGCTGAACGAGAGCCCCGGCGGCTTCGCGCTGCGGCTCAAACCGGCGCCGCAGAACGGCCTCTACCGCGTCGGCGACCTGATCGCGCTGCGCGCCCACGGCCAGGACGCCTGGCTGGTGGCCTGCGTACGCTGGCTGCAGACGGTGGACGAGGGCGAAGCGCTCGAAGTCGGCGCCCAGGTGCTCGCGCCGGGCGGCACGGCGGCGATGATGCGGCCGACCATCGCCCACCAGGGCAGCACCTTCCAGCCTTGCCTGTTGCTGCCCGAAGTGGCCGCGCTCAAGCAGCCGCCACTGATCGCGGCGCCGCGCGGCAGCTTCTCGCCGATGCGGGAGATGGCGATCTATACCGACGACGGCGAGCAGATCGTGCGGGCGGCCAAGCTGCACGAGCAGGCGGTGGGGTTCGATCTGTTCGAGTACAACGACAATACGGCGGGGCGCTGAAGCACGCCGAACATGAGTTACCCATCCAGCGGACTCCAGGAGAACAGGCCAACCGTTTCCTACGGCCTGACCTTGAACACGCTGCGCCCCATCAGCACGAAGAAATTCCCGTTGCGGTAGACCACCCGGCCCAGGTAGGTGCCGATGTCTGCCGGCACACCGCCCGGCCGGACGAGGTAGCGCCGTTTGCCCAGTTGGTTCAGCAGCACGGTGCCGTCCGGGCCGATGATGTCGACGGTGCTGTTGGCGGTGAAGAAAGTGAGTTGCAGATCGACGCCGGCGCTACGCCGCCAGACCTGGCCGATCTGGTTGGCGTCCGGCGCGATATAGGCCAGGTGGCCGTTGGCGATCGCGTATTTCCTGTTCACGGCGTTGAGCCCGCTGACATTGGACACGATGCTTTCGACGCTGCCGTCGTGATAGGCGATGAGGAAAGGCCCGCTGCCGCAACAGGCCGCGCTCTTGAGATAGACCACGCCGATGCCGTCGGTCTGCGGCTCCTGGTTGTACAGGCTGGCGCCGCCGTCCTGGGTCAGCGCCTGCGCCGTACCGCCGCGTAGACGGTAGATATTGCGGCCGGTCGGGCCTGTGCTGTTGCTGGTGTAGATCACGTCGCCGTTGGCGGCCAGCGCGCCCGGGCCGCTCACCGCGGCAGTCGCCTGCGCGGAAGAAACGCCGCTCAGCAAGTCGCGGATCCACAGGGTGGAGTTGGGTGGACGCGTATAGACGGCCCAATCGCCCGCCACGCCGAAGTTGCCGCTGCGGGTGATCTCACCCAGGGCGATCAGGCTGCCCGACCGCCATTCGGCGAGCAGCGGCACGGCCGACGAACCGTCGACCGACCCCTTGACGTAGATCGCGCCAGTCTGGGTCAGGTAACCCGGACCGCCCTGCCGATCGAGCAGGCCCGGCCCGCTGTCGACGAGCACCGTGCTGCCGGTCGTGAGATCCAGCACCTTCAGCGAGGGCAGCGCCGTCGAGATGTCGAGATACAGCACGCGGGAGCCCAGCACGTCCCACACCGGCCCGGCCACGTCGACCACCCGCTGCAGGCCCGGGCCGTCCTCCACGTACAGGGTCTGCGTAATGGACGACTGCCGGCCGGCGGCATCGACGATGTCGAAGACCAGCCGGACCTTGCGACCCAGATAGAGGGTCAGATCGACCACCTTGGAAATGAAATCGGTGCCGGTGGCCACCACATGGGTGTCCTCGATCCTCGCGCTCAGCGAAGTGCAGCGGGTCTGGCCGCTGCCGGTACAGCTGGCGACGATCTTCACCGAGGTCGGCACCACGCTTTCGCTCAACGGCTCGGCAACCGTGACTCGCGGCAGGTCCAGATGGACGAGCGGGACGATGGCATCCGTGGTGTTGGACAGCACGTCGGTGGCCGTCACCACCAGGTCGAGATCACCGCCAGGCAGGTTCGTCGACGAATCGGTACCGGTCCAGGCCTGGCCGATGCCGCCGCCGACATCGGTCAGGCTGAGCGGAATCGTGCGGCCGTTCATGGTGGCGGTCACCGACGCCAGCGACTGGGTCGCAATCACCTTCGCGATGACCTGATAGCTGTCGCCGATCATCTGGTCCGAGGTCGGCTGCAACACCGTGGTCGCAATGGCCGACGATACATTGGCGGCCCGGGCCGTGAACTTCACCGGCGGCAAGCCGCTGACACTGGCTGCAAGCAGATTGGTCCCCTTGGTCACGCCCAGCCGCCAACTGCCGCTCGAAGCGCGCCCTGCGGCATCGGTGCGGGCTTGAGTACGCTGGACCTGGCCGCCGCCACGCGTGACGCTGAACGAGACATCGACGCCTGCCATGGGCGTTCCAAGGTTACTGACCACCAGGACCTCGGGCGCCACCGGTACGGCCATGCCGGGCGCCACGATCTGGCCGTCTCCAACCGTCTTGGCAAGCGATCGCGGCGTCGGGGTTGGCGTCGGGGTTGGTGCCGGTGTCGGGGTCGGTGCCGGTGCCGGCGTTGGTGCCGGCGTTGGTGCCGGCGTTGGCGTCGGCGTCGGCGTTGGTGCCGGCGTCGGCACGGGGCTCGGAACCGGCGTAGGCGTCGGTGCAGGAGTGGGCGTGGTGCCGGCCGGCGTCGATCCGCCATCCCCGTCACCACATGCAGCAAGTCCGCATGCCAAAGGCAGTGCCACGATGGCCAAAGTCAGATAGCGCATCGATTTCCCCTCAACCAGACACCGACGCGCAATAGCAGCGCAGTCGGCGGCTTGCTCTACAGGCCACCCCGGCCGGCCGGACGAACGCAGCCACGCGGAGAACCGACCGACCATCGTTTCCGGCCGCGCCTACGGCCTGACCTTGAACACGCTGCGCCCCATCAGCACGAAGAAATTCCCGTTGCGGTAGATCACCTGGCCCAGGTTGGTGCCGATCTCTTCCAGCGCCGCCCCCGGCCTGGCCCGATAGCGCTTGCGGCTGGCCACCTGGCTCAGCAGCACGGTGCCGTCCGGGCCGATGGCATCGATGGTGCTGGCGACGGGGAAGGACGAAAGCTGCTGGTCCACACCCGCGCTGCGCCGCCAGACCTGGCCGATCTGGTTCAGGTCGCGGGCGACATAGGCCACGTGGCCATTGGCGATGGCGTAGTCGGTGCCCGGCTGCGGCTGCGTCGTGCCGGCATTGGCCAGGAGGCTTTCGGCGGTGCCGTCGTGGTAGACGATGGAATAGGTCTGATTGCTGCAGCAAGGCGTGCTTTTGCGATAGACCGCCCCATTGCCATCGGTCAGCGGGTAGACGTTCCACAGGCTGACGGCCGCGTCATTGGTCAGCGCCTGGTCCAGCCCGCCGCGCCGGCGATGGATGTTGTAGCCGAGTCCGCCCGAACCCGCGGTCCAGTAGACCACGTCGCCATTCGCGGCCACGGCGTTCTGGGTGTTGCCCGCCACCGTGGTCTGCAAGGTGGAGACCCCGTTCAGCAGGTCGCGTGCCCACAGCCCAGCCGGGGAGGCACTGCTGTAGACAGCCCAGTCGCCGGCCACGCTCAGGCTGTTGCTCCCGGCAATCTGGCCCAGATCGGTCAGGCTGCCTGCCCGCCATTCGGTGAGCATCGGCCGCGGCGTCGGGCCGCCGACCGATCCCTTGACATAGAGGGCTCCCGACCGCGTCAGGTAACCCGGCCCGCCATAGGAGCCAACCAGGTCGGGTGAGCTGTCGACGGCGACCAGGCCGCCGGTCGCGACATCCAGCACTGCCAGCGTGGGCAAGGCCGCCAGCGGATCGAGATACAGCACGCGGGAACCGAGCACGTCCCAGGCCGGCCCGGCCACTTCGGCCACCTGCTGCAGGCGTTGGCTGTCCTCCACGTACAGGGTCCGGTCGACGTTCGTCTGGTTGCCGGCGGCGTCGACGCTGTAGAGCGTCAGCTGGACCTTGCGGCCCAGGTAGGCGGACAGGTCGGCGTCGGCGGAAATGAAGTCGATGCCCCTGGCCACCACCGTGCTGCCCTCGATCATCGCAGTCAGCGAGGTGCAGCTGCTCTGGCCGCTGCCAGTGCAACGGGCCACGATCCGCACCGAGCCCGGCGCCACGGTCTCGTTCAGCGGCGCCGAAATCGCGATCTGCGGCAGCGCCTGGTGCACGATCGGCACGACGGCATCGGTGACGTTGGACGCGGTATCGGTGGCCGTCACCACCAGATCGAGCTCGCCCGCAGGCAAGCCCGCCAGCGAGCCGGTCCCGCTCCAGGCCAAGCCGATTCCGCCGACGCTGCCGTAGCTGAGCGGAATCGTGTTCCCGTTCACCGTGGCGGTGACGGAGGCCAGCGGCTGGGATGCGCTCACCTGGGCGACGATCTGGTAGCTGTCGCCCGTCGTCTGGCCCGAAGCGGGCTGCAATACGGTGGTGGCGACAGCCGGCGAGACGTTGGCCCCCTGGGCCGTGAACTGTACCGCCGGCAGGCCGGCGACGCTGGCCGCCAGCCGGTTGGTGCCCTTGGCCACGCCCAGTCGCCAGTTGCCGCTCGAAGCGCGCCCGGCGGCATCGGTACGTGCCTGCGCGTACTGGATCTGCCCGCCGCCGCTCGTGATGCTGAACGACACGTCGACTCCGGGCATGGGCGCCCCGAGGCTGCTGGTCACGACGACCGCGGGAGCCACCGCAACGGCCGTACCGGGTGCCGCGGTCTGGTCGTCGCCGGCCGCCTTTGCGATCGATTGGGGAACCGGCGTGGGTGTGGGGACCGGGGTAGGCGTCGGAACCGGTGTGGGGGTGGGCGTAGGCGTCGGAATCGGCGTGGGAGTGGGCGTCGGCGAAGGCGTAGAACCGCCGCCCCCGCCGCCGCAGGCGGCAAGTCCGAATACCAGCGGCAGGGCCACGACGGCCGTGGTCAGATATCGCATCGATTTTCCCCAAGGAGGCCCGGCCGCGGCGTAGCCGCATCGCGGCATGGTTCGTGCCACGGCGAACCCGCGGCAGAACACGTTGATCGGGACGGAAAGGCATTTCCGATCGGTTGACGATCATCCGGCGCAGCCAGGCAGGCTGCGAATGGCACTCATTACCCGGTAACTATAGTCAAGGATCGGCAGCGTCTCGCCCGATACGACCTGCCGGACCTGGCCTCGGGACGGTGGAGTGCGGGAACGACTCGTCCCGGCAAGGAGGCGACCTGTTTATCAACCCCCGCCGGACGTCACGATGCTGCCGGCGGCACCGATACCTCCAGCCGCACACCCTCTTCGGCGCCATCGTGCACAGGCCCTTCCAGCAAGGGCACGCCCGTCGTCCCGCCCTCGCGCAGCCGCTCGGCCAGTTCGGCCAGATTCACGTCCAGCGTCGTATCGATCCGGCCGAAGTATTCCCCAGCAGCCGATGCAGCCCATCCGCCGCCCGCGGCGGTGTCACCGGCCGGGTCACCAGCAGGTGGTAGAGCGCCTGCAGGGTGATGCATTCGAGCGCGGCCGCCAGCACCCAGCCGTCCGACCGGGTCGACTGTACCCAGCCGCGCTGCGACAGCCGCTCGAGCAGCTCGTGCAGCTCGTCCTGGCCCAGCGACAGCATGCGGCGCAGCCGGCCGAGCTGCAGCACCTGGCCCTCGCGCCGCGCCTCGTCCAGCCGCAGCAGCAGCCGCACGGCGTCGTACAGCCGCTGGCCCGGATGCACGCGGCGGCGCCAGGCCTCGCCGTGCCAGTAGGACAGCGTCGCGGCGATCACCGCGCCGGCCAGCACGATGGTCCAGACCAGGTAGAGCCACAAGAGGAAGATCGGCAGCGCGGCGAAGGCGCCGTAGACCAGCTTGAAGGTGCCGAACTTTTTCACGTAGAGCCCGAACAGCGTCTTCATCAGCGTCAGCGCCGCGGTCGAGAAGGCGGCCGCGGTCAGCGCGTGCGCGGTCGGCACCGGGCAGTTGGGCACCACGCGGTAGAACAGCGCGAGGCCGGCCAGCGCGATGACGAAGCCCGAGCCGCTGAGCAGCGCGGCCAGCACGCCCGAGCCGCCGCGCGCCTCGAGCCAGCCGATCATGGCGAGGCCGATACCCAGCAGCAGCGGGCCCAGCGTCAGCACCGCCCAGTAGGTCAGCGTCTTGACCAGCCAGGGCCGCTGCCGCCGCACGCGCCAGATGCGGTTGAAGGTCTTGTCGATGGTGCCCATCATCGCCAGCGCGGTGACCGCCAGCGTGGCCATCGAGACCGCGGTCAGCTTGCCGGTGTTGTCGGTGAACTGGCGCATGTAGACCGTGATCACCCGGCCGGCCGAATCGGGCACCAGGTTCTGCAGCAGGAAGACTTTGAAGCGCGCCGAGAAGTCGTCGAACATCGGGAAGCCGGCGACGATGGTCAGCGTGATGGTCAGGAAGGGCACCAGCGCCAGCATGGTGGTGAAGGTGAGGCTGCCGGCGGCCTCGAGGCAGCGGTCGTCGCGCAGGCGGCGCAGCACGAACAGCATGAAGCCGACCGGCGCGGGCAGGTTGTGGAAGACGTTGCGGCGGTATTCGGAAAGGGTAGGCATGCGTTGGCGCCCGGGATACGGCGGGCATTCGGCTTTCTAATGTGCGTCACCCGGCCGGACCGGGCGCTATTCGATGACTTAACGATCGACCATTCGATTTGCTGATTCGATTTCCACGCCCGCCCTCGCCACGGCCGGTAATCCGATCGATCGGGGATTTCCGCACAGCAGCCGAAGAGCGCGTTTCAACGGCGCGCGCAGGTGGGCGGAGCAAAGCGTGGAATGGCCGGACTATCCATGAAATGCGGCGGGCGGCAAAGCCCTATAATTCCGGCTTTATCGCTCTCCCCGCCCCGTCCATGGCCGATCTGCTGGTTCTCTACTATTCCCGCCACGGCGCCACCCGCCAGCTCGCCCAGCTGGTCGCGCGCGGCATCGAGTCGGTGCCCGGCTGCCAGGCGCGGCTGCGCACCGTGCCGGCCGTCTCCACCGTCTGCGAGGCGACCGCGCCGGCGATTCCCGACGACGGCGCGCCGTACGTCGAGCTGGCCGATCTGAAGGACTGCATCGGCCTGGCGCTGGGCAGCCCGACCCGCTTCGGCAACATGGCGGCGCCGCTCAAGTACTTCCTCGACGGCACCAGCAACGACTGGCTGGCCGGCACGCTGGCCGGCAAGCCGGCGGCGGTGTTCACCAGCACCTCGAGCCCGCACGGCGGCAACGAGGCGACGCTGCTGACCATGATGCTGCCGCTGCTGCACCACGGCATGACGCTGCTCGGCATCCCCTACAGCGAGCCGGGCCTGACGCTGACCGCCGGCGGCGGCACGCCCTACGGCGCCAGCCACGTGGCCGGCCACGACGGCCGCCGGCCGGTCGACGAACACGAGAAGGCGCTGGCGATCGCGCTCGGCAAACGGCTGGCCGAGGCGGCGGTGAAGCTGGCGCGGCCGTTGTGAGGCGCAGCGCCGCCATGTAGGTGGGGATTGACTCCCGACAGCGCCGGCCGAGGCATCGCAGTCGGCAACATCGCTGTCGGGAGTAAATCCCGACCTGCAAAAACCGCCCCCTGCCTTGCCGATTAAACGATCCGAAAGACCACCCAACGATGTCCCCCTCGTCCGACTCGCCCGCAACGGCACCCTGGCCGGCCTCCTGGCCCTGTTCGCGCTCTGCCTCGCCTGGGAAGGCTGGCTGGCGCCGCTCAGGCCCGGCTCGCTGCTGTGGATCAAGGCGCTGCCGCTGCTGCTGCCGTTGCCCGGCGTGCTGCGCGGCCGCCGCTACACCTACCAGTGGCTCAGCATGTTCATCCTGGCCTGGTTCATCGAGGGCGTGATGCGCGGCTGGAGCGACGACGGTGCGATCCGCTACTTCGCCCTGCTGGAACTGGCGCTCAGCGTCTGGATCTTCGCCTGCACGGTGGTGTTCGCCCGCTTCACCCGGCCGAGCGCGGCATGAGTCCCTTCCCGCTGCTGCGCCTGCTCGGCCACGACGATTTCGTGCCCGGTCCGCAATTGGCCGAGGCGCTCGGCGTGTCGCGCGCCAGCGTGTCGCTGGCGCTGCGCTCGGCGGCCGAACTCGGCGTCGAGCTGCATACCGTCAAGGGCCGCGGCTACCGGCTGGCGCGGCCGATCGGCTGGCTCGACGAGGCCAGCGTGGCGCGGGCGCTCGGCGAGCGGGCGCGCTTCTTCGATCTCAAGCTGTTCGACGAGATCGATTCGACCAATACCGCGCTGATGGCCGCCGCCGGCCAGGGCGCGCCCTCAGGCCTGGTCTATGCCGCCGAACGGCAGACGGCGGGCCGCGGCCGCCGCGGCCGCCGCTGGCAGGGCGCGCTCGGCGACGCGCTGATGTTCTCGCTGCTGTGGCGCTTCAACCTCGGCGTGGCCGACCTGTCGGGCCTGAGCCTGGCGATCGGGGTGGCGGTGGCGCGCGCGCTGCAGGCGCTCGGCGTCGCCGGCGCGCGGCTCAAGTGGCCCAACGACATCGTCTGCAGCGAGGGCAAGCTCGGCGGCATCCTGATCGAGTTGTCAGGCGATGCGCTCGGCCCCTCGGCGGTGGTGATCGGCATCGGCCTCAACCTGCGGCTGGCCGAAGCCGCACGCGCCGCGCTCGACCAGCCGGCCGCCTCGCTGGCGGCGCTCGGCTATGCCGGCGAGCGCAACCAATTGCTGGCCGCGGTGCTGGCCGAGCTGGCGCTGCTGCTGCCGGCCTTCGAGGCGGCCGGCTTCGCCCCGCTGGCGGCCGAATGGGAGGCGCGCCACGCCATGCAGGGCATGCCGGCGCGGCTCTTGCTGCCCGACGGCAGCGCGGTCGAGGGCGTCGCGCTCGGCATCGCCGCCGACGGCGCGCTGCGCTTCGGCGGCCCGGACGGCGAGCGTCGCGTGCATGCCGGCGAAGTCAGCCTGCGGAGCGCGGTATGAGCGCGCCGGTGCTGCTGCTCGACGCCGGCAACAGCCGGCTCAAGTGGGCGCTGGCGACGCCCGGCGGCTACCTCGCGCAGGGCAGCCTGGGCTACGGCGAGCGGGCGCAGTTGCCGGCATCTCTGGCCGGCTTCGATGCGCCGCGCGCCGCGCTCGGCTGCAACGTGGCCGGCCCGCAGGTGGCCGCCGAGCTGGCCGCGCAGCTGGCGCCGCTGACCATCGACTGGTTGCGGCCGGTCGCCGCCCAGGCCGGCCTGCGCAACGGCTACCGCGAGCCCGGCCAGCTCGGCGCCGACCGCTGGGCCGCGCTGATCGGCGCCCGCGGCCTGGCCGCCGGCGACTGCATCGTGGCCATGGCCGGCACCGCGCTGACGGTGGACGCGCTGAGCGCCGAGGGCGACTTCCTCGGCGGCCTGATCGTGCCGGGCTTCCGCCTGATGCGGCAGGCGCTGGCGCAGGGCACCGCCGACCTCGGCCTGCCCGGGGGCGAGCCCGCCGACTTCCCGCGCTCGACCGGCGAGGCCATCGTCAACGGCGCGCTGGCGGCGCTGGCCGGCGCGATCGAGCAGGCGCGCGGCCGGCTCGAACGGCATACAGGCCGGCCGGCGCAGCTCTTGCTGTCGGGCGGCGACGGCCCGCTCTTGGCGCCGCTGCTCGCGCCGGCGCTGGCGGAGCGGCTGATCGCCGTCGATAATCTGGTGCTGCGCGGGCTCGCCCGCCTCGCCTTCAACGACCCGGAGCGGAAACCTCTCCCATGAAGTGGCTGTTCTTCCTGCTGGTCCTCGCCAATCTGCTGTTCTACGGCTACACCCGGCTGGTCGAGCCGCCGCCGCCCATCGACTGGAAGGGCCGCGAGGTGAAGGCCGCGCAATTGAAGCTGGCGGCCGACGACTCGGCCAGGCCGGCCCCGGCCGAAGCACCGGCCCAGGCGGATCCGGCGCCTGCCCCCACCCCGACACCGACGCCCGCCCCACGCCCACGCCCACCCCGGCCCCGGCCCGGTCGGCCGAAGCGGCGGTCGCCGCCAAGCCCGCGCTGGCCTGCTTCGCCTGGCGCGGCATCCTGCCCGAGGACCTGCCCAATGCGCGCAAGCGCATCGCCGCCTTGCAGCTGGGCGGCGAGATCAAGCTGGAGAACAACGAGCCCGAAGGGCCGACCCGCTACTGGGTGCTGATCCCGCCGCGCAGCACCAGCGCCGAGGCGCAGCGCAAGGCCGAGGAGCTCAAGGCCATCGGCGTGGTCGACTTCTTCGTGGTCAGCGACGACAAGAAATGGCTGAACGCGATCTCGCTCGGCCTGTTCTCGACCCGCGAAGCGGCCGAGCGCCGGCTCGACGCGCTCAAGCAGCAGGGCGTGCGCACCGCCACCCTGCGCGAACGGCGCGAGGGCGCGCCGGCCAGCAGCACCTTCTACCTGCGCAACGTCGCGCGCGAGGCGAAGTCGGCGCTGAGCCAGGCGGCCAGCGCGTTCCGCGGCAGCACCGTCGGGGAAACGCCTTGCTAGGCTCTTCACCCACCATGAAAAACGGCAACCCGCGGGTTGCCGTTTTTCATGGATCTCGTTCAGCGGGCAGCGCCGATCGGCTGTAAGTCGGAATTCATTCCGACTGCGCCTTCGATCGACATCGCTACGGGCGCATAGCCCACGAACGAGCGCCAGCGAGGCTTCCCGCGGCGGCGGGGACGGGAGGAGTAGGAATGAATCAGCGGAGAGTCGCTGTTTCGGCCCGAGCCGATGGTGAGCACCCGGGCTCCCCGGGTGCCTGATCCGCCGCGAACCGCATCCACTGCCCGAATCGATACCGACCAGGCCCTCAGAAACCGATGGTCAGCCCGACGTTCAGCACCGGCCAGGCCTTGAAGTGCTTGAGGTCGTCCTGCAGCCGCGCCTGCTCGGCCGCCGCGTCGGTGCGGATCTGGTTGCATTGCGCCGCCGGCACCGCGCTGCCGCAGGTCACGTCAACGCGGGCCTTGCTGCCGCCCTGCAGGATCACGCCGAGGTCGCCGTAGAAGTTCACGCCGAAGCCCGACACGTTGCCGTAGCCGACGCCGAGGTAGGGCGCCGCGCGGCGCTTGCCCTTGATCTCGGCCTTCACGCTGCCGATCTCGGCGGCGGTGTAGTTGTGGCCGTTGAGCTCGTAGGTTCCGCCGGTCGGGCGGCCGTCGAGCACGAACTTGTTGTCGGCGCCGACCACGCCGGCGGTCAGCCGGAACGGGCCGAGCGGATGCCAGTCGACCAGCGCGCTGATGTTGGACAGCTTGAGCTTGCCCTCGTAGTGCACGTCGGTCTCGTCGACGTCGCGGCTGTAGTCGAACTTGCTGTAGCCGATGCGGCCCGAGAAGGTCGGGATCAGGTCGAAGCCGACGTCGGCGCCGATGCCGGTGGTGCCGGCGCGTACGCCGACCCCGGCCGCCTGTGCGCCGCCGGCCAGCGTCGCCAGCAGCAGCATGCCCATCCATGCGTGTTTCATCGTGTCACTCCCATTTGCGTCGCGGCCCCGGGATGGGCCGTCGTGATCATCGTCGCTACGGTTTTAGGCGCGATCGGCGCATTGCGCCAGCGCCGCTCCCGCCGCTCAGCGGCGCTTCCGGAACACCAGGTCCCATACGCCGTGGCCGAGGTTCAGGCCGCGCTGCTCGAACTTGGTCAGCGGCCGCCAGTCGGGCCGCGGCGCGAAGCCGTCGGCGCTGTTCTGCAGATCGGGGTTGGCGGACAGCACTTCGAGCATCTGCAGCGCGTAGTCCTCCCAGTCGGTCGCCATGTGGATATAGGCGCCGGGCTTGAGCCGGCTGACGATGCGGGCCAGGAAATCGGGCTGCACCAGGCGGCGCTTGTGATGGCGCTTCTTCGGCCACGGGTCGGGGAAATACAGGTGGAAGCCGTCGAGGCTGGCTTCGGCCAGCATGTGCTCGACCACCTCGACCGCGTCGTGGCGGACGATGCGCAAATTGGAGAGCTGCTTTTCGTCGATCAGCTTGAGCAGGTTGCCCACGCCCGGACCGTGCACCTCGATGCCGAGGAAGTCGGTATCGGGCCGTGCCGCGGCGATCTCGGCGGTGGCGCCGCCCATGCCGAAGCCGATCTCGAGCACCTTGGGCGCCTCACGGCCGAAGGCCGCGGCGAGGTCGAGCTTCTGGTGGCGGTATTCGATGCCCCAGCGCGGCATGCCCTCCTCCATCGCGCGCGTCTGCGCATCGGAGAAATGGCCCTGGCGCAGCACGAAGCTGCGGATATGACGATGGTGCGGATTGTCCATAGGGTCGGCGCTGCGCGCCTCCGGTGATTCGGCGCTGTCGCGCCTCAAGTGAAACGTGAAAGGTGAAACGTGGTCGGCGCTGCGCGCCTCCGTGACTCGGCGCGATGCGCCTCGGGTGAACGTGAATGGCGCTGCGCGCCTCCATGGATGCATGCCGGTTGCCATGCACCGCGGGTGAATCGATGAACTATAGGTGGCGACCCACCCACGTTTCACCCTTCACGTTTCACTGAGGCGCGCAGCGCCGAATCACACGACTGGCCTCATCCAATGAGGCCTGTCGTCGGCGAGCTGGGGCTCGCCGAGTAGAGCTTCTTGGGCATGCGGCCGGCCAGGAAGGCTTCGCGGCCGGCCTCGACGCCCTTCTTCATCGCGCCGGCCATCAGCACCGGGTCGCGCGCCGCGGCGATCGCGGTGTTCATCAGCACGCCGTGGCAACCGAGTTCCATCGCGATGGCGGCGTCGGATGCGGTGCCGACGCCGGCGTCGACGATCACCGGCACCGTGCTCTGCTCGATGATCAGCTTGAGATTCCACGGATTGAGGATGCCCATGCCCGAGCCGATCAGGCTCGCCAGCGGCATGATCGCGCAGCAGCCGATCTGCTCGAGCTCGCGCGCCGCGATCGGGTCGTCCGCGGCGTAGACCATCACGTCGAAGCCGTCCTTGACCAGCACCTCGGCCGCCTTCAGCGTCTCGCGCATGTTGGGAACAGCGTGTGCGGGTCGCCCAGCACCTCGAGCTTGACCAGCTTGTGGCCGTCGAGCAGCTCGCGCGCCAGCCGCAGCGTGCGGATCGCGTCGTCGGCGCTGTAGCAGCCCGCGGTATTGGGCAGGTAGGTGAATTCGCTCGGCGGCAGGTAGTCCAGCAGGCTCGGCGCCGCGGCGTCCTGGCCGATGTTCACGCGGCGGATGGCGACCGTGACGATTTCGGCGCCCGAGGCGTCGATGGCGGCGCGGGTCTCGGCGAAATCCTTGTACTTGCCGGTGCCGACCAGCAGGCGTGAGCCGTATTCGCGGCCGGCGATCAGGAGGGATCGTTCATGGTGGGCTGTTCCGAGCGGGATGGACGGGCGGCGCGCAGGCGCCGGTGGAATCGGGCGGGCCTCAGCCGCCGCCGACCGCGACCACGATCTCGAGGCGGTCGCCGGCCGCGAGCACGGTCTCGCCGTGCAGGCGCTTGGGCACGATCTCGCCGTTGCGTTCGACCGCGATGCGGTGGCCGGCATGGCCGAGCCGTTCGATCAGGCCGGCGAGCGACAGGCCGGCGTCGACCTCGCGCGCTTCGCCGTTGACGGTAATCTGGATCACGTGATGGCTGGAGCTATCGATTGCGAAGCCGCGATTTTAGCAGCGCGGCCGTGCCGGCTGCGGCCGATATCGACTGAATCGACGGCGACGGGGCAATCGGCCCGGCCGTAGAGGCCGACGTCCTCATTGAGCGGCCCGCAATGCGAGCGGGAGGTCGGACATCCGTCCGACCGCGCCGCGAACCTAGCAGGCCTTCGGATTGAGGTCCGAGCTACGGCGGCCGATCACCGTGGGAGCGGCTTCAGCCGCGAATGGCGGTATGTGGCGCCCCAGGCATTCGCGGCTGAAGCCGCTCCTACAGGCACCGCCCGGCCAAGGCGACGCCGATCAATGTCCGGTCTTGAGCCGATGGATGCGCACGACGGTCTCAAGGCTGCGCAGCGTCTGCATCACCCGCGCCAGGTGCTGGCGGTTCTCGACCTGCACCGTGAAGCTGATCTCGGTGTAGCGGTCGCCCTCGGCATCGTTGTCCATGCGCACGTTCTCGATATTGGCGCCGGCTTCCGAGATCGCAGCGGCGATCTGCGCCAGCACGCCGCGCTCATGGATCGCCAGCACCTTGATCTGCACGTCGAACAGCTTGCCCGGCGGCACGTCCCACTCGACCTCGAGCAGCTTGTCCGGATCGATCCGGCCGTGGCGGCCGACCACCTGCGGGCAGTCGTGGGTGTGGATCACCAGGCCCTGGCCCTGCTTGATCAGGCCGATGATCGGATCGCCCGGGATCGGGTTGCAGCAGCGCGAGAACTGCACCGCCACGCCCTCGGTGCCGCGGATCAGGATCGGCCCCGGCCGCGCCTCGCCCTCGGCCAAGAGGCCCGCCAGCGTCAGCAGGCGCTGCGCCACCACCACGCCGAGCCGCTTGCCGAGGCCGGTATCGGCCAGGATCTCGTCGCGGCGCGACGGCGCGTTCTCGCGCAGGTAGCGCTCCCAGGCTTCGGGCGGGATCTCGACCGCGTGGTTCATCAGCGCGCGCACCGCCTGGCTCAGCATGCGCTCGCCGAGCTGTACCGCCTCCTCGTAGCGCATGGTCTTGATGAAGTGGCGGATGTGCGAGCGCGCCTTGCCGGTGACCACGAAGTTGAGCCAGTTCGGATTGGGCTTGGCGTGCGCGGCGGTGACGATCTCGACCTGGTCGCCGGTCTTGAGCACGCTGCGCAGCGGCATCAGGTCGTAGTTGATGCGCGCGGCGATGCAGCGGTTGCCGATGTCCGAATGCACGGCGTAGGCGAAATCGACCGCGGTCGAACCCTGCGGCAGCGTCAGGATCTTGCCCTTGGGCGTGAAGACGTAGACCTCGCCCGGGAACAGGTCGACCTTGATGTGCTCGAGGAATTCGACCGAATCGCCCGACATCGACTGGATCTCGAGCAGGCTCTGCAGCCATTGGTGGGTCTTCTGCTGCACGTCGCTGACGCCGTCGTCGCCCGACTTGTACATCCAGTGCGAGGCCACGCCCGACTGCGCCACCTTGTGCATGTCCTGGGTGCGGATCTGCACCTCGATCGGCGTGCCGTAGGGCCCGACAGCGCGGTGTGCAGGCTCTGGTAGCCGTTGGGCTTGGGGATCGCGATGTAGTCCTTGAACATGCCGGGCCGCGGCTTGTACAGCGCGTGCAGGTGGCCCAGCACCAGGTAGCAGGTCGGCACGTCCTGCACGATCACGCGGAAGCCGTAGATGTCGAGCACCTCGGAGAAGCTCAGGTGCTTTTCCTGCATCTTGCGGTAGATGCTGGCTAGGTGCTTCTCGCGACCGTAGACGGTGGCTTCGATGCGGGCGTCGACCAGCTTGTGGCGGATCGATTCGAGGATCTTGCCGACCACCTCGCGGCGATTGCCGCGCGCGGCCTTGAGCGCCTTGTGCAGCACCTCGTAGCGCATCGGGTGCAGGTAGCGGAAGCTCCAGTCCTCGAGCTCCTGGTAGATCGCATGCAGGCCGATGCGGTTGGCGATCGGCGCGTAGATCTCCAGCGTCTCGGCGGCGATGCGCTTCTGCTTGTCCTCGCGCATCGCGTCGAGCGTGCGCATGTTGTGCAGCCGGTCGGCGAGCTTGACCAGGATCACGCGCACGTCGCGCGCCATCGCCATCAGCATCTTGCGGAAGTTCTCGGCCTGCGCCTGCTCCTTGCTCTGGAATTCGAGCTTCTCGAGCTTGGACAGGCCGTCGACCAGCTCGGCGATCGGCTTGCCGAACTTGTCGATCAGCTCGAGCTTGCTGACGCCGGTGTCCTCCATCGTGTCGTGCAGGAAGGCGGCGGCGATCGCCTGGGCATCGAGATGGTGGTCGGCCAGGATGTCGGCGACCGCCAGCGGATGGGTGATGTAGGGCTCGCCGCTCTTGCGCGCCTGATCCTTGTGGCAGGCCGCGCTGAACATGAAGGCCGAGACCAGCAGCGGCAGGTCCTCGGCTTGAGGTAGCCCGACACCTTGGCCAGCAAGGTATTGACGTCGCGCGCGACCTGGACCGCATAGGCCTCGGGACGGGCAGGTCGTCGGCTTCGATCATGGCTTCAACCCTTGCCACATCGTTTGATATGCACAGGTCGTCGAAGCATGCGCGCCCGAGCGAAGCGAGGCCCCTCGCGGCGGCGAGGGCGGGGGAGTGGAATGAATCAGGCTTGAGAGCCCGGTCGAGCAGACACGGACCGCAAGCCCCGGCTTTGCCGGGGCCGATGCTGCAAGTTGATAACTCGATGCGGTCGGACTCATAGACAGGCTCTCAAGGTACAAAAAGCGGGCATCTGCCCGCTTTTTGGTCTTCCGTCCGCCGCCTCAGCTGCGCGCGCGGTGGAGGATCTCGATGCCGATCTTGCCGGCGGCCATTTCGCGCAGGGCCAGCACGGTGGGCTTGTCGCGGCCCGGCTGGTCGACCAGCGGGTCGAGCCGTTGGCGATCTGGCGCGCGCGGTAGGCGGCGGCCAGGGTCAGGTCGAAACGGTTGGAGATGCGGTCGAGACAGTCGTCAACGGTGATGCGGGCCATGATTTGATTACTCCGGTAGAACGCGGGCCGGCCAGCCGGCCGGCCCGATGAAAAGGGGACGGGATCAGCCCTTGAGGCTGGAAATCAGCGCGCAGTGGCGCTCGGCCTGAGCCGGCACGCGGCAGCGCTCGGCGCGGACGATGCCGACGATGTCGCGCACGGCCTGGTCGATGTGTTCGTTGACGATCGCGTAGTCGAATTCCTCGAGCCGGCCGATCTCGCCGCGGGCGTTGGCCAGGCGGCGCACGATCGCCTCCTCGCTGTCGGTGCCGCGGTTGCGCAGGCGCTGCTCGAGCACTTCGCTGCTCGGCGGCAGGATGAAGATGCCGACCGAATCGTCGAAGGCGCGGCGCACCTGTTGGGCGCCCTGCACGTCGATCTCAAGCAGGATGTCCTGGCCGGCGGCCATCGCCTCGGTGATCCAGCTCTGCGAGGTGCCGTACAGGTTGCCGTGCACCTCGGCGTGTTCGAGGAAGTCGCCGTGCTCAACCTTGGCCAGGAAGGCCTCGCGCGTGACGAAATGGTAGTCGCGGCCGTCTTCCTCGCCCTCGCGCGGTGCGCGGCTGGTGAACGAGATCGACAGCTGCACCCTGGAATCGGCGGCGAGCAGGCCGCGCACGAGCGTGGCCTTGCCGGCGCCCGACGGCCCCGCGACGATGAAAAGCTTGCCTTTGCTCATGGAGATGTTTCTCTATCGGACTCAAACGGGCTTCACGGCAGCGTAACACAATCGCCGCGCCGCTCCCATGCGCCTGGGCGCACTGGTATTACTCGATGTTCTGCACCTGCTCGCGCATCTGCTCGATCAGCACCTTCAGTTCGAGCGAGGCTTGCGAGGTATCGACCGCGACCGACTTGGAGCCCAGCGTGTTGGCTTCGCGGTGCAGCTCCTGCATCAGGAAGTCCAGCCGCTTGCCGACCGCGCCGCCGGTCTTGACGATGCGGCGCAGCTCGGTCAGGTGGGTATCGAGCCGGGTCAGCTCCTCGGCGACGTCGACCTTCTGCGCGAACAGCGCGACTTCCTGCCGCACGCGGTCGTCGTCGACGCTGCCCAGCGCCTCGACCAGGCGCTGCTTGAGCTTGTCGTCGTAGGCCGCGACGATCTCGGGCAGCCGCGGCTGCACCTCGGCGACGATGGCGGCCATCTTGTCGGCGCGCTCGGTCAGGCTGGCCGCCAGCTTCTCGCCCTCGCGGCCGCGGGTGGCGGCGAAATCGGCCAGCGCGATGTCGAGCAGTTCGAGCGCGGTCTTCTGCATGGTTTCCGGCGTCACCGCATCGGTCGCCAGCACGCCGGGCCAGCGCAGCAGCTCGCCCATCTTGAGGCCGCCGGCATCGGGCGCGATCTCGCGCGCCTCGGCGGCCAGCGCGACCAGCTGCGCCAGCAGATCCTTGTTCAACTGCAGCTTGGGCTGCGCCTCGGCGCGGGCCGAGAAGCCGATGCGGCAGTCGAGCTTGCCGCGCGAGACCTTGCCGGCCAGCTTCTCGCGGATCTGGTTCTCGATCAGCCGCAGCTCTTCGGGCAGGCGCAGGCTCAGGTCGAGGAAGCGGTGGTTGACCGCGCGCAATTCGACGCTCAGGAGGCCACCGGCCAGCTCACGGGTGGCGACGGCATAGCCGGTCATGCTGAGGATCATTGGAACTCCCTGGAAACGCCGCTTTGACTTTGCCGCGGGGCAAAACCACAATCAGCGGCAGAGCAACCCGTTGTCATCGACCGCGGGCGCAAACTAAGGCCCGAATCTTACCCCATGCCTCCGCCGAACAACCAGCCGCTCGCCCGTGGCTACCAGCTGCTCAACTACACCATCGTCAAGCAGTTGTCGGCGGGCGGCTTTTCGATCGTCTACCTCGCCCACGACGAGAACGACCAGCCGGTCGCCATCAAGGAATACCTGCCCAACGCGCTGGCCCTGCGCAGCGAAGGCGAGAAGGTGCTGGCCACTTCGGCCGAGAACCTCGCGCTGTTCCGCCACGGCATGAAGTGCTTCTTCGAGGAAGGCAAGACGCTGGCGCAGATCCGCCATCCCAACGTGGTGCGCGTGATCAACTTCTTCCGCGCCAACGACACCGTCTACATGGTGATGGAGTACGAGCGCGGCCGCACGCTGCAGAAGGAAATCCAGCTGACCGAGGGCGGCGTGAAGGAGAACATGATCCTCTACGTGTTCGCCCACCTGCTGAACGGCCTGCGCGAGGTGCACCTGAAGAAGATGCTGCACCTGGACATCAAGCCGGCCAACATCTACATCCGCCGCGACGGCTCGCCGGTGCTGCTCGACTTCGGCTCGGCGCGCGAGGCGCTGGGCAATTCGATCAACAAGTTCACGCCGATGTACACGCCGGGCTTCGCCTCGCCCGAGCAGTACGCCGACCGCGACAAGCTCGGGCCGTGGAGCGACATCTACAGCGTCGGCGCCAGCGTGTTCGCCTGCATGAGCGGGATGGCGCCGCAGGCGGCCGACCAGCGCACCAAGGACGACAAGTACCAGTCGGTCGAGAAGATGTGGGCCGGGCGCTATTCGCGCACGCTCCTCACGCTGGTCGACTGGTGCCTGGCGCTCGATCCGCTGGCGCGGCCGCAGAGCGTGCGCGAGGTACAGAAAGCGTTGGTGGAGATCGCCAACGAACCGCAGCCCAAGCCGGGCCTGCTGACAGGACTCAAGAACAACCTTGCCCGCATCGGCCGCTTCGACTTGAAGCGCGGCAGCGGCAAAGGGGAACAACGATGAAATTCACCATTTTCCAGGAGACGCGCCGGGGAGCGCGCCAGTACAACCAGGACCGCATGTGCTACTCGTACAGCCGCGACTCGCTGCTGATGGTGGTGGCCGACGGCATGGGCGGCCACCTGCACGGCGAGGTCGCGGCGCAGATCACGGTCGAGCTGATGGCCGAGCTGTTCCAGAAGAAGGCCAAGCCGGTGATCCAGAACCCGCACCAGTTCATCGCCGACGGTTGCATGAAGTGCCACGACGCGATCTTCAACTACGCGGCCAACCATTCGCTGCTGGAGACGCCGCGCACCACCGTGGTGGCGGCCATCGTGCAGGACGGCATGCTGTACTGGGCCCACGTCGGCGATTCGCGGCTCTACCTGGTGCGCAACGGCCAGGTGCTGGCCCGCACGCGCGATCACTCCAAGGTGCAGCAGCTGGTCGACATGGGCCGGCTGACGCCCGAGGAGGCCGAGCGCCATCCCGAGAAGAACAAGATCTACAACTGCCTGGGCTCGATGTTCCCGCCCGAGGTCGAGATCGGCAGCAAGATCCCGCTGATCGACGGCGACACCGTGCTGCTGTGCACCGACGGCCTGTGGGGCGGCGTCAACGACACCGAGCTGGCCCACGTGCTGTCGGGCTATCCCTCGCTGTACGCGCTGCCGCAGCTGCTCGACCGCGCCGAGATCCGCGGCGGCCCGCACGGGGACAACCTGACCGGCGTGGCGGTGAACTGGCACGAGGAGGACGACGCGCCCTCGACCGTGGCGCTGTCGACCCACAAGCTGTCGGACGGCGAGATCACCACCCGCCTCAACACGCTGAACTCCGACAAGGCGCTCAAGGAGAGCAAGGAGATCACCGAGGCCGACATCGAAGCCGCGATCCAGGAAATCCAGAACGCGATCAACAAGTACTCGCGCTGATCGTTCGCCCCTCCGTACGCCGCGCGGCCCCTCCACGCGGCGTTTCGTTTTCATCGATCGCAACACAATCCATGCCGCCGCGTTCGACGCCGTGCCGGCGAAGCTGAAGGCGCGCGGCTACCGCTTCGTCTGCCACGATGAGGCGCCGGCCGACCCGGCCTACGCCACGCCGGCCGCGGACGGCATGAGCGGGCTGCAGCGCTGAGCGCCGGCGCGCGGCCTGGCCGACGACCTGCGCAACGAGCCAGATCCGCCGATGTGGCTCTACCGCGCCTTCCGGAAACTCGAGGCGGGCGGCGGAAGCGGCCCCGCTATACTGGCGCCGCATTTCAATCCCACCGCATCGAAAGAGGTCCGCCATGCGCCCGTCCGGCCGCCAGCCCGATCAGCTCCGTCCCGTCCGCATCACCCGCCACTACACCCGCCACGCCGAGGGCAGCGTGCTGGTCGAGATGGGCGACACCAAGGTGATCTGCACCGCCAGCGTCGAGGAGAGCGTGCCGCCCTTCCTCAAGGGCAAGGGCGAGGGCTGGGTGACCGCCGAGTACGGCATGCTGCCGCGCGCCACCCACACGCGGATGAAGCGCGAGGCGGCGGCCGGCAAGCAGAGCGGCCGCACCCAGGAGATCCAGCGCCTGATCGGCCGCAGCCTGCGCGCAGTGGTCGACCTGGCGGCGCTGGGCGAACGCCAGATCAGCATCGACTGCGACGTGATCCAGGCCGACGGCGGCACGCGCTGCGCCAGCATCACCGGCGCCTTCGTCGCGCTGCACGACGCGATCGGCGGCCTGGTGGCGGCCGGCAAGCTGGCCGCCAGCCCGATCCGCGACCACGTCGCCGCGGTCTCGGTCGGCATCGTCGGCGGCGTGCCGGTGCTCGACCTGGACTACCCCGAGGACAGCGCCTGCGATACCGACATGAACGTGGTGATGACCGGCTCCGGTGGCTTCGTCGAACTGCAGGGCACCGCCGAGGGCGTACCGTTCAGCCGGGCCGAGATGGATCTGCTGGTGGCGCTGGCCGAGGCCGGCATCTACCGGCTGATCGAGGCGCAGAAGGCCGCGCTGGCCGGCTGACCATGGCCTGGGGCTTCCGTGCCGGCCGCCAGCGCAGCGGCTACCGCACCTTCACCTTCCTGCACCTGAAGTGGCCGCGCCGGCTCGGCACGGCCTTCCTCGGCTGCGACGGCCACCTGATCCACTACCCGGACGGCAGCCATATCCCGCCGCACCGCGACGCGGTGGCCCACGGCCGCCACTACCGCATCAACCTGGTGCTGTGGCGGCCCCGCGCCGGCGGCGTGTTCGAGGCGCTCGGCGACGATGGCCGCCGCGGCTGGGCGCTGGGCCAGCGGCTGTTCTTCTTCCGGCCCGACCTGATGACCCACAGCGTGAGCCGCTGCGAGGGCGCGCGCTGGGTGCTCAGCTTCGGCTGGGCGCTGGCCGATCGCGGCTGAGCCGCAACGTCTTCTTCTGCACCGCATCGATCCGGCCGTTCTGCACTAGCATTGATTGCAAAGGCAATCCGGCGGGAACGACCGGGAGCCGCGCAGCAACGATGCATAGAGGAGAAGAGGACATGAACCGCAGACAGCGCAGCAGCAGCCAGAGCTTCAGCCCGATCCCCGCGCCCGAGCGGCCGAGCCGCAAGGTGGAAGCGCTGCTCGACCCGCCGACCACGCCCGCCAAGCGGCAGGAGTACAGCCAGGTGGTGTCGAGCGGCATCAAGCCGGACATGCGCCGGCGCAACTCGGTATCGCTGCCGGGCTCGGAATACAACCCGATGATGCGCATGCACCAGAAGGCGCCGCAGCAGCAAGGCGTGCAGCAGCCGGATTACCACTACCACATCACCCATCCGGACAATTTCCTCGGCATCGTCGAGCACGGCGGCCTGATGCCGCGCGGCTTCCTGCCCAGCGAGCCGTCCGGGCTCGACAAGCAGACCGGCCGCGACAAGGTGCCGAACACGGTGCTCAAGCGCTTCGAGCACTTCAAGACGCAACAGCGGGAAATGCTCAAGGAAAAACCGTTCGGCCTGGATTTCCCGCAGGAACTCAGGCAACCGCACATGAAGTCCGAGCTGGAGGCGCTGCATACCGACCTGAAGGAGGGGACCAACCAGGAAAACCTCTACATGGGCCGCAACGAGCATTCGCCCAAGACCTATATGGACGGTTTCACCGAATCGGGCGCCGTGCTGTTCCGCACCCGGGCCAATCCGGATCCCGACGTGAATGGCTTCATCAAGGACTCGCAGGGCCGCAAGAACGACATGCGTTCGCGCGGGCTGATCATTCCGTCGTCCCATCTCGAATACGCCAATGTCTCGCCGGAGATGGCCCGCACGCTGATGGACAAGGAGCAGTCCAAGTTCGAGGAACTGGACTGGCAGGCCATGCCGCAACCGACGCCGCCCGACCCGCAAACCGATCGCATGATCACCGACTTCATGCTGAAGCTGCCCTTGCCCAAGATTCCGAAGAAATTCAAGAAGCTGTGAGCGATCGCCGCGCCGCGGGATCCGACCGTCGCGCTTGACCCGCGGCGGTGCGCGGCCTGACACTGCGGCGCTTTCGCCGCCTGCCGACGGTGCAGCATCACGCAGCACAGCCCATGACCCCAGCTTCCGCCTCCCCGTCTTCCGCCCCGGTCAATCCGCGCCGCATCTGCCTGGCGCCCATGCTCGATCGGACGCACCGCTAAATAGAACATCAATTAATCAAGACGTTAAGAATCATCACCAAGGACGTGTAGCAAATTCGAATGCACCAAAGGTGCGCAACTGCCGCCCGATTGGTCATGAACATGTCGAGCCCGCCCAACATGGCGGGCTTTTCCATTTGCAGCAAAGGGGATGGACGGCGCCATGCCGGCGCCGCAGTGCATGTGCAAGCGCTTGGCTGCATGAAAGTGCAAGTTTTTCGAGGGCGGTTAGACCGGGCCGCCTACGTGGACTGGCGCGCCTCGTGGGCCGTCATGCACCTGCACGGAAAGCGCCACATCAAGCGGGCAGGCGTGGCGGGGCTACGAGCGCGCGCCGGCGGTGCTGAGGACGCAAAAAAGCCGCCCCGGCTGGGGGCGGCTTGGCCGGCGGCGGCGGCCGGGACGGCGGGGCGGATCAGGCCCGCGGCAGCCCCTCGCCGCGGTCGCTGTCGTCGTCCAGACGGTAGGGCTCGAACCGGATCACCTCGTCGCCGAACCAGTCGTTCAGCTCCCGCATGCGGTCCTGCAAGGGCTGCAGCTCGTTTCGAGCGAACACGCGCGCGGCCTTCTCGACGTCACCGAACCCGCCCGTGTTGTTGGGCATGATGCCCATCAGCTGGGCAGGCACCCGGTGTGCTGCGAGCTGGTCGTCGCGGGTCACCGATTTGATGCCGAGGAACTCGTCCTTGGCGGCAACCTCGGAGATCGGCAGCAGCTGGATGCCATCCTTCTTGCCGTTCGGCGCGTAGAGCAACAGGTTGCGGAAATTCCCCGGCCCCTTGCTGCGCTTGAGCGCATCGCGCAGGTTGTCGAGGTCCGCTTCCTGTTGCAGCGCATCGGTCATGTAGAGAATGAACCCGGCGTGGCTCCCGTTCAGGTAGTAGCGCCGACGGAACAGCGTGGCGCTCTCATTGAGCCAGGTGCTGTTGTTCGCGCTCAGGTATTCGGGCAGGCCGTACACCTCCTGATTGATGTCGGGTTCGAGCAGGTGAAACACCCGACCCCGCTCGAACTCGTGCTCCTTGCCATCGCCCGTGACGTACCAGTAGGTCTCAAGGTCGGCCCCGCGCCGCGTGTACTTGGCCAGCGGCGGCGCCAGTTCCATCGGCCGGCCCGTCACGCTGCGCCGGTCCTCCATGTAGGCATTGCCGAAGGTGAGGTAATCGAGCACCCAGCGCGAAAACGCCGTCCGGCTCAACAACGGGTGGGGCTTGTAGCAACTCACCAAGATGTTGCGCTTCGCATAGACCGCGCTGCTGTGGTGAACCGCGGCGCGGAACGTGCGAGCCAGGCCGTCCCACGACAGCGGCGGCTCGTACCAGCGCCCCATGTGCAATGGACACTCGAGATAGTCGAGCAGCTGGCGCCGGTCGAGGACCGACTCGGGATCGCCGAAGGTGAAAGCCTCCATGGCCGGCAGCGCCGGCGCTACCGACGCCGCCGGCGTAGTGGTGTGGCCATGGACGCCGTGGCGCGCGGGTCGTTTACTCATCCGATTATCTCCATGATGGTGCGATTCGTTGGGGTCGAGCCCTCGAGCGGCTCGTTGGCCATGGCGTGCATGACTGCCCACGCCACGTCGGCGTGGCTGACCTCTTCGGATCGGCTGGCCTCGAACGTGGCGTGGCGGCCGCTGGCCGTGGTGGTCTTGTGGATGGCCATGAAGGCGGCGGCGACGTCGGTCGCGCCGGCATCGAACTCGAAGCGGCCGTGGCTGATGACGTGCAGGGCTTTGAGCACGAGGCGGGTTTTGACGTCGACCGAGTAGTTGTACGCGGTGACACCGGGGAAAAACTGCTTGACCAACTGGTAGACGCCTTGCCCGATGCCCGTCGTGTCGATGCCGATGTGCGCGACGTTGTAGGTCTCGGTGATGCGCTTGATCTTGTCGGCCTGGGCCTGGAAGTCCAAGCCCTTGAACTGGTGCTTTTCCAGCAGCCGGAACTTGCCGCCCGGCACAGCCGGCGGCGCCAGGACTACCAGCGCGGCGCTATCGCCAGTATGCGCTGGGTCGTAGCCGATCCAGACCGGTTTGTTGCCGAACGGGCGGGCCGCGAAGGGTTTGAAATCTGCCCACACCTCCCAACTGTCGACCATGCAGCGTTGCAGCATGGCCAGCGGAAACACCGACTCGCCGTCGTCGATGAACTGGCATAGGTACAGCTGCGCGAATTCCTCGGCGCTGTTCTCGAAGCGCAGCTCGTCGACGTCGAACAGGTCGCAGCCGCCGGCCTCGGCGTCCAACAGCGTGACGATCTGGCGATATTGGCGGTCTTCACACAGCCGGCCGGCGGCCAGCGCCTGGTGCGACACGTCGAGCGCGATCTGCTCGGCCTTCGAGCGCCCCCGATTGAACAGCTTGCCCGACCAGAACGGATAGGCCTCGTGCGACAGGCTGGACGGCGTCGAGAAGTAGGTCAGCCGCCATTGCTTGTGGCTGGCCATGCCCGCCGCCACCTTGCGCAGCTTCTGGAAGCCCGGAATCCAAAAGTATTCGTCGAGGTACAGGTTGCCCGAGTAGGACTGCGCCGTGCGGAAGTTCGTCCCGAGGAAATGAAGCTTGGCGCCGTTGGGTAACTGGATCGGATCACCGCGCAGCTCGACGCCGATGGTTTGCCGGACGAAGTCGCACAAGTAAGCCCGGAACTGGTGGGCCTGCGCCTTGCTGGCGCTCAAGAAGATCTGGTTGCGGCCCGTGGTCAGCGCGTCGACCACCGCCTCGCGGGCGAAATACCACGTGGCGCCGATCTGCCGGCTTTTCAGGATATTGCGGATGCGATGCTTGCCGGCATCGAACCATGTTCGCTGGTAGGCGAACATCGAATCCATGAACGCCTGGACCAGCTCGTCGCGCTGCTCGTCGCTGATTGGGTTGCGTTCGGCCTGTTTCCGGTCGCCCTTGTTGCGGCTCGCAATCTTCGGGTTCAGGTCGGTTTCATTACCGCCGCTGCGGTAGCGCTGCACGCGCGCCAGGCGCTCGACCTGGCGGCCGAGCAAGTCGATTTCCTTGTAGTCCCCGCCCTCCTTGATCGGCTTCGCAATCAGCTGCTGGATGCGCGCCTCGAGTGCAATCTCGACGCGGTCGATCGGGTCCGTCTCGTCCCAGCTGTCGCGGCGCTTCCAGCTGTGGATAGTGGCCGGCCGCAAGTCGAGGTGCTCGGCGATGCGCTTGATGCGCCAGCCCTGCCAGTACAGCGACCGCGCCAGGCGGCGCGGGTCGACTTCGGGCGGTGCGAGTGCAGGTTCGGGGGTACGTTTGGCGGCCATGCCGGCATGCTGACCGCCCGCGCGAGCCCTGCCACGCAGGGCCATTTGTGCCCCGCCGTGGCACAACCAAACCAAATGGACCGCCCCCGGAGCCCGCCCGAAACTGCCTCCATCGCCACAAGGAGGCCGAGATGTCCGCCAAAACCAAGTTCTTTGCCGTCGCCACCGAAGGCGCCACCACCGACGGCCGCACGATCGATCGCGCCTGGATCGCGGAGATGGCCGCGCAGTACAGCCCCAAGACCTACGGCGCGCGCGTCAATCTCGAACACTACCGCGGCGTGCTGCCCGACGGCCCGTTCAAGGCCTACGGCGACGTGGTCGAAGCCAAGGCGGAAGAAGTCAACGGCAAGCTGACGCTGTTCGTGCGCATCGACCCCACGCCCGAACTGGTCGCCATGAACAAGGCACGCCAGAAGGTCTACACCTCGATCGAGGTCAATCCCAAGTTCGCCGATACCAGCAAGGCGTACCTCGTCGGCTTGGCGGTCACCGACAGCCCCGCCAGCCTGGGTACCGAGATGCTGCAGTTCTGCGCGCAGCACCCCGACGCGAGCCCGCTGGCGTCCCGCAAGCAGCACCCAGACAACCTGTTCACGGCGGCGACCGAAACGGCCATCGAGTTCGAGGACGACGACGCGAACGCCGGCGCCGCGCTGTTCTCCAGTCTGGTCGCCAAGTTCCGTTCCATCGGCAAGCGCGCCGACCGCACCGACGGCCATTTCGCCGAGATCGCCCAAGCCCTCGAAGCGGTGGCCGACCACCTGGCCGACAGCGAAGGCCAGAACAACGAACTGCGCGACCAAGTGGCCCGGCTGGAAGCCCGCCTCGGCGAGACCGAGAAGGCGGCCGCCAACGACCGCCAAGCCTTCACCACCTTCCGCGACAAGCTCGACGGCACGCCGGCCGGCAAGAGCCGCCAGACCGCAACGGGCTCGAGCGGCGGCGCGATCACAGCCGACTACTGACCCGCGTCGCGCCCTCCCCCGTCACGAAAAGGAACCGCCCCTCATGCGCAACGAAACCCGCAAGCTGTACGCCGCCTACCTGGCGCACATCGCCAAGCTCAACGGCGTCGATGACCCGACGACGAAATTCACCGTCGACCCGACGATCCAGCAGCGGCTGGAAACCAAGGTGCAGGAAAGCAGCGACTTCCTGCGCCGGATCAACATCACCCCGGTCACCGAGATCGAAAGCGAAAAGCTCGGCCTCGGCATCGGCGGCCCGTTGCCAGCCGCACCGACACGACGCAAAACGAGCGGCAGACCACCGACCTGTCCAGCCTCGACGCCCAGCGCTACCGCTGCGAGAAGACCAACTCCGACACCCACATTTCCTACGGCAAGCTGGACATGTGGGCCAAGTTCAAGGATTTCCAGACGCGCATTTCCGGCCTCGTCATCCAGCGTCAGGCGCTCGACCGGATCGCCATCGGCTGGAACGGCGTCTCGGTGGCGGCCAACACCAACCGCGCCGCCAATCCCAAGCTGCAGGACGTCAACAAGGGCTGGCTGCAACACTGCCGCGAACAGGCCCGGGCCGCGTGCTGAAGGAAGTCCGGGCCGGCTCGGGCAAGATCAAGATCGGCGGCGGCATCCCCGCGGCGGATGGCTATCGCAATCTCGACGCGCTGGTGTACGACATCACCGGCAACCTGATCGACCCGTGGCATCAGGAAGACCCCGAACTGGTGGTGGTCTGTGGCCGGGAACTGCTGCACGACAAGTATTTCCCGATCGTCAACGGCACCGATGATCCATCCGAGAAGCTCGCCGCCGATCTGGTCATTTCGCAGAAGCGCATCGGCGGCCTGCCGGCGGTGCGCGTGCCTTACTTCCCCCCGAACGCGCTGCTGGTGACCCGCCTCGACAACTTGTCGATCTACTGGCAGGAGGGCAGCCGCCGCCGCACCGTGGTCGACAAAGCCAGTCGCGACCGCATCGAAAACTACGAGTCCAGCAACGACGCCTACGTGGTCGAGGACTACGGCCTGGTCGCCCTGGCCGAAAACATCGAGCTGGTGCAGTGATGATCAGCCCCGCCCGAGCCCACGCGATGCGGGCGGCGGCTGCCGCCCAACAGGCGGCGCCGGCCGACACTGCGCGCGCCGATGCCACCGCCTACGAGCTGATGCTGGCCAAGCTGCACGCCGACAAGCGTCGGCTCAAGGCCATCGAAAGCCAAGCCGCCAAGATCGAGTGCAAGCGCAAGCTGCTGCCCGACTACGTCCACTGGATCGACGGCGCGCTACGCGGCACCGGCGCGCAGGACGACGTGCTGATGACGGTCCTCGTGTGGCGCATCGACGCGGGCGACTGGCGGGGCGCCCTCGATATTGCGGCCTATGCGCTCAAGCACGGCCTGCTGTTGCCCGACCAGTACCAACGCAACCTGCCCTGCCTGATCGCCGAGGAAATCGCGGACAACGCGCTGAAGTTCGAGTCCGTGCCGCGCGACGTCCTGATCGAGACCGACCAGATGCTGGCCGGCCACGACATGCCCGACCAAGTCCGGGCGAAGCTGGCCAAGGCCATCGGCTACGCCCTCGTCAAGGAAGCCGGCGACGGCACGGCGGGAACATCGCTGTTCCTGAAGCAGCAGGCGGTTCAAGCGCTGGAACGTGCGAAGCGGCTGCATGACAAGGTCGGCGTCACCAAAGACCTCGAACGGCTCGGCCGCGAGCTGAAGAACTCCGCCCCGCCGGCGCCCCCGCCGGCACGGGCTGACACCGGGCGTTCCCCGCGCCGGGCGGCAGGGGGCGGCGACGTGCATCCGCACCGTTCAAAGCCCCCTCCACCGCCCCCTCCGATTCCTTCGACCTGACCGGACGCCATGCAAACCGCCTTCATCGCCACCCCGACCACGCCGACCGCTGCGCCCGACCCCATCACCAACACGCCCTTTTTCCCGCCGATCGACCTGACGCACGCCCGCGAGGTCCTGCGTCTGGACGGCACCGTCACCCGCATCCGCCTGCGCTCGGCGCTCGTCGAGGCGATGACGCACGCCAACGGCGAGCTGGCGGCCTGGGCTGATGGCCACAAGAGCCAGGGCCGCGCGACGCTGGCCGCCGTACAGGCCGACACCATCGACGGCGAAACCGTCCATGTGCAGCGCTACCGCCGCGGCGTTTACGCCTGGGCACATGCCGAGCTGCTCGACCGCCAGGCCAATGTCGACACCACGCCCGCCGGCCAGCGCCAAGCCGACGCGACCGGCCCGACGGCCGACTCCCTGCGCGCGGATGCCCGCCGCGCCTGGCGCGAAATCCTCGGCCGGTCTGGCTGGACCGTGGAGCTGCTCTAGTGCGCGTGATCGCGCGCCAGGGCGACAGCCTCGACGCCGTTTGCTACCGGCATTACGGCCGATCGGCCGGCGTGCTCGAGGCGGTGCTGGAAGCCAATCCCGGACTCGCCGCGCTGGGCCTGATCCTGCCCGAGGGCACCGCCGTCGAGCTGCCGGAAGTTGCACCACCCGCCACCCAACCGCTCATCCAACTCTGGGAATGAACCAATGGCCGAACCCATCACTGCAACCACCAGCGCCACGCCCGCACTGCTCGGCGTCACGCTGCTGGCGCTGTTCCCCGGCCTCGACGCCGCAACCGTGCTCGGCGCATTCGCCGGCGCCGCAGTGTTCGTGGTCAGCGCTCGCGAGCTGACCCGCTGGCAGCGACTGGCCTACTTCGCCGCGGCCCTGGCCGCCGGCGTGGTGCTCGGCCGTTTCGCCGCCGACCTGCTCACCGGCTGGCTGCCGATGCGCGTCGCCATCCCCGCCGGCGTCGGCGCGCTGCTGTCCTCGGCGGTGGTCATCAAGCTGCTGCTGTGGCTGATCGGCCAGGCCGACAACCCGGCCGGCCTGCTCGCGGAGCTGCTCGACACGATCAAGCAGCGAGGGGGCCGGCCATGACGCTGCTGACCTGCCTCTATGGCCTGTGCTGCGCAGTCATCGCCCTGCGGCTGGCGACATTCGCCCGAGGCGCCGGCGCGCACCGGCCGCGCGCGGCCTGGCTGGCCTACCTGCTCACCGTGGCGGCCGGTTCGGTGCCTATCCGGCTGATGCTGGGCCAACCCGTTGCCGTCGACCTGGCCGGCCTGCTGCTGCATGCCGCCTTGGCCGCCGCCCTACTGGCCGTCCGCGGCAACGTGGTCGACCTATTCCGATCTCCCTGCGCGTCGCATTCCGGCGTGCTGTCCCGTCTCCTGAAAGGTGGTGCCCGATGAGCGTCCTGAAAACCATTGCGAAAACCGTCCTGAAGGCCGCATTGCGGCGGCACGACGTCGGCCTCGACGTGGTCGAGCTGCAAGAGCTGCTCACCATCGCGGGCCACGTCGTCAAGGCCGACGGCCTGTTCGGCGACGCAACCGAGGCGGCGGTTCGCGCCGCGCAAGCCCGGTTCGGCCTGGTGGTCGACGGCCAGGCCGGCCCCAAGACCCTGGCCGCGCTGCGCGCCGGTGACGCCGATCCGCGCCACCTGCGCGAAGCCGACCTCGTCGCCGCGGCCGACAAGCTCGGCGTGCCGCTCGCCACGGTGAAGGCGATCAACGCCGTCGAGAGCAAGGGCGTGGGCTTCCTGCCCGGCGGGCAACCGGTCCTGCTGTTCGAGCGGCCCGTCATGTATCGCCAGCTCAAGGCCGCCGGCCACGACGCCGACGCGCTGGCCGTGCAGTTTCCCAACCTGGTCAGCCGCGAGCGCGGCGGCTACGCCGGCGGCGCGACCGAATGGCACCGCTACCTGTCGGCCTGCCATATCGATCCGGCGTGCGCGATCGAGGCCGCGAGCTGGGGTGCATGGCAGGTGATGGGCTACCACTGGCGCGAACTCGGCTACACATCGGCCGCGGCCTTCCTGGCCGAGATGCAGACCAGCGAACGCGCGCAGCTCGATGCGTTCGTGCGTTTCGTCCTCAACGACGAGACGCTGCTCAAGGCCCTGCGCGCGCGCAAGTGGGCCGAGGTCGCCCGGCTCTACAACGGCCCGGCCTACCGCGACAACGACTACGACGGCAAGCTGGCGCGCGCCTACGCGCGGTTCGACGCGGCCACGGCGGGCAACGATGCTCAAGCCGCAGCAGCTGCGTGAGCACCTGGCCAGGCTCGTGCCTGGCCTGGCCACCGAACCGGACAAGCTGCTCGTGTTCATCAAGAACGGCCGCATCCGCTCGACCGGCGGCGGCTCGTTGTCGTTCGAATACCAGTACACGCTCAATGTCGTCCTGCTCGACTACGCCGGCCACAGCGACGCAGTCTTCGTGCCAATCCTGGCCTGGCTGCGGGCCAATCAACTCGACCTGCTGCAAAACGCAGACCGCCAGGCGCAGGGCTTCAAGTTTGAAGCCGAGCACCTCAACAACAACAGCGCCGACCTGTCGATCGAACTGGCATTGACCGAGCGGGTACTGGTCAAGCAAGTACCGGGCGGCCTCGACGTCCGGCACCCCGACGAGCCGGCCGATCCGCACGCCGGCATTGAGCGCTGGCAGCTCTTCGTCAAAGACGAGCTGCTCGGCGAATGGGACGCCCATCCATGGACGACCTGACCGCGCTCGCCGACTGGTGCGACCAGTTGCTGGCGCGGCTCAGCGCCGGCGAGCGCCGGCAGCTCGCCCGCGAGATCGCCCGCGACCTGCTGCCGGCCAACGCGCGCCGCATCGCGGCCCAGCAGGCACCCGACGGCACGCCGTACACCCCACGCAAGGCCGGCGCGGCCCGCGACCAGCGCGGCCACATCCGCCGCGGCGCCATGTTCGCCAAGCTCCGAACGACGCGCTGGCTACGGGCCGAGGCCACGGCCGAGCGCGCCACGGTCGGTTTCGCCGGCCGCGTCGGCCGCATCGCCCTCGTACATCACGAGGGCCTGCGCGACCGCGTGCGCCCTGGCGGCCCCGAGGCCATCTATCCGGCCCGCCCGCTGCTGGGCCTGGCCGCCGCCGACGTCGAGCGCATCCGTGACACCGTCCTCGCACACCTCGCCGGCCGCTGACCGCACCGCTCGAGTACCGCCGTTTATGGCGGGGCGGGATCTGGCCAGCCTCGCCAAAAGTGGCGATGCGATCCGCTCGCCGTTTTTGGCGAGCCTGCAGGACGACTTTCCGGGTGCCTTTTGTGCCCCGCTCCCACACAACCAGACTCGCATGACCCGCGCAGGCGCGGGCGGCATCCTGCCCGCATGAACGCCAACGCCGAAACCAACCGCCGACTCGAGAGCGTCCTACGTGATGGGACGGTGTTCGCCGTCGACCACGAAACGGCGCGCTGCCGGGTCAAGTCGGGCGGTCTCGAGAGCGAGTGGCTGCCCTGGCTGGCCGCTCGCGCCGGAACGACCACGACCTGGGATCCGCCCACCATCGGGGAACAGGTGCTGGTGTTTGCCGCCAGCGGAGAAGGCGCGACCGGCCTCGTGTTGATGGGCATCTACAGCGACCAGATTCCGCCGCCCGACCGCAGCCCCCACACCCACGTGCGCGCCTACCCGGACGGCGCCCGCATCGCATACGACCACCAGCTCAGCGCGCTGACCGTCACCGGCATCAAGACGGCCCTCGTTGACGCATCCGACAGCATCACCGCTACGGCCGGCAAGTCCATCACAGCCGAGGCCGGCGAAACCGTCATGGTGAAAGCCGGCGTGTCGGTGACCATTGACGCGCCAGACACCCACGTCACCGGCAACCTCACCGTGGACAAGCTGCTCACCTACCTCGGCGGCATGGCCGGCTTCGGTACGCCAGGCAGCGCCGGCGGCAACGTGGCCACGATCCACGGCACGGTGCAGACCGTCGGCGGCGACCTGATCGCCGACGAGATTTCGGTGAAGCAGCACGTCCACATCGAGCAGGGCGACAGCCAGCCCACCAGCCCGGCCCGGAGCGCCTGACCATGGCCGCCTATCTCGGCATGCACGCCAGCACCGGCCGATCCCTGGCCGACGATGACCACATCGCCCAATCCGTCGCCGACATCCTGACCACGCCGGTCGGCTCCCGCCTCATGCGGCGCGAGTACGGCTCGCAGCTGTTCGACCTGATCGACCAGCCGGCCAACGGCGCGACCGCGATCCGCCTCAACGCCGCCGCCGTGATGGCGCTGATGCGCTGGGAACCGCGCATCCGCCTGTCGCGCGTGGCCATCACGCTGGGCAGCCAGGCCGGCGCCGTCGACGTGGCGATCGAGTACAGCCGCCGCGACGGGCTCAGCGCCGGCGAGCCGCGCTCGCTCGCCCTCACCCTGCGAGGCCGCCCGTGACCGTCGTCGACCTGTCCCGCCTGCCCGCCCCCGACTGCGTCGAGCCGCTCGACTACGAGACGATCCTGGCCGACAAGCGCGCCCGGCTGCTGGCCATACTCCCGGCAGAGCAACGCACCGCGATCGCCGCCGCCCTGGCGCTCGAATCCGACCCGCTGGCCAAGCTGTTGGAATTGGAGGCTTACGCCGAGCTGGGCCTGCGCCAACGCGTCAACGATGCCGCTCGCGCGCTGATGCTGGCCTACGCCAAGCGCGGTGACCTTGACCAGCTCGCAGCCCGTGAAGGCGTGATCCGCCAGGTGATCGACGCCGGCGACCCTGCCGCTATCCCGCCCCGCGCGCCGGTCTACGAAGAGGACGATCGGCTGCGCCGTCGCACGCAATTGGCCTGGGAAGGCTTGAGCTGCGCCGGCAGCCGCGAGGGCTATGAGTTCCACGCGTTGACCGCTGCGGTCAATGTGCTGGACGTGCAAGTCGAAAGCCCGGCGCCGTGCATCATCGACCTCTACGTGGTCGACCGGCGTGGCGACGGCGTGCCGGACGCCGCCCTGCTGGCGGCCGTCCAAGTGGCGCTATCGGACAAGCGCGTGCGGCCGATGGGTGATCGCGTCACCGTCCGCGCCGCACGGCCTCGGGCCTACACCGTATCGGCCGGCCTGCGCATCGCTGCCGGGCCGGATGCTGCGGTGGTCCTGGCCGCCGCCCGCGCCGCGTTGGTCGCGCTGCTGGACAAGACGCGCACCACCGGCGCGACCGTCTCGCTCGCGATGATGACCGCGGCCCTCGTAGTCGAGGGCGTGGTCGACGTCGAGCTACGGGCGCCCACGGCCAACATCGTCTGCGCCCCCGACGAATTCCCGTCGCTGGTCGCCATCGTCTTGGATCGCCTGCCATGACGGCCCGCCTGCTCCCGCCGAACGCGACGGCGCTCGAGCGCGCGCTGGCCGACGTGCTCCCGGCCGCCGTCGATCCGTCGCCGCTGGCCACGCTGCACGACCCGTGGCGCGCGCCGGCGGCCTTCCTGCCGGCGCTGGCCTGGCAATGCTCCGTCGAGGGCTGGGACATCGCCAGCAGCGAAGCCCAGCGCCGCGCCATGATCGACGCCTCGTTTCGCGTCCATCGCCACAAGGGCACGCCCTACGCGATCGAACAGGCCCTCGCGGTGCTCAACGTTCGTGCCGACCTGGTCGAGTGGTGGCAGACCACGCCGACCGGCCAGCCCGGCACCGCCACGCTGACCGCCTGGGTCAATTCCGTCGTGGCCGGCGAATCGGCCGTCATCACGCCCACGCTCTATGGCCGGCTGGCCGACTACCTGGGCGCCGTCAAACGCCATTCGATCCACCTGACCATTCGGCTCGGCGCGCGGCTCGACGCCGGCCTGGTGCTCACGGCCGGCGGCCAGGCCTTCACCGCCCTGCGCCACACCGCCCGCGCCGTCGGCGTCACCGTGCCGCCGCTGCGCGCCAGTTTTCAGCCGGTCGTTGGCGGACAGCTCTTCGCCGTGCAGCGCCACGCGCTGCGCCCCAGCGCGCCCACGCTGCCTCCCCTCGCCGCCGGCCTCTGCTTCGCCGCCGCAGCCGGCGCCGTCTCCGTCATCCGTCTACCGCTGGAGGTCCGCCTGTGAGCGACGTCATCCCATTGGCACCGCGCATCCAAACCGCGGCGCTCGGCGCCCTGTCTCGCGCCACCCCGCCCGGCATCGCGCTGGAAATCACCCACATCGCCATTGGCGACGCCGCCTATGACGTGGGGCAAGGTCACCTCACCTTGCGCCACGAACTGGGCCGCTATCCCGTGGCCGCCGGCAAGGATCAAGGCGACGGCCGCCTGCATGTCGAGGCACTCGCCGACGGCCCGGCCGCGGGCTGGATCAACGAAATCGGGATCATCGCGAACGGCAACATCCTGCTGGCCGTGTGGAGCCACCCGACCGTCAAGGTCGGCTACAAACCTGCCGGCCAAACGATGCTGCTGGCGTTCGACCTCGACTTGTCCGAGCTGCCGCCCGGCAGTGTCACTGTGGTCGCCACCGCGCCCGATGCCGGCCTCTGCCTTGCCAGCGAGTTCGCCCAACTGGCCGCGGGCCACCTGCGCGAGTTGCGCCGCGGCGTCATCCAGCGCGATCGCCTCGACACGCTCGAACGACGCGCCAGCCAGGCCGAGGCGCGCGCCGGCGACCTGAGCCAGCGGCTCGACGCGCAGGCCGCCGACCAAAGCCAGCGAGCCACCGCGCTCGGCCAGCGCATCGATCAGCAGGCCGCGACCATCACCGAAAAACACGATGCGGTGCTGGCCATCGCCGCCGCCAATGCCGCCGGCCTGCTCAAGTTGCAGCGCCTGCAAGTCAAGACCATCCCCGTCAAAGGAGCCTGATCCATGTCCCTGGAATCGAACATTGCCGACCTCGTCAGCGCAGCCAACGCGCTGACCGCCGAATTCAACGCCAAGGCGAGCAGCATCAATACCGCGGTGGCCAGTGCAATTGCCGCCATCCCCGTCAACGTGGTGTCGTACTACGTCGACAGCGTGGTCGGCGACGACAGCGCCACCGGAGCGCTGGAAGCCCCGCTGAAGACGCTCAAGGCTGCGATCGACCGGACTCCGACCGGCGGCGCCGCCACCATCTACCTCAACGCAGGCACGACGCAACGGATCACCGCACCGGTCACCATCTTCAACAAGTACCTTTACATCGGCTCCTACGGGGCTGGCGACAAGCCCGTGCTGCAATCCGATGCCTTGGTGCAGGCCGGCCAGAACACGGCTTACGGCTTGACCCTGCGCGAATCGACCATCGCGTTTACGGGCCTGAAGCTGCGAACTGCAACGCTCGCAGATGGGGCGCTACCCGTCGCCGCGGCAGGGCTGATCCAACGCGCCGACCGCGCCGTCGGCAACATCATCGTCGGTAGCTGCGACATCGAGCTGAACGCGCAGCACCTGGCAGGAACCGCAACCAGCGGCGGCATGCTGCGCATGCATTTCTACAGCTCGGCGGTCACCCGTCCCAGCACTGACGGCCGCCTGCTGGCGCTCTCCGGTTCGGTCGCTGACGTCTCCATCAACGCCCTCACGCTGCCGGCCGGCACGGTCCTGGCCGACCTGTTCAGCGGCATCGTCCGCGACGGCAGCAATGTGCCGCGGAACTTCAATTCCAACATCGTCCTGTAGCCGCACGGGCTGTGCCAACCACTCCAATCCATTGAGGACCGACATGTACCTGACTCTGACCTACGACGGCGCCGACCTCGTCAACTGGACGCCCGAAGAACTGCGCGAACGAGGTGTACCCGCGACCATCATCGCCGCAGCCATCCTCGAGAAGCACCTGGCCGCCCTGCGTGCCGAACGCGACCGGCGCCTGGCTGCCTGCGACTGGACCCAGATCGCCGACGCCGACCTGACCAACGAACAGCGCGCCGCCTGGAGCACCTACCGCCAGGCCCTGCGCGACCTGCCCGACACCGTCGCCGATCCGGCCGCGCCGGTCTGGCCGGACAAGCCGTAGCCGGCGCCCGCGCCGCTGGCCGTGCCTGAGCCGCACACAACCAGCGCGCGTATCGCCCGCCCCGCCCGCGCGCCACGATAGGCGCACTAATGCCCGCCCCACTGGAGAGCTTCCATGCCCACCGATTACCACCACGGCGTCCGCGTCACCGAGATCGCCGACGGTATCCGTTCGATCCGCGTGCCCTCGACCGCCGTCGTCGGCATCGTCTGCACCGCCGCAGACGCCGATGCTGCGACGTTCCCCATCGACACCCCGGTGCTCGTCACCAACATGAAGGCCGCCCGCGCCAAGGCTGGCACGCAAGGCACGCTGTCCAAGACCCTGGCGGCGATCAGCTCGCAGTGCGACCCGCTCATGGTCGTGGTTCGGGTCACCGACAGCGGCACCGTCGCGACTCGCAACACGGCGGTGATCGGCGGCGTCAACGCCAGCGGCCTGTTCACCGGCATGCAGGCATTGCTCGGGCGCAATCGACCCTGGGCGTGAAGCCGAGAATCCTGGCCTGCCCTGGCCTCGACACGCTCCCCGTCGCAACGGCGCTGGCCAGCGTCGCGCAGAAGGCGCGCGGCATGGCCTACGTGGCGGCCGACGGCGCGACCACCAAGGAGGCCGCGACGACCTACCGCAATAATTTCGGCCAGCGCGAAATCATGGTCCTGTGGCCCGACTTCACCGCGTGGGACAGCGTGGCCAACGCCTCTTCGACCCTGTGGGCGACGGCGGTCGCGGTCGGCCTGCGCGCCAAGCTGGACGAGGAGGTGGGCTGGCACAAGACGCTGTCGAACATCCCCGTCAACGGCGTGACCGGCCTGTCGCGTTCGGTCTATTTCGACCTGCAATCCACGGCCACCGACGCGGACTACCTCAACAGCCACGAGGTGACCTGCCTCATCAACGCGCAAGGGTTCCGTTTCTGGGGATCGAGGACGGCCAGTAACGACCCGCTGTTCGCGTTCGAGAACTACACCCGCACCGCGCAGGTGATCGCGGACATGGTCGCCGAGAATCACATGTGGGCGGTCGACAAGCCCATGAGCGCGCAGCTGGTGAAAGACATCCTCGCCGGTATCAACGCGGGCTTTCGCCGGTTGAAGGCTGCCGGCTACATCGTCGACGGCCAAGCCTGGCTCGACGAAAGCATCAACACGGTCGACGCGCTGAAGGCCGGAAAGCTGACGATCGACTACGACTACTGCCCGGTCCCGCCGCTGGAAGACTTGGGCTTCCGCCAGCGCATCACCGACCGCTACCTGGCCGACTTCGCCGCGCGCGTCGCGGCCTGACGCCAGCGCCGCGGCCGCCGGCCGCTACTGAAAGGACAACCGAAAGGGCAACACGATGGCACTCCCCAACAAGCTCAAATACTTCGACGTCTTCACCGACGGCAACAACCACGGCGGCGAGGTGAAGGAAATCACGCTGCCGAAGCTGGCGCGGAAGATGGAGGATTGGCGCGCCGGCGGCATGGACGGCTCGATCAAGGTCGACCTCGGCCAAGAGCCGCTCGAACTCGAGCTGACCTTCGGCGGCGTGGTCCGCGACGCGCTGTCGGCCTACGCGGCCACGACGCACGACGCGGTCCTGCTGCGCTTTGTCGGCGCCTACCAGCGCGAGGACGTCGACAACTACGACGCCATCGAGATCGAGGTACGCGGCCGTTACCAAGAGATCGACATGGGCACGGCGAAAGCCGGCGACGAAAACGACTTCAAGGCCAAGCTGCCGCTCAGCTATTACCGACTGGCCATCAACGGCGCGACGGTTATCGAGATCGACAACATCAACTTCGTCCATATGGTCGACGGCGTCGACCGTCTGGCGAAGGCCCGTAAAGCCCTCGGCCGCTGATCGTCGCCGGCAACACCGCCCACCGCTCACCCCATCCCTCGGAGCCCACCACCATGGACCTCAACAAAGACCAGCAAGCCCAAGAAGGCCAGCCGCCCCAGAACCCTGACACCGTCACCGTGACGTTCGACACGCCGATCGTCCGCAGCGACCAGACCATCGCCAGCGTGACGCTGCGCAAACCCAAGGCCGGTGCGCTGCGCGGCGTCGCCATGGTCGACCTGGTGCATATGGAGGCCGGCGCCGTCATCACGGTGCTGCCGCGGATCAGCACGCCCACGCTGACCAAGCAGGACGCCGAGCGCCTCGACGGCGCCGACCTGGTGCAATGCGGCCTGGCGATCGCCGGTTTTTTAACGCCGAAGGCGCTCGCGGCAGTCTCCCCGCAGTCGTAGACGACGCCATGGCGGACATCGCGACCGTGTTCCACTGGGGACCGCGCGAGATGGACGAAATGGACGTATCGGAGCTGATGGATTGGCGCGAGCGCGCCCGAATCAGGAGCGGCGCCGAGGAATAGGCCGCAGGACGTAGAGACGGTGACCGGGCGGACTGCGCGAACAGCCCACCCGGACCCGACCCACTGCATACCCAGTGAGCCAGCGAGACCGCCCCCCCGACGTCGAGGGACGGCGAGCCTAGCACAACACCCGCTCACTCAACATGGAAACGATCCGCTGCACCAGCTGTAACCGCAAGCTCGCCGAAGCCCGCGCCGAAGCCGGTTTCGAGCTGGCGATCAAATGCCCGCGCTGCCGGGCCTACAACATCTGGAGGGCCGCGCGCCCCTGACCCCGCGCGCCACCGAGCGCCATGGAATCATCTATGGCGCTCGATCCATCCCCTCGCCTCACCCTGCACAACGCCGACTGCCTCGACGTCCTGGCCACGCTGCCCGATGCCAGCGTCGACGCCATCATCACCGACCCGCCCTACTTCAACGCCCGCCCCGACCACTGGGACCGCCAATGGCCGAACGCAGACGCGTTCGCGCGCTGGCTTGGCGACGTGCTCGACCAGTTCGCCCGCGTGCTGCGGCCGGCCGGTTCGCTCTACCTGTTCGCCTCGCCACGCATGTCGAGCCGCGTCGAAGGCCTGATCGGCGAACGCTTCCGTGTGCTGAACCACGTCGTGTGGGTCAAGACCACCGGCGTGCATCAGAAGGCCTGCCGGGCCGCCCAGCGCAGCTACCACCCGCAGACCGAGCGCATCGTGTTCGCCGAGCACTACGGCGCCGAGCACGCCGCGGCTGCCGCGGCCGGCTACGCTCGCCAATGCGCCACACTCCGCGGCCAGGTGTTCGAGCCGCTGCGCGCCTACCTTGACGGCGAGCGCCAGCGCGCCGGCTGGAGCGGCGCCGAGATCGATGCGGCTTGGCGAGCCTGGCGCGGCAAGTCGGGCGGCGGCATGGCCGGCCACTGGTTCGGCCGATCGCAATGGGCGCTGCCCACCCGCGAGAACTACGAGTGGCTGCAACGGCTGCTGAACAGCCGCACGCCGGGCGTGTTGGCTGCACCGCATGCCGTCCTGGCCGAGGACTATGTCCACCTGCACGCACGCTATGACGTGCTGCGGCGCGACTACGACACGCTCAAGGCCGAATACGCCGCGCTGCGCCGGCCGTTCCAGCTCGCCGCCGAGGCACCGAACACCGACGTGTGGATATTCAACCCCACGCCGGCGCGCCCGGGCCGGCATCCCTGCGAAAAGCCCCTGCCCTTGATGCGCCACATCGTCCGCACCTCGACCCGACCCGGCCAGGTCGTACTCGACGCGTTCCTCGGCTCGGGCTCGACCGGCGTCGCGGCCCTCGAGGCCGGCTGCGACTTCATCGGCATCGAGCAGGATGCGGCGATTTTCGCGGCCGCCCGCGATCGGCTCACGCGCCGGCAGCCCTCGACTTAGCCGGCGTCGACCACCGCCGGAAGCGGCGATGGCAGATCCGTGGGCCATCGCCGTTTCTGGTGGTGGCGGCCGACCTCGCCAAATCCGGCGAGGCAGCAGTCTCGTCGATTTCGGCGATGCTGCAGGCGGCCGGCCCACCGTCGCATGTGCCCCCACCTGGCACAACCAAACCCAAGGGCGACCGCCCTACGCGCGCGGCAAGATCGACCGGCCCCACCACCGACACCGCCATGTCCCAGACCCTCAAGCTGCAAGTCCTCCTAGCCGCGGTCGATCGCGTCACGGCGCCGCTGCGCAACATCAGCGCAGCCGGCAGCAAGACCGTCGGCCGGGTCAAGGAGCTACGCGACCATCTCAAGCAGCTGAACGAGACGCAGCGAACCGTCGACCAGTTCGACCGCCTCAAGACCAGCAGCCAGGAGACGGCGCAGTCCTTGGCTACCAGCACCGGCAAGCTGCGCGAGCTGTCGCAGCAGATAGGCGCGGCGCGCGCGGCGGTGGCGCCGCTGTCGGCCGCCTACGACGAGCAGGCGCGCAAACTGGAAGGCCTGCGCGCCGAGCAGCGGCGCCAGAAGGCCGAGCTACAGGCCACGACGGCCGAACACGCCACCGCCAACGCCGAATGGAAGCGCACCGCCGATCGCATCAAGGCAGCGCACGCGCAGATGGCCGCGGCGGCCGAGCCCACCGCCACCCTGCGCGCGCACTACGACGCGCTGGTCAAGCAGCAACAGACCAACCTGACCACCGTCCGTGCGCTGGAACAGCGGATGAAGGCGCTACGCGAGGAGAACCGCGCCACTGGCGGCGAAGCGCGCAAGCTGACCACGCAGACCGCCACCCTCAAGCGGGAATTGGGCGAGGCCGGCAAACCGCTCAAGGCGCTGGAACGCGAGTTCGGCACGGCCCGGAAGGCCGCCGCGAAGCTCAAGGAAACCGGCGCTGGCCAGGCGGCCCAACTGCAAGCCCTGCGCAGCCGGCTGGCCGCCGCCGGCGTCGAGACCGGCAACCTGTCCAGCCACCAGCGCCGGCTCAGGAACGACACCCTGGCCGCCAGCCGCGCGCTGGCCGAGGAAGAAACCCGGCTCCGCCGCATCAACGAGCGGTTGCGCCAGGTGCAAGCGGTCAAAGCGCACTACGCGGCCGGCCTGGCTACCCGCGACAAGATCGCCGGCGCTGGCATGGCCACGACCGCCGCCGGCGCCGCCACCGGTGCCGCCGTGCTGGCGCCGGTCAAGGCCTACGCCGAAGCCGAGGACGCCGCGAAACAGTTGTACATCGCCATGATGCGACGGGGCGGCATGGTCGCCCCCGAGTTCGCCCGCGTCACCGCGCTGGCCGATGCGCTCGGCAATCGCCTGCCGGGCACCACAGCCGATTTCCAGAACATGATGACCATGCTCATTCGCCAGGGCATGACGGCCAAGGCCGTGCTCGGCGGGCTGGGCGAGGCCACCGCCTACCTCGGCGTGCAACTGAAGATGGCGCCGGCCGACGCGGCCGAGTTCGCCGCCAAGATGCAGGACGCGACCCGGACCACCGAGGCCGACATGATGCGGCTCATGGATGCGATCCAGCGCACCTATTACCTCGGCGTCGATCCGTCGAACATGCTGCAAGGGTTCAGCAAGGTCTCGCCGGCGCTGCGCACCCTGCGGATGGAAGGCCTGAAGGCGGTCAACGCGCTGGCGCCGATGCTGGTGATGTTCGACCAAGCCGGCATGAAGGGCGAGGCCGGCGGCAACGCCCTGCGCAAGGTGCTCGACCTCGGCCTCGATCGAGAGAAGCGCGAGAAGGCCAACGCCGCGCTCAAGGCCAGCGGCGTCGGCATCAACCTCGATCTGTCGGACGGGAAAGGCGAGTTCGGCGGACTCGACCACATGTTCGCCGAGTTCGCCAAGCTGCGGCACCTCAACCGCGAAACACTGATCGCCGCGCTGAAAACCCAGTTCGGCGACGACGCCGAAACCCAGCAGGTGCTGTCGATCCTGATCGACAAGGGCCGGGCCGGCTACCTCGACACGCTCGACCGGATGCAGGCCCAAGCGGATCTGCAAACCCGCGTCGCCGAGCAGCTCGGCACCCTGCGCAACCTGTGGGACGCCGCCACCGGCACTATGACCAACACGCTCGTGCGGTTCGGCGAAGCGATCGCCCCCGAGCTGAAGGCCGCAACCGAGTGGATCGGCGACGCGGCCGAAGCGGTCGGCGCGTTCGCGAAGGAACACCCGGTACTGACCAATGCCGTCATGAAAACCGTCGCGATCCTGGCCGTGCTGCTGACCGTCATGGGCGCGCTCACGCTCGGCCTCGCCGCCATGATGGGGCCGATGCTGGTCGTGCGCGCCGGGCTGGGCCTGCTCGGCATCCAGTTCGGCGGCACGCTGCGCTTGGCCGGCAGCGTCGCCGGCATGATGGGCCGAACGCTACCGGCGGTGCTGGGCAAACTGGGCGGCCGGCTCGGCCAGTTGGCGCCGGCGCTGGCTGGCTACTGGCGCGCAGCCGATCCGGCCACCGCCGGCCGCTCGACGCTCCAATTCGCCAAGACCCTGCGCGAGCGCATCCCGGCGGCGGCCGGCGCCGCCGCGCAAAGCGTCCGCCGCTGGGCTGGCATGCTCAGCGGCACCGCGGCGACCGAGCTGACCGTGGCCGAAGTCGGCGTGCGCCGCTACACCGCTCGCGTGTGGCAAGCGGTCCAAGCCCAGCGGGCCGCCATGGCCGCCCGCTGGACCGGGGGCCGCCAGTACCTGGCCACCCGCGGCATTGGCGGCATGGCCGCCGACGCCGGCCGGGGCGGGCTCAATCTCGCCAAGGGGCTGGCGCTCGCCCCCATCACCGCCGCCACCAGCGCCATGCGGCTGCTGGGTCAGGTTGTGCTGTTCGTCGGCCGCGCCGCGTTGATGAACCCCATCGGGCTGGGCATCACCGCCATTGCCGTGGCGGCGCTGCTGGTGGTCAAGTATTGGGAGCCGATTCGCGCGTGGTTCGGCGGCTTCTGGCAGGGCCTGCGTGAGGGGTTGGCTCCGATCGGCGAGCTGTTCGGCCGTGCCTTCGGTGTGATCGCCCCGATACTCGCGCCACTGCGGCCGGTATGGGACTGGCTGCTGGGGGCGCTCGCGGACGCATGGAACTGGGCGTCGCAGCTCTTCGAGCCCTTCCATGCCACCCAACAAGGGCTCGAAGCCGCCACCGCCAGCGGCCGCGGCTTCGGCCGCTGGCTCGGCTCGCTCATCACCATCACCACCGAGTTGCTGGCGGCGTTCGCCACCCTGCCGCTGCGCTTCGTGGAGATCGGCGTGCAGCTCATGCAGGGGCTGGTCGACGGCATCACCCGCGCGCTCGGCACCGTCAAGGCGGCCATCGTCAACGCCGGCGATCAGACCATCGGGTGGTTCAAAGAACGGCTCGGCATCCACTCGCCCAGCCGCGTGTTCGCCTCGCTCGGCGGCCACACCATGGATGGCCTGGCCATCGGGCTGGACCGCGGCAGCCAGGCGCCGCTGGCGGCCATGCTCGCGCTGACCCGGCAGCTGACCCAGCCCATCGTCGGCGCCGTCGCCCTCGGCACCAGCGTCGCCGCGCCGGCCGGCCAGGTCGCGGTCGACCCGCTCGCCGCGCTCGGCCGCATCACCATCGACCACCGCCCACCCCTCGCCGCGTCGCGGCCGGCCGCCGCCGAAGCCGGCCCGGCGCTGGTCATCCAAGAGCTGCACGTCCACGCCGCGCCCGGCATGGATGCCCAGCAGCTCGCCCGCCTCGTCGCCGACGAGATCGCCCGCCAGACGCGGGCCACCCAAGCCACCCGCCGCGGCCGCCTGGCCGACGGCGATTAGGAGACCGCCAGATGCTGGCCCTTGGATTTTTCGTGTTCACCCTGTCGACGGTGCCCTACCAGCAGCTCGAGCGGCACCTGGCTTGGCGTCACGCCTCGACCAGCCGCGTCGGCGTCCGGCCGGCCCGGCAGTTCCTCGGCCCGGACGACGAGACGCTGACCCTGTCCGGGGTGCTCGCCCCAGAAATCACCGGCGGCGATGAATCGCTGGACAACCTGCGCAGCATGGCCGACGAGGGCAAGGCGTGGCCGCTGGTCGGACTCACCGGCGAGCTGTACGGCCTGTTCGTCGTACAGTCGCTCAACACGACGCACGACCACTTCCTGCCCGATGGCTCGGCCCGTCGCATCGAGTTCACGCTCACGCTGGCGCGCGTCGACGACGATCAAATCGACCTGCTCGGGAGCTACCTGCAATGACCGATACCCGCCCCCGCATCCCGCCGGCGCCGGTCTTCCGGCTCACCCTGGGCGGAAAGGACATCACGGCGGATTTCGCCACGCGTCTGGAACAGCTCACGCTGACCGACAACCGCGGCTTCGACGCCGACGCGCTCGAGGTGACACTGTCCGACCACGACGGCCGGCTCGACATTCCGCCGCGCGGCGCCCAGCTCGCACTCAGCCTAGGCTGGGCCGGCGGCGCCATGGTCGACAAGGGGCTATACACGGTCGACGAAGTCGAGCACAGCGGCACGCCGGACAAGCTCACGCTTCGCGCCAGGTCGGCCGACCTGCGCGCCGGTCTCACGACCAAGAAGGAGCGCAGCTGGCACCGCCGCACCGTCGGCGACATCGTGCGGACCATCGCCGGCGAGGCCGGGCTGGAGCCGGCCATCGGCGCCGGCCTCGCCGCGCAGGCGATCGACCACGTCGACCAGACGGCGGAGAGCGACATCAACCTGCTCACGCGCCTGGCGCGGATGTTCGACGCGATCGCCACGGTGAAGGGCGGCCGGCTCCTGTTCACCAAGGCGGGCTCGGCCACCAGCGCCAGCGGCCAGCCCTTGGCCGCCGTCACCATCACACGGGCCGCCGGCGACAGCCACCGATTCAGCGTCGCGGATCGCGAGACCTACACGGCGGTGCGCGCCTACTACCAGGACATGCGCGCGGCGAAGAAGGGCGAGGTGCTGGTGGACGGTACGGCGCCGACGGCCGGCAAGAAGGGGAAGAAGCGCGACAAGCGCACCGCGCCGAGCGCCGACAACGTCAAGACGCTGCGGCACACCTACGCCAACAAGGCGAACGCCGAGCGGGCCGCGCGGGCCGAGTGGGACAAGTTGCAGCGTGGTGTCGCTACGTTCGCGCTGACCCTGGCGCATGGCCGGCCCGAGCTGACGCCCGAGCTACCGGCGACCGTGAGCGGGTTCAAACCGGCGATCAACGATTTGCCGTGGATCATCGCCAAGGTGGTGCATACGCTGGGAGATTCCGGCCTGACGACCCAGCTCGACCTCGAGGTGAGGGCCGAGCAGGTCGAATAGCCCCGAGTCCTGCCAAGACACCGACGAACGGCATTGCACACACCAAAGGTATTACATAAAGTAACACCAACAGCAGCGCACTGCTGTGACCGTTCCGGCGGACCCGGAAATCCTAAGAAGCCGGCGTAAGCGCGGCATGCAAGGAGATACGAAATGGCACGCTTCATCCTGATCGACAATAACTCCGGTTACATCTTTGGCGACACCGCTGATTTCGCAGCTGGCCGGCAGTCCGAAATTGAATCCATCATTGATGCCGCTCGCATGATGGACGAGTCAAATGGCGAATATGGGCGTGATTACATCGAATACTGCTCGCTCGGCAACAGCAATATGAGTGGGTACCATGTTTATCGGGCCGACATTCGAGGCAGCGATGCCGTCCCGACAGTATTGGACGGGCAGAACCAAGAAACCATCGATGCCGTAGAGCGCGATTGCGAATATGCGGGATTTGTCGAAATCCTGTGAATTAGACCATGCCCGCTCCAGCGGGCATTTTTACGGAGTACACCATGAGCAAGAAAGCCAGTATTTATCTCGGCGATCGAGCCGAAACGGTAATCGGCGAAATAAAGGATAGCGATAGCCTTTCCGGTCGGTTAAACGCTATAGCCGATCGCTACGGCGAAATCATCGACCGCGCTCGTCGGCAGGTACTGCGGAATTTCAGTGAAACCGAATTGTCGGCAATCCGTATTGCCTGTATGTCATGGGCAACGCGGCAGGAGCCTGCCGGAATCCTCATTGGCGGCATTGCCGCAGAAGTCGAAGATGCGTTGCAAGGTGGCGATCTATCTGTGCAGCAGTGGCAACCATCCGACGGCAAAGCGTTACTGGAGAAACTCAACGCCTTATCGCCTGCCGAGCAGATTGCACTGATCGAATGGCTTGAGCGATAGAGCAAGGCCGCTGTGACACAGCATGCCGGTCGCCAAGTAGAATAGGCAGCATCCAGCCCCCAGCAGTAGGCGCGCCCGATCATCCGGGGCGAGCCGAGCCTGGGGCTTCATCGTTTCAGCAGCACGCTCATCGGCGGGAAGGTGAACGAACGTTCACCGTGTAAAATCGTGACATGTACGCGATTGAATACTTCGGCCGCGAGGTCCGCTTTCGGAGCGCCGGCGCCAGGCTGCCCATCCGCTCACGCCAGGGCGCTGTCAGTTGGTTACCGTGGGGACTGACGAGACAGGAGAATCATGTCGCGTTCCCCCATGGCGCCTGGCTCGATCTGTCCGTAGTCGAATCACCAGACCTGTACGCGCTGATGCCGCGGCCGGTCGTCATTGCTGCGCGCCGCTTCATGTTGACCGGCCAAGACAAGGTAGAACACTGGTTCGACGTCGAGGAAGGCCAGGTCATGCGCGGCGTACTGCTGACCTGGCACGATGAAGCGCGCGTCTACGTCGTGGCGGAGCGCGCCACAGGGATGAAGGGGCGTATCGCCAGCCGTGCGCCGAGATCGGTTACAGCGCCTGAGTTGCGCGCTAATGTACCTAAGACCGCAACAGCAGCCCATTGACGAAATGCCGAACTGCAAATCGGCCATGTTCATCAAGCGATCGCACCTCATCTAGCAGCACTGACTCATCGCTAGTCAGCGCCGCCGTACTATGAATGCCAGAAATGACGTAAAGGACATCAAATCCATTGGCACACAGAACAGCTAGAAATGCAGCCGATGGAGAACTAGTGCCAAGCTCGTAACGCCCGTAAGTCCGTATGGTCAAACCGCCACGGCGGGCAATCTCGGCCTGGGAAAGACGAAGCCGAACACGCTCCAGCTTAAGCCGGCCTCCAATGGCGGAATTTGTGCTCACCGTCATGTTAAAACGCCAAGATGCCAAGCTAAGGCCGCGGCCGTATCTGGATTATTGGTGCCGAGCTTTCGTGCGGCATTGGTCAGTGTGATACGAACAAAATCATGGCCGCGCCGAAGCTTAAATGGCAAATCATGAGGCGGGCACCCTCCAAACAGACGCTTTAGCATTTCCTTTTCGTCTTCATTGAGCGCAACCTCTAACTTGGAGCGATGATCGTAACGGGCAATCATGGCTCCGGCGAGGCCGTGGGCAAATTTTCCCAGCGCAGCGACTTTATCGGCAATTTGGGCTGGCGTGCCATCAATCTCGTATGGACTATCAAGCGATATTGACAACCGCCGCCGGCCTCCAGGGCGAATTGGCGCAATGATTCCGGATCGAATACCGTAAGCCCTGCCAACTTCATATATGTGATCGAAGCCTTTGTAGGTTAAACCATTCCAATGAAAGGGCCGGGGCTTCTTCGCGCGTATCATCGCAATAACGGGGTCAATATCGGCCACGTTTGGAATATCAAACTGAACAGGGGCTTGTCGTACAAGAAAAAAGCCCGCTCACTCAATGCAGGATTGATATAGCCAATCACAAGGGACTCAAGCCCCAATTCATGTGCAAAACTAGAAGTCTCGGCCATAATATCCTTATCGCTACGAATATCGGCATATCTTCTAGGGAATGAGCGGGCATCAAACATTAACGTATAGCCTTTTTATTGAGCGTCACTTATACGCCATGGACAATCGAATCAACAAAGGCCATCACGGCCCGCATGAACGAACTGCCCGACGTGGCCGAGGTAGCAGCCTGAGCGGCAGCGGAAACGGCGAACGAGGCGATGATGGCAACGAACTTTTGCATTTTGCAACTCCTATGAAGTTAAGTGGTTTTGCTCAGGCGCGCTGACCAGGGGTCAACGCTCGGAGCGCCACCAGTATACGAATCGCGTTTTTCTCAACGAAAAAGCGACCGTTCACAGGGTCTGCATGGCGGATATCACTTGTAACTACGAGGGTTTGCACAACATCGCCAACGATGCGGCAGGCCTGATCCGCCAGTAGCTCAGCGGTGGGCGAGTTCAGGATGAGCACCGCGGGGCGGCATGATCCTCGTGACGTCGGATCATCAGGAGACGGTCGCAGTGCGTACAGGAGCGCGTGGTCGTCGTCATAGACCGCAGGCAGGTAGCCGCTATCTCCAAGAATGTGCGCGACCTCCGCTGAAAAAACTGTGTCCGTACAATGAATGGCGATCGTCGGCTTATCGTCAACAACCACACGTGTAATCACGTCGAGGCGCAAGACCGACCGGCCAGGTCCGTACCGGCCAACTCGATAGACGCTGCCGTCTTGCCGCGCGCGCATGACTCTCGTACCTGAATCCTCAAGAGTTCCCAGCCAGGCGTAGCAATCGTATTGCGCGCCATCAACATCAACTCGCGCGCGCACTACATCGATGTCGCAGGCGGCCGAGCTAAGCAATGCCACCGGCGAAACTCCGAACGCTTCGGCCAGTTGCCCAAGCACCTTGATCGTCGACACGCCGTGCATGTGTCGATGGGCCGCTGACCGATGCACCGACAATAGCGTCGCCAGCGTCCTGAGCTGGTGCCGGGGATCACGTTCGTAAAGCGTAAGTAGCCGGCGAACGTTACGAGAAATCACAGCGGAGAGCGCGCCACTGTCTGGCATGTCATCAGGCCCAGGTCGGGCAATGATGTCGAGACGTGATACGAGGCGGCCTGCCTGCCTGCGACGATGGAAGCGGTTGACCTGCCACCCATTGCTATCTGACACCGCAAGTAACGTATCTGACGCATACGGGGTCGTAAGCGTCGGGAGTAGCCAAGCTCGACAACCGTGCTGTTCACCCTCCACGTCAACCTGCGCCGCCACTACCTCACTGCCAGCGGGAGCATCAAGCAGCGATACGGGTGAAACCCCGAGCGCCTTGGCCAGTCGCTGCAATACCGAAACAGTCGCGACGCCATCAAGGTGGCGATGGGCAACAGAGCGATCCACGCCAAGCAGGTCGGAAAGCTTCCGAAGCTGGCGCCGCGGGTTCGGCTCCAGCTCGGCCAGTCGCCGACGAACGTTGCTTCGGATAAGTGCCTGTAGATCCATGAAATGCAGCAAGCTGAGGTTTTAAGCCAAGTGTTGCACATTATGGGACAGTTGATACTTGCGCCACAGCCGACAGCAGGGATAGCGTCCGAGCAAAGGCGATTCATCGACCCACAACAAACGCCATCAGGCGGAGGAAACCATGTACGACGCACAAGACGTTCCAATGCGACGGGCTGCTACCGGAAAAGCACGGGCAGGCAGTCAACAAAACAGGCAAGTAAGTTCAAAGATATTGCCGAGGGCGGCAAATTCAGACCTAAAACAGGCCAGATTGATTGAAGAGTTAATACATCCACAGCAGAAAGATAAATAACAACCATGCTGGGGAGATCATGCGGGAGTGTCACCTAAGCAACGTGAAGCATAACAATCAGCATTTGAAGCTTCTGAAGCTACATAGTGGACTGGAGGGGCTTACGGAAATACTTGAGGCCGCAGGAGAAAAGCCAATTCCAGCCGAATCGATCGCCTATCTATTAAGGCCGATGCTAGATCAGATGGAGAGCATAATTGATGGCACAGGAAAGCCATCGGAGTAAGAAAGTAAAAAGCCCGGCGATGCCGGGCTTTTGCTATTCAATCACTAGCTACTCAAAGTCTGCGCTAATTGCTTGACCGCGGCCCGGCCTCGCTCATCCAGCCGGAGCCAGCAATGTAGTAGCGCGGCCTGGTCGTCAGGAAGCTCGTCCTTGGACTTCTTCCCGGTGACGATGAAAAACACATCAAATCCCTTGGTATGGAGGATGTGCAACGCGTCAGCGTTAGGCGACGTTTCGCCAAGCTCGTACTTGCCGTAGGTGAGCAGGGAGCGCCCGATCACCTCGGCCGTCTGCCGCTGCGTCATGTTCATGCGCAGGCGTTCGGTCTGGAGCCGCTGGCCGATGGCCGAGCTGATGTCTAAGTTTTCTATGCTCATCGCTTGCTCATGCAAAGAAAAGTATGTATCCTTCGCAATGTGTAATACATTTCTTGGCGATCATACCATGACGAACAAAGACGACCTTCCCGCAAAGTCGTATATGCCGCGCGGCCTGAACCTGAGCGCGAAGCCGGTGCCGTTACGCCTTACCGACCCCGAGCGGGATGAGCTGGTAGCGGAATGCAAGCAGCGTGGCGTCACGCTGACCAGTAGGGCGCGTGACCTGTACCTCCTCGGAAGAAGCGCCGAAGCCAATCAGGTGCAAGCGTAGCCTCATCCGAACATTCAGAAAATCCGAATATTCACATCGAGGAAGGTATGGCCACCTACTGCCCGCACTGCAAGACGCTCGCTCCGACACGAACGAGCCGCACGCTGTCCAGCACCTGCACCGAGCGCACACATCAATGCCTCGACGTGGACTGCGGCCACACCTTCGTCACCTACACGGAAATTGTTCGAACAATTCGACCGAGTGGGAAGCCCTGCCCTCGAGTCATGCTGCCAATCAGCGCCCGCACCCAACCCCCACCCGACCGCGATCAGCTCGCGCTGACGCTGTAGCGGCAGCTCCAAACCCCTGAAACCACGCCACCCACGACGGCCAGAAATGGCCGCGAGGGGATCGGCTTGCCTGCTGAAACGCAAACCGGCCACGCCGGAAGGAACGCCCGATGAATACCGCCATGTTGCTCGCCGCCCGCTTCGAGAGCCCCACGGTGCCGCTGGAGCAAATCTCCGACGAGTTCTTCGGCTTGAGCCCGGCCAAGGCGGCCCGCCAGGCCTCGGCCCGCACGCTGCCGGTGGCGGCGATGCGCCTGACCAATTCGCAGAAGGCGCCGTGGCTGGTCCACGTCGACGACTTGGCCGCGCACATCGACGCGACCCGTGCCACGGCCCGCGCGCAGTGGGCCAACAGCGCGACCGCGCCGCGGTAACCCCATTCACCACGAAACCACCAGGAGCGAGGCATGTACGACAAACCCGAGAACCGCACAGCCGCCACCGGCGAGCCGTCGATCATTTCCACGATCCGCGCCTGGATGGCGCAGGAAGGCACCCGGAAGGCGACCGAGCCGACGGCAATCACCGCGCTGCGCGTTCAGTACGGCGAGCTGATCGGCCGCGACGTCTTCGTCCTCGAGCGCAACGGTGTCCGCCGCGGCCGCCTCGACCAAGTGCGCGTCGCGCTCAATGCGCCCGAGCTGGGCCTGCCCGGTTTCCGCGTCGCCTATTTCGTCGCGTTCCCGCCGCGAGACGGCGGTGCCCCCACCGTCTCCGAGGTCGGCATGGTGTTCCCGTCGGCGGGCCACGCCTTCGACGCCCTCGACGCGATCACCCAGCACAGCGCCGCACTTACTTATGGAGACGCACCATGAACCGTAAATCCAACGCTGTACCCGAGAACAACGCCCCAGCCGACTATGCGCTGGTCGAGCAGGTGGAGCCGACCGCCACCGAAGAGTGCGACGGCGGCGTGAGCTGCGGCTGTGGTGGGCTGGGCTGCGGTGGGTTCGATTACTTCATGGACGTACAGTCGGAATTTTCCGGTCAGGCGGAATTCTGCGAGGGCTGCGGACTGGAGGATTGCAAGTGCGCGCTGGCGGCCGCCGCAGATGCCGCCGCCGAGCAGTTCGAGGGCGTACCGCGGGAGCTGTCCAACCCGGCCGAGTGCTGCGATTGCGGCCTGCCGCCGTCGGATTGCCCGTGCACGCCGACGGTCGGCGAACTGACGTCGGCGGGCCATGTGGTGGACGGGCACCCCGTGGCCGATCAGTGCGACGAACTGTTTGAGGTGCTCGGGTCTTGCGGGACGGGCTGCGATTGCCAGCGGGATCGGGACGAGGCGAAGGAGGCGAGGCAGGAATCGGAGGATCAGCCGGACCCTGTGCCGCCGGCCCACCTGGAGCGCACTTTCGGCCACCGGGGCGCGGCCAAGCGCCTGAAGGCGGCCGATCGCGGCGAGGGTAAAGCTACGGCGCAGGACGTCGCACTATGAAGCGCGACCAGTTCCAGTTGCCGATCCACGCGAAGCTGATCGTGGATCTGTTCGCCGGTGGTGGCGGCATGTCGACCGCCATCGAGTGGGCGCTCGGCCGCTCGCCGGACATCGCCGTCAACCACGACGACGACGCGCTGTCGATGCACCGCGCCAACCACCCGCAGGCCGAGCACTACATTGCCGACGTGTTCGAGGTCTGTCCCTACACGGTAACGCGGGGGCTGCTGGTCGGCCTGCTGCACCTGTCCCCGGACTGCACGCACCACAGCCAGGCCGCCGGCGGCCAGCCGCGAAGCAAGAAGCGCCGCGCGCTGGCGTGGGTCGGCTACCGCTGGGCCGGCCAGGTCGCGCCGGACGTCATCACGCTCGAAAACGTCGTGCAGGTGCTCAAGTGGGGGCCGCTGATCGCCAAGCGCGACCCGGCCACCGGGCGGGTGGTGAAGCTCGACGGCAGCGTCGCAGCCAAAGGCGAGCGCGTGCTGGTGCAGGAGCAGTTCCTCATTCCCGATCCGATGCGCGCCGGCCGCACCTGGCGCCGCTTCGTCGCGCTGCTGGAAGGGCTGGGCTACCAGGTCGAGGTCAAGGAGCTGTGCGCGGCCGACTACGGCGCGCCGACCACGCGGGAGCGCCTGTTCATGGTGGCGCGCCGCGACGGGCTGCCGATTGTGTGGCCGGCACCCACGCACGCGAAGCAGCCGACCAAGGGGCTCAAGCGCTGGCGCGCCGCGGCCGAGTGCATCGACTGGTCGATACCCTGCCCGTCCATCTTCGATCGCGACCGGCCGCTGGCCGAGGCCACGATGCGGCGCATCGCCAAGGGGACCGTGCGCTACGTGCTGGAGAGCGCCGACCCGTTCATCGTACCGATTGCGCACTACTACAGCGGCATCGACCGCGTGCATGACATCGGCCAGCCGATGCAGACGATCACGGCGCATCCGAAAGGCGGCGCGTTTGCTGTCGCCGCGCCTACCGTGGTGCCTGTCACCCATCAAGGCGGCGACCGCACGCATGCCATCACCGAGCCGTTACGCACGATCACCGCGGCCAACCGCGGCGAGACGGCGATCAGCGCGCCGGTGCTGGTGCAGGCTGGATATGGCGAGCGGCCCGGGCAGTCGCCGCGGGCGCTCGACATCGAGTCGCCGCTCGGGACGGTGACTGCTGGCGGGGTGAAGCACGCCTTGGCCAGCGCGCAACTGGTCAAGTTCCGCGGGCAGGCATTCGGCTCCGCGGTCGACGCCCCGATGCCGACGATCACCTCGGGCGGCGGCTCGGCCCGGCCGGCCGGCTGCGCACATGCCCTGGGCTTGGCTACCGCCTACCTCGCGCAGGCGAACGATGGCAACAACACCAACCCTGGCCACGACCTGCGCCGGCCGGTGTCGACCATCACGAACAAGGGCAGCCAGCAGCAGCTCGTCACTGCGCGCCTGACGACGCTACAGCGGCGGAACGCTTGGAGCCGTGCTGGTGCACCGCTACCGACCGTGCTCGAGGTGACGGAGACCAACATTGATTCCGAAGGGGATGTGGCCGCCGGGAAAGTCGACTACCAGCTATCACCCGAGCAGGAAGCCGGCGCACTGCGCGTCGCAGCTTTCCTCATGCGGTACTACGGCACCGGTGGGCAATGGGGCGATCTGCGCGACCCGATGCAGACCATCACCACCCGCGACCGCCTGGCGCTGGTCACGGTCACCGTTCGCGGCACGCCCTACGTCGTCGTGGACATCGGCCTTCGCATGCTCCAGCCGCCCGAGCTGTATCGCGGCCAGGGCTTCCCGCGCGACTACCGGATCGATGTTGGCCACGACGGCCGGCGCTTCACCAAGAGCGCGCAGGTGCGCATGTGCGGCAACAGCGTCAGCCCGTATCCGGCGATGGCGCTCATCCGCGCCAATGTGCCCGCGCTGTCGGTCCAGAGCACCCGCGAGCAGGCACAGCGCGACATGGAGATGGCCGCATGAGCCGCATCACATCCGCCCTCGCTACGCCATGCCATGCGCTGACCGCACGCCAGCGCTGGCAAGTCGCCCAGCACGCCCGCCGCTACTACCGCCGTCTGGCCGCTGCCCTGCCGGCCGGCCGTCCTTCGTGAGGCAACCATGTCGACGCAACAAAGCACGCAACACACGGTATCCGGCCAATACGCCTTGGCGCACATCCGGGGATTCATCGCCAGCCGAAAAGGCCAGCTCACGCCGAACGAAGGCGCGCTGATCTGCGCCGTGTTGCCGGGTGACCTCGCCGTGGCACTGATCGGCCTGGCCTGGGCCGCGAAAGAGTCGGCCGGCTCGATGGATACCGACGAGTACGGCCCCGAGTTCGAGCGCCACATGCAAACGCTGTTCGGGGAGAGCTGGTAATGATCGCCGCCCGATCTGTCGCCGAACTTTCGGCCGACACCGCCCGATTCCTGGCCAACTTGTCGGAGACGCTGGAAGGCGCCGTTGAGCGTGGCGAGGTGAATCCCCGCGACCTCGCCCATTTCACCCACGCCACCGAAGGGCTGCGCGGTGCCGCCGATCTGGCGCTCGGCGCGGCCACAACCCTGCTGAAGGTCGAAATCTGACCATGGCCGGCCTGTCCGCAGACGCCACGGTCGCAGCTCGCCAGGTCGAAATCGACCTGAGCAACGTCACGCGCCAGCCGCTGACCCCCGCGCAATATTTAGCCACCAATGAGTTCGGCGATGGCCTGATCGCTGCCAGGAACGAATTGGCGGAAATGGTCAACGCAATGGTCGCGCAGGGCATTGCGGTCGGGCCGACCGGCGTGCAGATGATCAGCGATTTGCATGTGGCGCTAGATGCTATCCAGCGCATGGCGGGCCACCTAGTCCGGCGGCAATGCCTCACGCTGGAAAGCCGCGGGAAGAGCCGCTCGTGAGCTGGAACAATCTCGACTGGCACGACGACGGCACCCAGCAGACCGATGCCGAGTGGCTTGCGGACAATTGCCCGCCGGAATTCCGGCGCCGCCAGTGCAACCTCGAACTCGACGGCGCCGACTATCAGCGCGCGCGCCTGATGGCCGAAATGCCGGCCGGCACGGTCGAACTGACCGAGCTGACCGAAGAGCTGCGGCGCTGGATCGGGCACGACGAGACAACCGGCCGCGACCTTGAGGACTTGGCCAAGCGCGGCGCGGACTGCGCCGGCCGGCTGCTGACCTGGCTGGACCCGGAAGAGGCTGCCGATATGCTGCGAGAGGCGCTGCCCTGGCTTCGCCTCCCGCAGCCGTCGTGCCGCGGCATCACGGCCGAGGGCCTGGGCATGCGCATGGTCGAGTCCACGACCTGGCGGCGCTATCTGCGACGCGAGCACGAGCAGCGCCGCGAAGTGGCAGCCATGGTCCGAGGCGAGGTGATGGCCGGCCGCGACGCGTATTGCTCCCAGCGTGCCTACCGCGATCACACCGCCCGACAGCGCAGCAGCCGGCGTGCGATCGAGGACGCTGAAATCGTCAGCGAGGACGGCGAAATCCTTGACCTTGCCGCGGCCGTCGATGCGAGTGTGAGCAACAGCCACAACCGCCTTGCCGAGCTGGCGGTGCGGGGCAAAGGCATGGAGTTGATCGCCGAAGCCCACGGACACTCGGCAGCGTTCGTCACGGTGACCGCGCCCGGCGCATTTCATGCGAGCCACCGGGTAGCGCACAAGCGGTCACGAGGCCGGCAGGCCTACACCCAAGAGATCAATCCGGCATGGATCGCCGCGGGGCGCCCGTCGCCGGCCGTGGCGTCGTCCTATCTCTGCGGCGTGTTCGCGGACGTCCGAACCGTAGCGAAGAACGCGGGGCTGCACGTTTATGGCATCCGAACAGCCGAGCCGCATGCGGACGGATGCCCGCACTGGCACATGCTGATATTCGGCGATCGCGCCACGCTGAAGCAGTACCTCGCGCTGTTCGAGCAATACGCCTGCCTCGTCGATGCCCACGAGCTGGAAGGCACCGTGCGGGTAAAGCGCCTTGTCGAACGCCGTCAGGCCGACGGCACCTATCGTGCGGTCGAGCGCTGGCAGACCGCCCCGCGCCGCGAACTACGCTTCTTCGCCAAATGGCTGAGGCCGGCAAAGCTCGACGCCGACGGCAAGCGCCGCGGCGGCCCGCTGGCCTACCTGCTGAAGTACCTCACCAAGAACCTGCACGGCGAGAACGACCAGGGCCGTGCGTTCGGCGATGACCACGAGGCCGGCGGCGACACAGCAACCGCCGCCAGCCGTGTGCGTGCCTGGGCGAGCCTCTGGCACATCCGGCAGTTCCAACAGTTTGGTGACGCCCCTGTCGGCGTGTGGCGCGAGTTGCGGCGACTGCGCGGCAAAGCGATCGACGACGACGGCCTGGCGCTGGCCGTCGAGGCTGCCTGCGCCAACGACTGGGCCGGCTATCACCACCTGCACCAGGCGGCGCAGCTCGTGCTGTTCAAGGAGCCTGCCGAGCAACCCAACCGATACGGCGAGCCGCAGGCCGATCGCGTGGTCGGCGTATTCAGCTGGAGCACAGAGGCAAAGGCCCTGACCCGAACGAAGGTCTGGAAGATCAACTGGCGTGCGAAGTCACGCCGGAGCGGCGCAGCCGCGACAGAGCGCGCAGCGCGACCTCGGATTTGTACCAATAACTGTGCGGACCACCCGCCAGAACAATCGCCGGAAACGGCGTCCCCATCGAGCACCGCCGGTTTCGGCGATGCGAGATCCGCACCGTCGCGCCGTTCGGCCTATTTGAACCCCGACTTTTCCGACGATGCAGGCCCGCCGCCCTGGGCCGACCCCGCAGAGAGCCGCCGCTATGCCTGACGCACGCCTTTTCAACCAATGGGCGGGCGCCCTGCTGGCCGTGCTCGCCTTCTTTGCAGCGCAAACCTTCATCCACCACACCGAGACCGAGGAGACCACACCATGTCCGACGAAGTCGACCTGGCCAACGACGCCGTACAGAACCGACTGGATGGCGCCATCGCCATGCAGCGCGCCGCCCTGCACCGGCAGGGCACACCCGAGTGCGAGGACTGCGGCGACGACATCCCGCTGGACCGCCGCGCCGTCTACCCGGCCGCCACGCGCTGCGTCGCGTGCCAAGGCCGCCGCGAAACGCTGAACCGGCAAGGAGTACGAGCATGAGCGCGACAAAACTGCGGGAGTGGGTTGAAGCCCAGCTTGGCCGGGCGCCCGTGCAGTACGACGCGGTCCAGTTGGCCGGCCAAGAATGGTGGGTGCATATCTGGGAGCGCTCGGGCTCGATGGAGCTGACCCACCAGGTCGTAGTCGGGGGAGATCGTCGGTTCTACAAGGTGAGCGACGGCGTCGATAGTCCCCGCTGGGAATATGTCGTAAAGCCAGACGACACGACTAGGCCGGACGACAGCTTCTACGTGCGCCGAGGTGGCTACGCCCCGTCACTGGAAGAGGCCGCCGCTTGCTGCCTGGCGGTCGTTGAACGCCGGGAGCTTGTCGACGGCGTGTGCTGGTTTGAGGGTAACGACGACTGCTGGACCGCCCGCCACGATAGCGAGGAAATCGAGGTACGCCGCAAACAATTCGTCACCGATTGTGTCTTGCCATGGCACTGGGAGCGAAAGCACGCCTCCGCAAAATGCTTGGCCGCGCTCGTCGGGGCCATAGCGACGGCTCCTTGGGCGGGAAGGAGGCGACGCTGGAGGATGCGCGCAGAGCGGCCTTGCGGGCGCCTGCCGACTTCAGGGCGGCGTGCGCCGCGGCGGCAGGACTGGAAGGCAGCGACCTGTTCAGGGCCGGCCGCCAAGCCGCGCTCGTGGAAATTGAGGCGGCAATCGGGCGCATCTCTGCACAGGGGGGCGCATGAGCATCTTGCATGTCGTGAGCGTATCGGGCGGAAAGGACAGCCTGGCAACGCTGCTCATTGCCATCGCGCGATTCGGTCGACATCGCGTAATCGCGATCTTCTGCGACACGGGGAACGAGCACGACGAGGTGCACACCTACCTCGATTACCTCGAGCAAGCGTTGGGCATTGCCATCATCCGACTGCGGGCGAGTTTCGACGATGAGATTGCCGCCAAGCGGCGATTCATTGCCAACGACCGCCGCACCCGGCGCGAATACAAGACCGAGCCGGTATTCGACGAGAGCGGAACGCCCGTACCGGCTCGCGACGGCCGTGGCAGGATCGTCACGCGAACGGTGAAACGCGGCGGCGTGATTGTGGAAGAGGCCGTGCAGAAGACCCGCAAGGTCGGCGGTGGCCGCCGGGTACGGTGGACCAACAAAGCCAAGCGCCGCGCCCTCGCGATTCTTCAGCCAACGGGGAATCCCTTCCTGGACTTGTGCCTATGGAAAGGCCGGTTCCCCAGCCGCAAGGCCCAGTTCTGCACGGAACAGTTGAAGCGCAACCCAGCGGTGGAATTCCAGCTCGACCTCGTCGATGCCGGACATACCATCGTGAGCTGGCAAGGCGTCCGCCGTGACGAATCGCAGAACAGGCGCGATGCGCTCAAGTTCGAACGAGTCGCGCCCCGCATGTACATCTTCCGCCCAATCGTCGACTGGACCGCGATGGAAACCGTGGCCTACTCGACCGCGCGCGGCATGCGGCACAACTCGCTGTATAGCCAGGGCTGCGATCGTGTCGGCTGCATGCCCTGCATAAACGCGGGCAAGGACGAGCTGCGGCAAATCGCGGCGCGCTGGCCTGAACACTTCGCCAGGATTTCCGAATGGGAGGATCTGGTAAGCCAGGCGTCGAAGAGGGGTTTTCCACCTTCTTCAATAAGGAGCTGCACCAGCCGGGCACAAGCGATCGGCGCGTGCACGCGGCTAACGCGGTGGCTGCCGTGATTGAATGGGCGCACACCGCACGCGGTGGCCGGCAGTTCGATATGTTGAGCGATCAAATCGAGCCGAACGCTTGTGCTTCGTCGTATGGCCTTTGCGATCAAGCCGCAGGGTTCGACAGTAAAGTGCAAATCGCGCGCTCGCAGAATCATGCCGCAAACGTCCGGGCAGCCTCACTATCCACACCGGGGCAGGAACTCGCCATTGCTGACGATGCGCGATCGTGCACGCTCGACCTGTTCGACTCCAACGCCGCCGAGGCCTTTGCGCTTAACGTCATCGGCTATCAGCGCGAGACGAGCTGATGCGCTACCCCGGCGGAAAAGGCGGGTCCGGCGTCTACCAGACCATCATCAACCTGATGCCAGCTCACGACCGGTACATCGAAACCCACGTCGGCGGTGGCAACGTGCTCGAGCGGAAGCGGCCGGCCCGATCGTCGATCGCCATCGACATCGATCCGGCCGTCGCCGAACACTGGCGCCGCCAGGCCCTGCCAGGTGTGACCGTGGTCAACGGCGACGCCGTCGCGTGGCTGGCCAATCAGACCTTCACCGGCACCGAGTTGGTATACAGTGACCCGCCCTACCTGATGGAGACGCGCAGGAGCGGGCCGCTCTACCGGCACGAGTACACCGTCGAGGATCACGTCGCGCTGCTGGATGCGCTGAAGCGGCTCCCCTGCCCGGTGATGCTGTCCGGCTACCGCTCCGAACTCTACGACGACACGCTGGCCGGCTGGCGCAGCGTGGACTTTCAGGCGATGACACGGCGCGGGCCGGCGATCGAAACCGTGTGGATGAACTACCACCCGCCGAAGGTGCTACACGAATCGACCTACGTCGGGCGCGATTTTCGCGAGCGCGAGCGCATCAAGCGCCGCCGGCAGCGGTGGCGCGAACGCCTGCTTCGCCTCGACCTGGCCGAGCGCCAGGCCCTGCTCGACGAGCTGCGCGAGCTGCTGGCGGACGGCGGGCACGACCGAACCGAGCTGATCGCCGCGGCGGGAACCGTACTTCCTGCAGGCTCGCCATTTGCAGCGATGCCGGATCTAGTCGGAAACAGCGATGGTCGACCGCACACGCTCGACCTGTTCGCCATCGCAGACGCCGCCGCCGGCGGCATCGCTATTTCTGGCGAGCCTGGCCAGACTCTCACTTGCGATCGTTCTTCCCTGGCGGAAGGGCAATGCAACCAGCAGTTGGCCACTTCGTAACGCGGTCGTGCAACGACTCGGGGCGCAGATTGGTATAGCGCTTCAAGCTCTTCCAATCCTTGTGCCCTGACACCATCGCAACTTGCTCGATCGAATACCCCAGTTCGAAGAGCCGGCTTATCCCCTCGTGCCGCATGTCGTGAAACCGCAAATCGACGATGCCGGCCTCCGTTCGGATTTGCTGGTATGCCGCCGTGACCGATCGCGGGTCGTAAGGAAAAATCCGGTCATCCGTGACAGGGAGCGAGGCCACAATATCCCACGCAGGCCCCAGCAGCGGCACCACTTGGTCGTTCAGCTTCTTGTTGTTGGGGTCTTTACGTTCGCGCGCCAACACGCACCGCTTGTCCCGGTCGAGATCGTCCCATCGAAGCGCCGTTACCTCGCTGATTCGCATGCAGCTATAGATTGCGAATTCGAAGATTACGTCGTGCGGGATGAAGGCATTTGGGCCTGTCTGCCGCTTGCGGAGCCCCTCAAGAATCTTGCCGATTTCGATCGACGTGGGGCGACGATCCCGGCGCCGGCTGCGCCCAATGAGCCCCAGTCGCTTCAGCTCGATCGTCGTGTCGGCGTATAGCTCCAAGACATTCCCGAGCGGCAATCCCCACATCCTCTTGGCGTAAGACAACACGCCATGCAGATATGAAACATCATGCGCGACCGTTGCAGGCCCTGCGCCGGACTCTGCCCGCTCGCGACAGTGAGATAGAAGGTCGGCGGGCACAAGCTCAGTGGCAACGCGGCGCGCGATGTCGAAGCCGAGGAGCATGTCGAGGACGTGGCGCTTCGTCCGGCCAAGCGGCTGAATCCGTTCAACCTCGTCGACGTACTTCTCGATCAGCTCGCCGATCGTGAGCTTGGGAGCCTTTCTCCGCTCGACGGCGCCGGGCTCGACCAGCTCAAGTTCCACGCGGGCCGCCCATTCCTTGGCCAACCTTTCGCGGGGGAAGGTCCGCGCTTCGCTGTAAACTACGGCCCCTCCGCGCTTGATTCTGATCTGCGCGCGGTAGGAAACCGCGCCCTGCTTCCCCGTCCGTTTCGTGATCGTCGCCATGGTGCTACACGCTCAATTTGGAGCACCAAATGTAGCACTGAGCCACAAGAAACGGGCAAAAACGGGCAGAAACAAGCCGCAATACGGCAAGGCATCAATCGCATGAAACCCGCATCATCACTGGGAAATCCAGCAATCACGAGACCGCGCCGCGTCTGCTTGGCGCCGATGCTCGACTGGACGGACCGCCACTACCGCTTCTTCCTGCGCCAGATCACGCGCCACACCTATCTGTATACCGAGATGGTGACCACCGGCGCGCTGCTGCACGGCGAGCCGCCGCGTTTCCTCGACTACTCCGACTGCGAGCACCCGGTAGCGCTGCAGCTGGGCGGCTCCGAGCCGGCCGAGCTGGCTGCCTGCGCGCGCATGGCCGAGCGCTGGGGCTACGACGAGGTCAACCTCAACGTCGGCTGCCCGAGCGAACGGGTGCAGTCGGGCGCCTTCGGCGCCTGCCTGATGGCCGAGCCCGAGCTGGTGGCCGATTGCGTCAAGGCGATGCGCGACGCGGTCGGCATCGACGTCACCGTCAAGCACCGCATCGGCATCGACGAGATCGAGCACTACGAATACCTGCGCGACTTCGTCGGCACGGTGGCCGCGGCCGGCTGCGACACCTTCGTCGTGCATGCGCGCAACGCCATCCTCAAGGGTCTGTCGCCCAAGGAGAACCGCGAGATCCCGCCGCTCAAGTACGGCTACGTGCACCGGCTCAAGCGCGACTTCCCGGCGCTCGAGATCGTCCTCAACGGCGGCCTGGCCGACTGGGACCAGGTCGATGCCCAGCTCGAACACGTCGACGGCGTGATGATCGGCCGCATGGCCTACCACGACCCCTACCGCTTCGCCGAGGTCGACGCGCGCTACTACGGCGACAGCCGGCCGGCGCCGAGCCGCGCCGAGGTGGCGCGCGCGCTGATGCCCTACATCGCCGAACGCATGGCGGCCGGCCGCAGCGAGGTCAAGCACATCGTCCGCCACGTGCTGGGCCTCTACCAGGGCCGGCCCGGCGCGCGGCAATGGCGCCGCATGCTGAGCGACAGCAACTTGCTGCGCGGCGCCACGCCGGCGCTGATCGAGGCCGCGCTGGCCCAGGTCGAGCGCGACGCCCTGCCCGCCTGACCCACCCGGAACACGCCGCCATGCCGCTCCGCTTCCTCCGCCTGCTGCTCGCCCCGCTCGGCCTCGCCGCGCTGGCGGCCGAGCCCACGCTGCTGGCCACCATGGGCGGCAAGGCCTCGGTCTCGTTCGGCGCCCGGCCGGTCACCATGGCGATCGGCGACAGCCGCGACGGCGTGAAGCTGGTGGCGGTCGGCGAGGACAACGCGACTTTCCTGATCGACGGCAAGCGCAAGCAGGTCCGGCTCGGCCAGTCGTTCTACGCCTCCGGCTCCAGCCCGTCCGCCGGCACGCAGGGCGGCGGCAACACGCTGACGCTGTTCGACGCCGGCCGCGGCCATTTCCTCGCCAACCTGGCGGCCAACGGCGGCGCGGTGCGCGGCATGATCGACACCGGCGCGACCTTCCTGTCGCTGTCGGCGCCCGACGCGGCGCGGCTCGGCGTGCGGCCCGACCGCAGCAAGGCAGTGCGCCTGAGCACTGCCCAAGGCACCAAGATCGCCTGGCTGGCCAAGGTGACCGAGCTGAAGCTCGAACACATCACGCTCTACAACGTCGACGCGGTGGTCTCCGACGGCGGCTACCCCGAGATGCCGCTGATCGGCATGAGCGTGCTCAACCAGCTGAACCTGCAGCGCGACGGCGACCGCATGACGCTGAAGAAGAAATACTGAACCCCTGGACCTTGCGACATGAACAAGCGTGACGATCTGAGCCAGTGGAGCATCTGGCCGCCGGCCTTCGCCGGCGCAGTGGCGCTGGCCGCGCTCGGCGGCCTGCTGCTCGCGCTGGAGATGCCGGTCTGGCTGCTGGCCGGCTGGGCGCTGGCCACGGCGGCGCTGGCCTGGCTCGGGCTGCCGCGGCTCGGCTTCCACACCTGGCGCGACGGCGACGCGCTGTGCTGGCGCTGGGGCCTGCTGCGGCACGGCGCGGTGCGGCGCCTGCCGCTGGCCGGGATCGCCGCGGTCGAGGTCGCCGCGCTGCCCGACCGGCCGAACCGGCCGGTACGCAGCACGCCCGGCGTCGAGCTGCACGGCGGCAACTTCACGCCCAAGCTCAACCGCGGCGTGAAGCTCGCCACGCGCGACGGGCAGATCATCTGGCTCTGCCTGCCCGAACCCGGCAAGGTCGCCCAAGCGCTGCGCGCCGTGCTGCAAACCGCCGCCCAGCCAGAAATCCTCCCGCAGGAAGGTCATCAGCCATGAAGCAGCTCGTCCTCGCCAGCAACAACGCCGGCAAGCTCCAGGAATTCCAGCGCCTGTTCGCGCCGCTCGAGATCGAGCTGATCCCGCAGGGCCGGCTCGGCGTCGGCGAGGCCGAGGAGCCCTATGCGACCTTCATCGAGAACGCGCTGGCCAAGGCGCGCCACGCCGCCGCGGCGACCGGCCTGCCGGCGCTGGCCGACGACTCGGGCATCTGCGTGCGTGCGCTCGGCAATGCGCCCGGCGTGTATTCGGCGCGCTATGCCGGCGAGCCGAAATCGGACGCGCGCAACAACGAGAAACTGGTCGCCGCGCTGGCCGGCAACGCCGACCGCCGCGCCTTCTACTACGCGGTGCTGGTGCTGGTGCGCCATGCCGACGACCCGCGCCCGCTGATCGCCGAGGGCCGCTTCGACGGCGAGGTGATCGACGCGCCGCGCGGCAGCCATGGCTTCGGCTACGACCCGCACTTCCTGGTGCCCGCGCTCGGCCTCACCGTGGCGGAACTGACGCCCGAGCAGAAGAATCCGATCAGCCACCGCGGCCGCGCCCTGGCCGCGCTGCTGGACAAACTGAAGGAGGACGCGCTGTGAGCGGCTGGCCCAAATGGCTGAAGGACGACGGCTCGGTGGTGAGCTGCTTCGAGAAGGTCAAGGTGATGGAAGAGAACCTCGGCGAGATCCGCCAGATGACGCAGGACGCGTTCGAGGACGGGCTCTTGATGGAAGTGTCGGAGGCGCAGATGCGCGAGGCGCTGCACCGCATGGTCGACGAGCTGGTCAACCCCTATGGCCGCAGATAGCGCGCCGGGCCGCGAGCGCCGGCGCTTCGCGCTGCTGATCGGCGTCGGTCTGTTGCTCGCCGCGATCCAGTTCTTCGTGCTGCCATCGAAAGGCCGCACGCCTTCGCTGCCGCGCGGCCTGGCCGAAGAGGCCTACGCATCGGCGCGCGAGACGCCGGTCGAGGTCGCCATCGGCCAGCTCAACGGCGGCCGCTGGGAGCACGCGCAAATCGTCTACCCCGGCGACGATGCGGCCGCGCTCTGCCCGCCGCTGGCCGAGGGCCGCGCCGCCTGCGAAGCCGCGCTGGCGCCGCCGCTCAAGCAGCCGGTGCTGCTGGGCTTCAAGGCCGGCCGGCTGAGCCATATCGAGCAGGTGCCGGCCAACCTGCTGCAACTGGCCGGCTGCAGGCGCGAGCTGCTGTCGGCGCAAAAGGCGCGGCTGCTGCGCGAAGGCGGTAGCCAGCCGGCCCAGCTCGGCTGCCTGCCGGCCGCCCGAGACGAATCCCGATGAGCATCCCGATCCATCCGCATCCGACCTACCGACCGGCCGCGATCCAGCCGATCGGCCGCAGCCACTGGCAGCTCGACGCGCTGCCGCCGCTGTCGCTCTACATCCACTTCCCTTGGTGCGTGCGCAAGTGCCCCTACTGCGACTTCAATTCGCACGAGGCCAAGACCGGCTTCGACGAGGCCGGCTACGTCGAGGCGCTGCTGCGCGACCTCGAACACAGCCTGCCGCTGATCTGGGGCCGGCCGGTGCATACGGTATTCATGGGCGGCGGCACGCCGAGCCTGTTCTCGCCGGCGGCGATGGAGACGCTGCTGGCCGGCCTGCGCGCGCGGCTCAAACTGCTGCCCGACGCCGAGATCACGCTCGAGGCCAATCCCGGCACGGTCGAAGCCGCCAAGTTCGAGGGCTACCGCGCCGCCGGCATCAACCGGTTGTCGATCGGCATCCAGAGCTTCGACCCCGGCCACCTGCAGGCGATCGGCCGCATCCACGACGCCGACGAAGCGCGCCGCGCCGCCGCGCTGGCGCGCGACACGTTCGACACCTTCAACCTCGACCTGATGTTCGCGCTGCCGGGCCAGACCCTCGCGCAGGCGCTGGCCGACGTCGAGACCGCGCTGTCGTTCTCCCCGACCCACCTGAGCTGCTACCACCTGACGCTGGAACCGAACACCTGGTTCTACCGCCATCCGCCCGAGCTGCCCGACGACGATGCCGCCGCCGAGATGCACGACGCGATCGAGGCGCGGCTGGCCGCGGCCGGCTTCGAGCACTACGAGACCAGCGCCTACGCGCGGCCCGGCCATGCCGCCCGCCACAACCTCAACTACTGGCGCTTCGGCGACTACCTCGGCATCGGCGCCGGCGCGCACGGCAAGCTCAGCTTCCACGACCGCATCATCCGCCAGGCGCGCTACAAGCAGCCGGCGGCCTACCTGAAGGCGGTCGCCGCCGGCAACGCGGTGCAGAGCGAGGACGTGCTCGGCCACGACGCGCTGCCGTTCGAATTCATGCTCAACGCGCTGCGGCTGGCCGAAGGCTTCGCCGTGCCGCTGTTCAGGGAGCGGACCGGCCTGCCGCTCAACGTGATCGAGAAGCCGCTGCTGGAAGCCGAGCGGCTCGGCCTGATCGAGCGCGACCACCAGCGGATCCGGCCGAGCGAACGCGGCCGGCGCTACCAGAACCAGCTGCTGCAGCTGTTCTTGCCCGCTTGAGCGACGGCCGCCTCCCCGTAGGTCGAGTTTTACTCCCGACAGCGCCCTCGGCCGGCATTGCCGTCGGGAGTAAATCCCGACCTACGACGACACCGCTGCCGCACCGGAAATCCCGGCTGGAGCGCCGCGCAGCCCCGGCGCAGAATAGCGGCCGCGACACGATCACACCCCAACCCAAGAGACCCTTGCCATGAACAAGCAGATCATCCACAGCGACCACGCACCCAAGGCCGTCGGCACCTACTCGCAGGCCGTCAAGGTCGGCGACACCGTCTACCTGTCCGGCCAGCTCGGCCTCCACCCGGTGACGGGCGAACTGGCCGACGGCTTCGAAGCCCAGGCCCACCAGATGTTCCAGAACCTGCGCGCGGTGGCCCAGGCCGCCGGCGGCGACCTCAAGGACATCGTCAAGCTCGGCGTGTTCGTGATCGACCTGGCCAACTTCGCCAAGCTCAACGAGATCATGGGCCAGTACTTCGAAGCGCCCTACCCGGCCCGCGCGGCGATCCAGGCCGCGGCGCTGCCCAAGGGCGGCCTGGTCGAGGCCGACGCGGTGCTGGTGCTCGGCTGATCGCCGTACCTCCGCATGCGAAAAGGGGCGCGACGGCGCCCCTTTTTCATTGCCCGGCCGGCAGGCCCGGTCAGGACGACCAGGGATAGGTGGAATAGACGTAGGCCGGGTCCGCGCTGGTCGCATCGGCCGGGATCGCCGTGACCGGCGAGCTGCTGTTGATCGCGTTGTAGATGTTGAACACCGTCGTGTTGTAGACCGGCGCGATCATCAGCACGCGCGAGCGGTCCGGGTCGGTCTGGCCCTTGTTGGCGCCGTCGAGGTCCTGGCAGTCGACGATCAGCTGCTGGCCGCCCAGGCCGGCCGGCAGCTTGGCCACCGTGGTGCCCTGGATCAGCGCCTGTTCGAGGCCGAGGCCGCGGCCGGCGATCAGGTAGGACGAGGCGACGATCCCGGTGCGGTCGTGGCCGCTGGCGCAATGGATGTAGTAGATGCGCGGCTTGGCGTGGGTCGCCGCCATCAGCTTGGCCAGGTCCTGCGCCGAGTGCTGGTCGAACACGTCGTTGCCCGGCGTGGCGTGCGGCTCGATCTGCCAGTTGCACATCTGCGCCTCGAGCGGCGCCGCCGGCGTCGGCGGATACCAGGCGCGGCCGGCCAGGTCGGTGGCGATGTCGCTGCCGCCGAAGGACTGCAGCTCCCACAGGATCGAGCCGCCCTCGGAGGCCTGGCTCTGCAGGCAGATGTCGCACAGCACGTAGTCGCCCTGGGCGGGGAAGTCGGTCTTGCCGGTCTGGGCCTGGTACTTGGCCTGCATCGCCGCGTGCAGGCCGGCGAAATCGACCTGCTGCAATCCGTTGGCGACGGTCGGCGCGGTGAACGGCACGTTGCCGCGGAACAGCATGTTGCCGCTCTTGGCGACGTCGACCAGGAACACCATGGCCGGATCGAGCACCTGGTACAGGCTGTCGATGCCGGACGGCTGCGCGCCCGAGGGCTGCACCACCGGGATATTGTCCGGCGTGGCGCTGCTGAAGGCGCCGATGATGGTGGCGTCGTCGTTCGGGTACTGGCCCTTGGTATCGAGCGCCCACGGCTGGTCGGCATTGCCGAGCAGGAAGTTGAGGTGGCACTCGGCGCTCCAGGCGCCGCTGCCCGTGCCGCCGCTGATGGTGACGTAGCCCTCGGCGTAGGCGCTGTCGTTGTAGATCGTGATCGTGGTGCCGGGCACCACGGTGACCGAAGGCAGCGGCGTGGGCGGCTGGGCGGGGACGTCGGCGCTGAACGCGCCGGACATCAGGGTGACGACGACCGTGGTGCCGGCCTGGGGCGCGAACAGATATGCGTAGCTGTGGGTGGCGGAAGCCATGGGCGATCCTTGCGAGGGTCGGTTCGACGGACGATGCGGGCCGGCCCGGGGCGCTCCAAGCAGTGCGCTCCGGGCCGGGCCTACTAGGTTTAGGCGCACCGGCGCGCGAAGGAAACCCGGCCCGGTAACAGCGCGCCCGGCGGGCCGGTTCCGGGCGCATTTCTCCATGGCCGCGGCACGAATGCACAAGAAAAAATCCGCCGCCGGCGGAGCGCGCCGGACTAGCCGTTTTTCGCCGCCGGATATATTCGCGAAAACCCCACACTCGCCACTGGGACGAAGGCCCGTGACGGCGCAACGTGGCATGATCGCGGCCGTCGCACCACCTTGGTGCCGCCTGCCAGCGAGCCTTACCCCATGCTCCAGACCCTGCGCCGACGCCTGCTCCTGACCGGGAGCCTGGCGGTCCTGCTGTTGCCGACCGGCTGCGGCAAAGTCGTCAACCAGCCCTACCCGAACGAGCAGATCGCCGGCAACGTGCTGTTCTCCTCCTTCCAGGAGCGACCGAAGTACCTCGACCCGGTGAGCTCGTACAACCTCAACGAGACGCCGTGGATGTACCAGATCTACGAGCCGCTGCTGCACTACCACTACCTCAAGCGCCCCTACACGCTCGAGGGCCTGACCGCCACCGAAGTGCCGCTGCCGAGCTACTTCGACAAGGACGGCCAGCCGCTGCCCGACGATGCCGCCGCCGACCGGATCGCCACCAGCCTCTACACCATCCGCCTCAAGCCGGGCACCCGCTACCAGCCGCACCCGGCGCTGGCGCGCGACGCCGCCGGCAACTTCCTCTACCAGGATCTCGAGCCGGCCCAGATCGACGGCAAGTTCTCGATCTACGACTTCCCGCTCGACAAGGCCGCCGTCAGCACCCGCGAGGTGACCGCCGACGACTACGTCTACCAGATCAAGCGGCTGGCCAGCCCCTACGTGGCCACGCCGTCGCCGATCTACAACCTGCTCAACCAGTACATCGTCGGCCTGAAGGACCTGGGCGACCGGCTCAAGGCCGAGAAGAAGGCGGCGCTGGCCCAGCGCGACGCGCGCGACCGCTACCTGCCGTGGCGCGACCTGCGCGAGGTGCCGCTCGAAGGCGTGCGCGCGATCGACAAGTCGACGCTCGAGATCCGCGTGACCGGCAAGTACCCGCAGTTCAAGTACTGGATGGCGATGACCTTCTTCGCGCCGATCCCGTGGGAAGCCGACCGCTTCTACGCCCAGCGCGGCATGGCCGAGAACTCGCTGTCGCTCAACAACTGGCCGGTCGGCACCGGCGCCTTCATGCTGACCGAGCAGGGCCCGACCCGCTACGTGATGAAGCGCAACCCGAACTACCGCGACGAGCGCTACCCGAGCGAAGGCATGCCGGAGGACCGCCGGCAGGGCCTCTTGGCCGACGCCGGCCAGCGCATGCCCTTCCTCGACGAGATCGTGCTCAACATCGAGAAGGAAGGCGAACCGCGGCTGGCCAAGTACATGCAGGGCTACTACGACATCCCCGATGTCAGCCGGCTCGACACCGGTTTCGTCTTCCTCAAGGAACAGATGGACAAGACCGGCCGCTGGCAGACGCTGCGCGACCACGACATCCGCATGATCACCAGCATCGAGCCGAGCAACTGGTGGGTGGGCTTCAACTGGCTCGACCCGGTGGTCGGCAAGGGCGAGACGGCCGAGGAGCAGACGCGCCACCGCAAGTTGCGCCAGGCGATCTCGATCGCCACCGACTGGGAAGAGCACGCCGCGATCTTCTTCGATACCTACGGCCCGTCCGAGGCCGCCATGGGCCCGGTCCCGCCCGGCCTGTTCGGCTACCGCTCGGGCCGCGAGGGCATGAACCCGGTCACCCACGTCTGGCGCGACGGCCAGGCGGTGCGGCGGCCGATCGAGGACGCCAAGAAGCTGCTGGCCGAAGCCGGCTACCCGGACGGCCGCGACGCCAAGACCGGCAAGCCGCTGCTGCTGTTCTTCGATTCGAGCGGCGTCGGCCCGGCCTACCAGGCGCGGCTGGACTGGCAGGTGAAGCAGGTGCAGAAGCTCGGCATCCAGATGGAAGTGCGCGCCGCCGACTACAACCGCTTCCAGGACCGCATGCGCAAGGGCAACGCCCAGATCTACTTCTGGGGCTGGTTCTGCGACTACCCGGATCCTGAGAACTACCTGTTCCTGCTGACCAGCTCGCAGTCGAAGGTGAAGTTCGACGGCGAGAACGCCTCGAACTACTCGAACGCCGAGTTCGACCAGCTCTACACCCGCATGCAGGCGCTGCCCGACGGCCCCGAGCGGCAGCGCGCGATCGACCGCATGATCGACATCGCCCGCGAGGACGCGCCGTGGAGCTTCGGCCTGTTCCCCGGCTCGGTCGGCATCTACCAGACCTGGCTGCGCAACGCCAAGCCGACCGCGGTGGCCAACGACAAGCTGCGCTACCTGCGCGTCGACGGCGCCCTGCGCGCGCAGAAGATCGCCGAATGGAACAAGCCCAAGGCCTGGCCGCTCGGCATCGGCGCGCTGGCCGGCCTGGCGCTGCTGTGGCCGGCCTGGCTGATCTACCGCCGGCGCGAACGCGCCGACGCCCGCTCGACGCGCATGGCCGTCGCGGTCCACGCACCCAAGGGACGAACGCATGATCGCCTACCTGATCCGCCGCACCATCTACGCGGTGCTGGTCCTGGCCGGTATCAACCTGGCCACCTTCTTCCTGTTCTTCTCGGTCAACACGCCGGACGACATGGCGCGGCTGCAGCTGGGCGGCAAGCGGGTGGCGGCGGAAGCGATCGAGCGCTGGAAGGCCGAGCGCGGCTACGACCGGCCGCTCTACTTCAACCCGGCCGCCAGCGGCGTCGGCAAGCTCACCGACACGGTGTTCGCCGAGAACACGCTCGGCGTGGTGGCGCTCGACTTCGGCAAGACCAACGAAGGCCGCGACATCGGCTGGGAGATCGCCAACCGCATCCTGCCGACGCTGTCGGTGGCGATCCCGGTGTTCCTGATCGCGATCGGCCTGTCGATCGTGTTCGGCCTCGGCCTCGTGCTGTTCCGCCATACCTGGATCGACACCGCCGGGTGGTCACCCTGGTCGGGCTGATGTCGATCTCCTCGCTATTCTTCATCATCGTCGGCCAGTTCGTGTTCTCGCGGCTGATGAGCGTGACGCCGATCTCGGGCTTCTCGCCGCCGCCGGACATGTTCAAGTTCCTGCTGCTGCCGGTGGCGGTGGCGGTGCTGTACCAGCTCGGCCCCAACACCCGGCTGTACCGGACGCTGTTCCTCGAGGAGCTGGGCAAGGACTACGTGCGCACCGCGCGCGCCAAGGGCCTGTCGGAGATCGCCGTGCTGCTGCGCCACGTGCTGCGCAACTCGCTGATCCCGATCATCACCTCGGCCGGCCTGCTGCTGCCGGCGCTGCTGGCCGGCTCGATCCTGCTGGAGACCTTCTTCGGCATCCCGGGCCTGGGCACCTTCACGGTGGACGGCATCAACAACCAGGATTTCTCGATCGTGCGGGCGATGGTGTTCTTCGGCTCCTTCCTCTACGTCGCGACCTACCTGCTGACCGACTTCGCCTACGCCTGGACCGACCCGCGGGTGCGGCTGCAATGACCGCCTCGATGTCCTGTAGAAGCGGCTTCAGCCGCGAACCGGTCGAGCGTCGCATTGGCCATTCGCGGCTGAAGCCGCTCCTGCAAAATCCGGCGCCCCTTGCGCCGCCGCGGACCGTTTCTGAGGAACGCCCCATCATGAAAATCGTCATCCTGTGGACCGACTGGGTCGTCTTCCTGGTCATCGCCGCCACCCTGTTCTACGGCTGGAAGGTGCGCCGCACGCCGCACCTGGCCAATACCTGGCGGCGCGCCTTCACCGATCCGACCGGCGCGGCGGCCGCCACCGTGCTCGGCTTCTTCATCGCCATCGGCGTGGTCGATTCGCTGCACTACCGGCCGCTCTTGGCCAGCGCAGCCGGCGGCGAGCCGGCCTACGCCACCGAGACGCGCTCGGCGCTCGACGCCCTGCTGGCCGAACAGGCCGACAACAAGGAGCGCAGCTACTCGGCGCCGCTGGCCTACCAGGGCTACGAGAAGGAAGCGGTGACGGTGAACGGCCAGACCAGCCGCATCTACCCGCGGCTGGCGCACGCCGGCCTCGCGCTGAAGGACCCGGCGCACGACTGGGCCGGCGACGTCGGCGTGCTGACCGCCGTCGGCGTGGCCAAGGGGGCCTGCTGGCCGCGCTGATCGTCTGCGGCGCGGTGCTGCTGCTGGCGCGCAGCCGCCGGATCGCCCCGGGCGCGGCCTGGCGCGTGCTGGCGCGCGGCGAGAGCCGCTACCCGCTGCGCAGCGTGCTGGCGACCACCGCGGTGCTGTGCGTGCTGAGCTGCGTGGCGCTGTCGCTGGCCTCGGAATACCACGTGTTCGGCACCGACCGGGTCGGCAACGACCTGTTCTACGTGGTGCTCAAGAGCATCCGCACCGCGCTGGTGATCGGCACCATGTCGACGCTGGTGACCATGCCGATCGCGGTCGGCCTCGGCATCATGGCCGGCTACCTGCGCGGCTGGGTCGACGACGTGATCCAGTACGTCTACACGGTGATCAACTCGATCCCCTACGTGCTGCTGATCGCCGCCGCGGTGCTGATCCTGATGGTGTTCATCGACAACCACGCCGACCTGTTCCCGACCGCGGCCGAGCGCACCGACGCGCGGCTGTTCTTCCTCTGCGTGATCCTCGGCATGACCAGCTGGACCGACCTGTGCCGGCTGATCCGCGGCGAGGTGATCAAGCTGCGCGAGGCCGAGTACATCCAGGCCGCCCAGGCCTTCGGCGTCGGCACCTGGCGCATCCTCAGCGTCCACCTGCTGCCCAACGTGATGCACCTGATCCTGATCAGCCTGGTCATCAACTTCTCCGGCCTGGTGCTGGCCGAGGCGGTACTGAGCTACGTCGGCATCGGCGTCGACCCGTCGATGCAGAGCTTCGGCACGCTGATCAACACCGCGCGGCTCGAGCTGTCGCGCGAACCGACCATCTGGTGGACGCTGGCGACGGCCTTCACCTTCATGTTCACGCTGGTGCTGTCGGCGAACCTGTTCTCCGATTCCATCCGGGATGCCTTCGATCCCCGGGCGATTCACCGTTGATCCCGCGGAGTAACCAGACATGTTGAAACTCGACCAACTCCGCACCGAGATCCATTCCAGCCAGGGCATCGTCGTCGCCGTCGACGGCGTCAGCCTGTCGATCGAGCCGGGCGAGACCTTCGCGCTGGTCGGCGAATCGGGCTCGGGCAAGTCCGTCACCGCGCTGTCGATCAGCCGCCTGCTGCCCGACAACGCCTGCATCGCCGCCGGCGACGTGCGCCTGGGCGACGTCAGGCTGGCCGACCTGCCCGAGCGCGAGATGCGCCACTACCGCGGCCGCCGCATCGCGATGATCTTCCAGGAGCCGGCCACCAGCCTCAACGCGGTGCTCACCGTCGGCCGCCAGCTGGTCGAGGCGATCGAGACCCATACCGCGCTGCGCGGCAAGGAGGCGCGCGCCAAGGCGATCGACTGGCTGCGCCGGGTCGGCATCCCCGAGCCCGAGCGGCGCATCGACACCTACCCGTTCCAGATGTCGGGCGGCCAGAAGCAGCGCGTGATGATTGCCATGGCGCTGGCCACCGAGCCCGAGCTCTTGATCGCCGACGAGCCGACCACCGCGCTCGACGTAACGGTGCAGAAGCAGATCCTCGACCTGCTGCTCGACCTGCAGCGCGAGCGCGGCATGGCCATGCTGCTGATCACCCACGACCTCGGCGTGGTGGCCCAGGTGGCCGACCGCGTCGGCATCATGTACGCGGGCGAGCTGGTCGAGCTCGGCAGCAAGCGCGACTTCTTCGCCCACCCGCGCCACCCCTACGCGGTGCGGCTCTTGGGCGCGCTGCCCGACGTCGACAAGCGCGGCCACCTGCTCGAAGCGATCGCCGGCAGCGTGCCGGCGCTGAACCAGAGCTTCACCGGCTGCCGCTTCGCGCCACGCTGCTACTCGGCCACCGCGCGCTGCCGCGCCGAGACGGTGCCGATGTATCCGCAGCCGACCCCGGCCGGCGACGCCGCCCACGCGGTACGCTGCTTCGTCTACGCGCCGGCCGACCCGGTCGCGCTGGTGACGCCGCCCGAGCGCGAACCGGCGCCGCGCGCGGTGCCCAAGCAGAGCGACGCGCCGCCGCTGCTCAGCGTGCGCGACCTGCGCGTGCGTTTCCCGATCCGCTCGGGCCTGCTGCAGCGCGTGACCGGCCACGTCGACGCGGTGCACGAGGTCTCGTTCGACCTGCGCCCCGGCGAGACGCTGGCGCTGGTCGGCGAATCGGGTTCGGGCAAGACCACCACCGGCAAGGCCATCCTGCAGCTCTTGCGCGGCAGCGCGGTGGTCGACGGCAGCGCGGTGCTGCACGGCGAGCGCGACATCGACCTGATGCGCGCCGGCCCGCGCGAACTGCACGTGGCGCGGCGGCAGATGCAGATCATCTTCCAGGATCCGTTCGGCTCGCTGAACCCGCGCATGCGGGTGGGCGAGATCCTCGAGGAAGGCATCCAGTCGCTGCGTCCCGACCTCGATGCGGCTGCCCGGCGCGAGCGCATCAAGGGCCTGCTCGACCAGGTGAGCCTGCCGCTGGTGTCGCTGACCAAGTATCCGCACGAATTCTCGGGCGGCCAGCGCCAGCGCATCGCCATCGCCCGCGCGCTGGCGGTCGATCCCAAGCTGATCGTCTGCGACGAGCCGACCTCGGCGCTCGACGTCTCGGTGCAGGCGCAGATCCTCAACCTGCTCAAGGATCTGCAGCGCGAGCTCGGCGTGGCCTACCTGTTCATCACCCACAATATCGGCGTGGTCGAATACCTGGCCGACCAGATCGCGGTGATGAAGAACGGCCGCATCGTCGAGGCCGGCCGCTGCAGCGAGCTACTGGGCGCGCCGAGCCACGACTACACCCGCACGCTGCTGGCGGCGGTGCCGCGGGCCAAGCTGGAGGACGAGGCGGAGATGACGGCGCCGGTATCGGCCTGACCGGCCGGGACGGCAGCCATGCAGACGGGACGCGAAGCGTCCCGTTTTCTTTTGCGCGGCGAACGCTAGCCCGCGGGCGGCCGCTTGAGGTTCTCGATGTAGCGGATGCCCAGCAGCTTGAGCACCAGCGTCCGGAACGCCTTGCCCAGCGGGTAGAACACCCGGGCGCCCAGGCGCGAGCCGAACAGCCGGTAGTTGATCCGGTTGAACAGGCCGGACGGCGTGCTGAGCAGGGTCAGCACCCGGATCGCATCGGGGCCGTAATAGATCGCGTCGCGGAATTTGACGACCATGCCCTGATCGATGTCGAGGCCGGCCGCGGTGATCTCGTCCATCAGCGCGCCGGGCTGCCGTGCATCGATCAGGTGCAACTGGCCGACCGCCTCGCGGATGCGCACGTAGCGGCAATAGGTGGTGCAGACCGGGCATTCGCCGTCGTACACCAGCCAGACGTCTCCCTGGGCTCGCGCCATCGTGTCCATGTAAGGCTCCTTGCTTGGGCTTGGTTGATCGGTGATGACGATGCTATGATACATACCAATTAACTAATTAGCTAAATGTTATGAACATCGATCACGTCTTCGAAGCGCTCGCCTCCACGCCGCGGCGCAAGATCCTGTCCTATCTCTCGGCCGCGCCGCTGACGGCCGGCGAGATCGCCGAACGCTTCGAGATGAGCAAGCCGGCGCTCTCCAAGCACCTCAAGATCCTCGAGCACGCCGGACTGGTCCGCAGCGAGCGCAAGGGCCAGTTCGTGCAGTACAGCCTGGCCGACGACAACCTGCTGGCCCGGTTGCACGACTGCCTCGCCACCTTCTGCCCGGTCGGCGGACCGCTGAAGCGCGAAAGCGCCGAGCTGGCCAAGGGCAAGCCATCCGAGAACGCGAACTAGGAGCCCGCCATGCCTGCCATCGACAATGCCATCTACGACCGGATCGCCACGACCTGGTGGGAAGAGGACGGCTTCATGGCCCTGCTGCGCACCGTGCTGAATCCGCCGCGCTTCGCCTACTTCGAACACCTGCTGCGCGGCCGCCTGGGCATGCCGGCGGCCGGGCTGCGGGTGCTCGACGTCGGCTGCGGCGGCGGCCTGCTGTCCGAACGGTTCGCCGCACTGGGCTGCGAAGTGACCGGCATCGACCGCTCGAGGCCCACGCTCGATGCGGCGCGCGCCCACGCCGAACGCGCCGGGCTGCCGATCCGCTACCAGGAAGCCTGCGCCGAGGCCTTGCCGTTCGCCGCCGGCGAATTCGACCTGGTGATCTGCTGCGACGTGCTGGAGCACGTCGACGACCTCGACGCGGTGGTGGCCGAGATCGCCCGCGTGCTGAAGCCGGGCGGCCTGTTCTTCTTCGACACCATCAACCGTACGCTGCGCAGCCGGCTGATCGCCGTCCAACTGGCGCAGAACTGCGCGCTGACCCGGCTGCTGCCGCGCGACGTCCATGTCTGGGACAAGTTCATCCGGCCGGCCGAACTGGCCGAAAGGCTGGAACGGCACGGCCTGCCCGCGGTGGAATTCCGCGGCCTGTCGCCGCGCGGCAACCCGTTCAAACTGCTGCTCGCCCTGCTCCAGCGCAAGCTCGGCCGCATCGGCTACGCCGAGCTGGGCCGGCGGATCGGCCTGGCGGTCGGCCGCGACCTGTCGATCAGCTACCTGGGTTACGCCATCCGCACGCAACGGGGCTGAAGCCGGCCGCTCAGTCCGCCGGCATCAGCACGCCATCGCGGTAGCGCACCCGCCGCCCCAGCCAGGCCGGATCGGCCTCGGGCAGCACCGCCGACGGCTTGCCCAGTTCGCGCAGCAGCGTGGCGCCATGCGACAACCGGCCGCCCATGCGGGCGATGACGGCATGCGCGGCGCGGTAATCGGCATAGCGGCCCGGATCGAGCGCGTCTTCGAGCAGGATGTCGCGGCCCAATATGCCCTCCGCGCCGCCGGGATGGATCACGAAGCCGGCGGCCTGGTTATCGTCGCGCCGGCCGTCCTGCCAGAAGCCGCCGCGGCGGTCGCGCAGCGCCGGGTGCGGCGCGAACCAGGCGGCCCGGTCGGCCGCCGGCATGGCGTGATGCAGGCGGAAGAAGATGCGCATCAGGTTGTCGCGGTACCACTCGCGCAATTGCAGGTAGTAGCCGCGCAAGCCCGGCAAGCCCAGCCGGTGCGCCAGCCGCACGGCCGACGGCCAGGCGGGCCGCGGCTGCAACGGCAGCTCGGCGGCGGGCGGTCGCGGCGTGGCCGGATCGGTCTCCCACGGCAGCCGGTGCGGCGCGTCGGCCAGCGCGCGATAGACCGTCGGCGGCGTGCCGAGCCACGCGCCGCCGCTGCCGGCCAGCGCCGTACCGATGCACAGATTGCCCTGCACCACAAAAACGTAGAAACGGACGAACCAGTCGGCCAGCGCCTGGCCATCGGCACCGGCCGACTGCAAGGCAGCCAGCTCGGCATCGAAGCGGTGCAGGCCCGGCTCCAGCTCCGCCAGCGCCGCGCGGCTGGCGGATTGCATGCGGCGGAACAGCGGCAGGCTGCGCAACAGCCGGCCGGGCCGCCAGGGCAGCGCCGGCACGCTGCCGCCGATCTCGCCGGCGTAGGCGCGCGACGGCAGGCCCCAGTCGGCCAGGCGCGCCAGGAACAGATCGTCGTTGATATAGCTGGCACCGCCGAAGCGCGCGGTGAACGGCTCGTTGTCCGCCAGCACGCGCGCGTCCCAGCGCGCCATGACCGCCGGGATGCTGGCCGCCGCGCGGCGCTGGGCGTATTCCACCAGCCGGCTGGGCTGCGGCGGCAGGATCTCGCCGATGTTGGCGCTGGTGAGGTGCCGGCGCCAGCCGTAGTCGCTGATCGGGCGATATTGCAGCAGCCACAGCCGCTCGCCGTCCCAGGCCCACTCGATGTCGCCAGGCACGTAGTGGAAGACCCGCAGCACCGCTTGCAGGAAGCCCCACAGCGCGCCGCGGCCCAGCCCGTGGCCCGGCCGGAAATCGCCGTCCGCCCACTCCCCGCCGAGCCGCGACAGCACCGCCCGTTGCGGCTCGGCGCGGCCGTCGGCCAGCGCTTCGAGATGGCCCTCGACCCATTCGACCTCGGCCGCCAGGTGGCGTACGAAGGCGATGCCCGACAGCCGCGGCTCGACGAAGCGCTGCACCACCACCGCTTCGACGCCTCGGCGCTTCAGCATCTCGACCCGCGCCGCCACCTCGGCGGCCGGCACGCGCAGATAGGTGGCGCTCAGGCCGGCGTTGGCGCGGTCGGCCTGGTCCTCGGCCGCGCTCGACGAACGCACCGCCCAGCGCGCGCCGGAGTGGCCAGCCAGCAGCGGAGCCAGCCGCGCATCGGCGGCATCGGCCACGGTGATCGCCGCCGGTACCGGCAGGCCGGCCAGCGCCGCCAATTGCAATCGGCCACCCTTGCCGTGGGCGACGAAGCCGGCCTCGCCCGCCTCCAGCCAGGCGGCGAAGGCGGCCGGCGCGTCGATCCACGGGTAGTGGCCCCAGCCGGCGCGCAGGTCCACCGTCAACGCCGCCCGCGCCAGGATGGCCGACCAGGCCGCCGCCTGCTCGCGGCCGAGCACGGCGTCGGCCTCGCCCCACACCAGCTCGACCGGGTCGGCGATCCATTCGAGCAGGGGCAGCGCGGTATCGGCCCGGACTAGGTCCCAATACGGCAGGAAGGCACGGCAGCGCGCATAGCCGCGCCCCATGCGGCGGTATTGCGCCGCGCTCCAGCGCTGCGCCGAGAACTTGCGGGCGAACAGCCGCGGGCAGTGGCCGAGCAGCAGGTGCGCCAGCTTGCGTACCGGCCAGGGCGACATCAGCGCCGGCAGCCGCCGCTGCCACAGGAAGGCGCCGACCGGCGCCAGCAGCACGGTGCGGGCGAAATGGCCGGGCCGGCGCTGCAAGGCATGCAGCACCACCAGCGCGTTGACGCCGACGGCGAAGATCGCGCCGCCCGGCGCGGTCTGCGCCAGCAGCGCCTCGGCATAGGCGGCCAGGTCGGCCAACGGCGGCTGCGGGTTGTCGCCGAAGCCGGGCAGCTCGATCGGCTGCGGCCGGTAGCGGCGGAAATGCGGCAGGACGTCGTCCCACCAATCGGCGGCGCCGCCGTTGCCGGCCAGCAGGTACAAGGTCTGGGTCATGGCATTCGCTCGGGCGAATCGGCCGCGGCGCGGCCGGATCACCGGATGTTCAGGTCCCGGCCGCAGCGCGCGGCCGTTCGAGGTAGCGCTGCAGGGCGGCCAGCCGGCGCCGCGTCTCCCAATCGAATTAGGCGGCCATCAGCGGCTCCAGCCAGCGCCAGCCGCGCGCGGCCTCGATCCGGTAGCGGAAGCGCGCCTCGACCAGGCCGTCGCCGCGCGGCAGGTAGGCCCAGGTGCCGGCGAACGCAGCCAGGCAGCGCGGTCCGTCCACCATGGGATGGCGGCGCGTTCGGGCGGCCTCCAGGCCAGGTATTCGACCCGCATGCGCAGGCCATGCCTGGCGGTGACCGTCACCACGCCGTCGGCCGCGCGTTCGAGCCGCGCGGCGAACGGATCCCAGTCACGGCGGCGCGCATAGTCCTGCGAGGCGGCGAAGGCCTCGGCCTGGCCGGCGCGGAGGGTGGCGCGTCGTTCGACGATCGGCATCTCAATCCTCCTGCGCCAGCAGCCAGCCGGTGTAGTGCAGCAAGGGCCAGCGCCCCAACCGATGGCGACGTCGAAATGGAAACGCTCGCCCACCGCCCATTCGCGCGCCAGTACCCGCAATCCCAGCCGGGCCGGCAGCGGCAGGCCCAGGCAGCGCGTGGTGCGGCTGATCTGGTGCAGCGTTCCGGCCTCGACCTGGTTGTCCAGCCGCAGCGACCATGGCCCGAACGATTCGACCAGGCCGGCCGCGTCGGCATGCTGATGGGAATGCATGCGGCGGCCGGCGAAGTTGCGCTGCCAGCATTCGCCGCCGCCCTGCTCCGCCAGCACCACCTCGACCGGCTGCGCCTCGCCCTCGCGCGGCAGGCGGCCGAGCCGCAGCAGGGTCCGCAGCAGCGGCTGCTCGCCCCAGGCGACGCGCGTCTCGCCGCGCCAGGCCAGGCCCGGCGTCGAATGGAAGCGCTGCAGCAGCGGGTCGAGCCGGCCGAAATCGTCGCCGAGCAGGCGGAAGTAGAGCGGAGACAGGGTCTGCAAGGCATTCTCCCCAGTCGGAACGTGGGCGCGGCGGCAGGCAGGACCGGATCGGCCCTCGCGCGGGCCGCGAACGTCTCATCCGCGGCCCTGGGCTCAAGCCGGCCGTTTCAGATCAGGTCGCGCAGCGCGCCGGCCAGCGTCGGATGGCGGAAGGCGAAGCCGGCTTCGAGCAGGCGGCGCGGCACCACGCGCTGGCCGTCGACGAACAGCTGCGCCATTTCGCCGAGCGCGAGCCGCATCGGCCAGGCCGGCAGGTGCAGCCAGACCGGGCGGCGCAGCAGGCGGCCGGCGGTGGCGGCGAACTCGGCCTGCGGCACCGCCTCGGGCGCCACCGTGTTGTAGACGCCGCGCATGCTGTCGTCGGCCATCGCGCGCGCCAGCAATTGCAGCAGGTCGTCGCGGTGGATCCAGCTCATCACCTGGCGGCCGTCGCCGATGCGGCCGCCGAGGCCGAGCCGGTGCGGCAGCAGCAAGGGCGGCAGCGCCCCGCCAGGGCCGAGCACCAGGCCCAGCCGCAGCACCACCAGCCGCGGGCCGTGCGCCGCCACGGCGCCGGCCATCGCTTCCCAGCGCGCGCACAGCTCGGTCATGAAGCCCTCGCCGGCCTGGCTGTGCTCGTCCAGCGCCTCGTCGGCCGGCCGCACGCCGTAGAAGCCGATGGCCGAGGCCTGCAGCCACACGTCCGGCTTGTGACAGGTCCGGCCCAGCCAGTCGAGCAGCGCGCGGGTGGTGCCGAGCCGGCTGCCCAGCAACTGGGCCTTGCGCGCGTCGGTCCAGCGCGGTCCGACCACCGGCGCGCCGGCCAGGTTGACCACCGCGTGGAAGCGTTCCTCCTGGTTGAGCAGCGCCAGGTCGCGCACGCAGCGGGCGCGGCCGCCGAAGGTCCGGGCCGCGGCCTCGGGGTCGCGCGCCAGCACGGTGACGGTGTGGCCGGCATCGAGCAGCTGGCCGACCAGCGCCTGGCCGATGAAGCCGGTGCCGCCGCTGACCAGCACGTTGCGATAGGGCAGGCCGGCGAACGGGTTGTCCGCCGCCGGTGCGGCCGCCGCAGCCCGGCCGAGCCGGCGCGCGGCCAGGCCGTCGCGCAGGCCCGACAGCGCCACGCCGACGCCCATCGCCGCCAGCGCCCAGCCGCGCCAGCCGAGCTCTGCCGGCACTAGCGCGCTCGGCAGGCTCCACCACTGCGCCAGCTGCCAGGCATACAGGCCGAACAGCGCGCCGCCGTTGATGGCCAGCACGGTGTGCAGCACGCGTTCGCTGGCCGGCAGCCGGCGGCTGCGGTCCTCGATCACGAAATCCCACAGCGTGAGGCCGACCTCGACCAGCACCAGCGCGGCGACGGCCAGCATCCAGCCGCCGTGGAACTGCAGCAGGCCGATGGCGGCGAACAGCACGCCGTAGAGCAGCGCGCGCAGCGAATGGATCTGCAGCTCGCGCCGCGCGCCCGGCCGGCGTGGCAGGGCCTCGCTCAGCTCGTGGTGCCAGATCGTGTCGAACGCGCCGAGCAGGCCCTGCAGCAGCAGCAGGGCGACGGCGCCGTCGAGCGGGTCGAAGGTCATGATCGCGGTCCTTTCTTTCTCTTATGGAATTCAGTCCTGATTCGGCGCGTTTCGTTGCCGGCCGCTACATCGGCTTGTGCACCATCAGCCAGTACACGACCAGCAGCCCGCCGAAGGCCGGGAAGCCGAGCACGGTCCAGATGCGCTCGTAGCGCCAGTAGCGCGCGGGCAGCGCGGTGCCGTCGCGGGCGGCGAGCGCGGCCATGTCGCGCATGCGCAGCTGCAGCCACACCACCGGCAGCCAGCAGGCGCCGGCCAGCGCGTACAGCGCCAGTGACCCGGCGATCCAGGGCGCATCGAGCGGCCAGCCGGCCTGGCGGATCATCCACAGCCCGCTGAGCGGCTGGACGATGACGGCCGGCGTGGTGAACCACCAGTCGGCGCGCGCCACCCAGCGCGTCACCACGGCGATGGCCTGGACGTTGCCGCTGCGGTTGGCGAAGAACATGTAGAAAGCGGTGCCGAAACCGGTGCCGAACATGAAGGTGGCCGACAGGATGTGCAGCCATTTGAGGGTGAGGTAGTCCATGGTCGGGCTCCGGGGTCAGCGATGCGGGCGCGGCGTGGCGGCGGCCAGCAGGCCGAGCCAGGCGAGGATGGGCAGGTTCTTGCTCAGCGGGCCGAACGGGTGCAGCCACCACTGCGGCAGCCGCAGCGCGATGAAGATGCTGTAGGCCAGCACCAGCGCGATCTGGACTTGCCATAGCCGGCGGGTGGGCCGCAGCAGCGTCAGCGCGCCGAGCAGCGTGTCGAGCGCGATGCCGGCCAGCAGCGCCGGCATCCGCCAGGCCTCGGGCAGGCCCGCCGCGGCCAGCAGGCGCAGCCCCTCGTCGCGCTGCGCCCACGACACCCAGGCAGTGAACAGCCAGACGAAGGCGAGCGCCAGCCGAGCCAGCGGCAGCCACAGCGCCAGCAGCGCTTCGCCGCGCAAGGCGGGCCGGGTGAAATCGGCCGGATCGCGCAAAGGACGGCCAACCCGCTCGCGGGCGACGGCCGGGTCGGCCCGGCTGCCGGCGCGCAGCATGGCCAGGCTGTCGGGCCCGACCAGGCTGGCGGGCCAGTGCGCCAGCACCCGGCCCGCCAGCGCGACCGTGCCAGCCGGCAGGCGCAGCACCGGCGCCTGCGCCAGGCCCATGCCGCGGCGCAAGGCTTGCAGGTAGTCGGCCCAGGCCAGCGCGCGCGGCCCGACGGCTTCGATCACCCGGCGGCCGGCCGCCGTCGCCGTCAGCAGCCGCAGCAACAGTTCGACCAGGTCGTCGAGATGGATCGGCTGCACCGCGCCGGCATCGGCCGGCACCGCCAGCACGGGCATGGCCGCCAGCCGGCGGAACAGCGTGCTGCTGGGCCCGGCGTCGGCATACACCAGCGAAGGCTGCACCACCGCCCAGTCGAGCGGCTGCGCCATCAGCGCCGCATCGCCGGCGGCCTTGCTGCGCCAGTAGGCGGTGGCCGCCGCGGGCGCCGCGCCGAGCGCGGAGAGCTGGATCGCCCGGCCGACGCCGGCTTCGGTGCAGGCGGCGAACAAGGCGGCCGGCGCGCGTTCGTGCAATGCCTCGAAAGTCTGCCCGTCCTGCTCGCGCAGGATGCCGACGCAGTTGACCACCGCCTCCACGCCGGCCAGCAGCGGCAGCCAGTCGGCCGGCGTCGTCAGCGTGGCCAGGTCGGCGGCCTGCCAGCGCAGGCGCGGGTGCGCTTCGGCCGGCGGCCTGCGGCACAGCGCCGTCACCGCGTGGCCGTCGGCCAGCAAGCGTTCCAGCAAGGCCCGGCCGATCAGGCCGCTGGCGCCGGTCAGCAGGATGTGCATGGCGATCTCCGTTTATTTCTGTATAGACAGAAATACATGGACGAAAAACTAGCGCAGCCGGGCATCGCAGACCCCGTCCCGGCAGTCGGCATAACCGAACCAGCGGCTGGCGCGATAGCGGTTGCGGGCGAACCAGCGATAGGCGCGGCGCCACAGCGGCTTGCTCCAGCCCACCGTCAGCGGCCACACCAGCCAGCCGCGGCCGACCGCGCGGTAGGCGGCGGCGATGCAGTCGATGCCGACCAGCAGCCGGCCGGAGGCGTCGACACCGTGCAGCTCGGCGTCCATCGCCGCCAGCGTGGTGCCGTAGGCGGCCGCGTCGAAGCCCTCGCCGTGCATGTCGCGGAAGGCCAGCCGGCCGGCGCGGTCGCGCCCGGCCAGCCTGCGCATCTCGGCGACGCAGAGAGGGCAGCGGCTGTCGTAGAACAGGGTGAGGGTGGCGGTCATGGCAGATCCTGGGGATGGTCGGCGGCGAATTGCTCGATCAGCGCGATGGCGCGGCGGTACTTGGCCACCCGCTCCAGGTCGCGCTCGGTCGGTGCGGCGATGCGGCCGAGGTCGCAGTTGTCGCGCAGGTCGGCCAGCTTGACGCGGCGCGCCAGCGGATCGGCGGCGGCGCGCAGCACGAAGTCCTCGTAGCTTTCGCCGTCGCGCCGCGTCACCGCCTCGACCGCGGCCACCACGGCGGCGCTGAAGCCTTCGGCCCGCAGCGCCTCGGCGGTCCAGCCACAGTCCTCGACCACATCGTGCAGCACCGCGACGATGCGCTCGTCGTTGTGCCCGAGCGTCAGCATCAGCCGCAGCGGATGCAGGATGTAGGGCGCGCCGGCCTTGTCGACCTGGCCGGCGTGGGCGCGGGCGGCCAGTGCAATGGCGTGTTCGAGGGTGCTCATGGCCGTTCTCCGGTTCGTGCTCAGAGGGTGTCGTCGGCTTCGTCGGGACTGAGGAAGCGCGCCACCTTGCCGCCCATCTTGAGGAAGCGCTGCAAGGTGGCCGGTGGCAGGCCCTTGAAGTCATCGTAGGCCTTCATCAGCAGCTCGAGAAAGGCCAGCACCTCGTCCATCTTGGCGCGGCTGGCGGCCTCGAGCAGGTGGTCGCCGTCGGCTTCGAGCCGGCATTCGCGCAGCACCGACAGGGTCGGGTCGAGCTCGCGCTTCTTCCGCTCTTCCATGATCACGCGGAAGATTTCCCACACGTCCTGGTGGGCGACGAAGTGGTCGCGCCGATCGCCCATCACGTGGGTCACCCGCACCAGCCCCCAGCTCTGCAGCTCCTTGATGCTGGTGCTGACGTTGGAGCGCGCCACCGTCAGCGTGTCGCTGATCTCCTCGGCGTGCAGCGGCCGGTTGGCCAGGAACAGCAGCGCGTGGATCTGCGCCACCGTGCGGTTCACGCCCCAGCGCGTGCCCATCTCGCCCCAGTGGAGGATGTATTTCTGCGTGGTCGGGCTGAGTTGCATGGCGGTTCCGTCATTAATTTCTGTCGTTACAGAAATTAAATAACACCATAAGCCGAAGGTCAACGGGAAACGAGATTTCACCGCGGAGGACGCCGAGGCCGCGCAGAAAACACCCGCAGCCCGGCCAGTCCGATCGGAACCGCAGGAGCGGCTTCAGCCGCGAATCGCCGGGGATCGATGAGGCGGATGGGCCGATCCACCGCGGCCCCCGCCCGAACGCCTTCCTCCGCGCCCTCGGCGTCCTCCGCGGTGAATCATGCCCGCATGCTCAGCGCGCTGCCGCCCGTCTCAGGCCCCAGGCCGCCAGCAGCCCGATCGCCGCCAGCGCCAGCGCCGCCGCATTGCCCCAGCGCATGTACGGCGTCTCGCCCTGCATGCCCTGCACCGTGGCGTAGAGGATGCCCTCGACGCGTTCGGGCAGCTTGGCCTGGTAGCGGCCGTCGGGCCCGATCGCCGCGGTGGTGCCGCTATTGGTCGCCCGCAGCATCGGCCGGCCGGTCTCGCGCGCGCGCGCCTGGCTGATCTGGCCGTGCTGGGCCAGCGCCACCGAGCCGTCGAACCAGGCCAGGTTGGACAGGTTGAGCAGGATGGTGGCCTGCCGCGCATTGGGCAGCAGCTCCTCGCCGAACACGTCCTCGTAGCAGATGTTGGCGGCGATGCGCTGGTCGCGCACCTCGAGCGGCACCTGCACCGGTCCGCCCGACGAGAAATCGGACAGCGGCATGTGCAGCAGATCCTGGTAGACCCAGCCGAACAGCCAGGGCAGCGGCACGAATTCGCCGAACGGCACCAGGTGGGCCTTGTAGTTGGCCGGCCGCTTCGGATCGGTCAGCAGCACCGCGCCGTTGTAGTAGCGCTGGCTTTTCGCATCGAGCCGCGGCACGCCGGTGATCAGGTCGGCGCGCTGCTGCCTGGCGTGGCCGATCAGCATGTCGAGGTAATCGTCGGGCACCTCGTGCAGGAAGATCGGCAGCGCGGTCTCCGGCATCACGATCAGGTCGGCCTCGCTGCGCTTCACCAGCGAGTAGTAGGTGCGCAGGTTGTAGATCAGGTCTTCCATGCCCCACTTCTGGTTCTGCGGGATGGCGCCCTGCAGCAGCGCGACCTTGAGCGGCTTGCCGGCCGGCTCGGTCCAGCGCAGTCCGCCCAGGCCCCAGCCGGCCAGCAGCAGCAAGGCGGCGGCCAGCGCCGGCAGCCAGTCGCGGCCGCTCGGCCGGCCGGCCAGCAGCCAGGCTGCCGCGCCGGCGATCCAGGCCATCAGGCCGCCGACGCCGTAGACGCCGATCAGCGGCAGGAAACCGGCCAGCGGCCCGCCCGGCAGCTGGCTGTAGCCGACCGAGGCCCAGGGGAAGCCGGTGAACAGCCAGCCGCGCAGCCATTCGCCGAGCAGCCACAACGCCGGCAACGCCGCCAGCAGCAGCGCCGCGCGCGATTCGCCGGCCCAGCGCCGGGCGGCCCAGGCCACCGCGGCCGGGTAGAGCGCCAGGAAAGCGGCCAGACCCGCCACCGCCAGCGCGGCCAGCAGCGCCGGCATGCCGCCGTAGGTGTGCAGGCTGATGAAGATCCAGTGGATGGTGGCGGCGAAATAGCCCAGGCCCCAGGCCCAGGCCTTGAAGGCGGCACCGCGCAGCGTCGGCGCGCGCTCGACCATGCAGAACAGCAGCGCCAGCGCCAGCAGCACCAGCGGCCAGGAGAAGAACGGCGCGAAGCCGAACACGGCGATCGCGCCGGCCAGCGCTGGCGGGATCGCCCGGCCGATCAGCCGGGCGGCAGCGGCGGCGCGGCTCACGCTTCGTCCGCCGGGACCGGGGCCTCGCGCTCGACCAGCAGCGAGTAGACGCGGCGGCTGTCGGCGCGCAGCACGCGGAAGTGGAAGCCGTCGATGCTGATCGCGTCGCCGCGCTTGGGCACGCGGCCGAACTCGGTCACCACCAGGCCGCCGACGGTATCGATGCCGTCGGGCGCGTAGGCGCTGCCGAGCACCGCGTTGAGGTCGCCGACCGGCGTCATCGCCTTGACGCGCCAGCGGCCCTGGCGGTCGGGCCGGACATTGTCCTCGCTGTCGTCCTCGTCGTACTCGTCCTCGATGTCGCCGACGATCTGCTCGACCACGTCCTCGATGGTGACCAGGCCGGCCACGCCGCCGTACTCGTCGACCACGATGGCCATGTGGTTGCGGTTGGCGCGGAATTCCTTGAGCAGGACGTTGAGGCGCTTGGATTCGGGGATGAACACCGCCGGCCGCAGCATCCGGCGCAGGTCGAACTGCTGGCTGGCGTAGTAGCGCAGCAGGTCCTTGGCCAGCAGGATGCCGACGATGTTGTCCTTGGAGCCTTCGTAGACCGGGAAGCGCGAGTGCGCGGTGTCGATCACGTAGGGGATGAAGTCCTTGGGTTCGGCCGCCAGGTCGATGGCGTCCATCTGCGCGCGCGGCACCATCACGTCGCGTACCTGCAGGTCGCCGACCTGCAGCACGCCCTCGATCATCTCGAGCGCGTCGGCGTCGAGCAGGTGGCGCTCGAAGGCCGAGTGCAGCAGTTCGACCAGCTCTTCGCGGTCTTCCGGCTCGCGCAGCAGGAAGGCGGTCAGCCGCTCCAGCCAATTGGGTTTGTGGTTCGAATTGGGCTTGGGCGGGCGACTAGGGGGTAAGTCCATGAGGGGGAGGGAAAAATGACAACCCCCGGATTATAGCCGGCCGGCCCCGCCGCGGCGTGACCGCAGCGTTGCAAACGGAATGCCGGTCAACGGCCGACAGAAAAAATGCTTCACCGCAGAGGACACCGGGAACCGCGGGTCACCGCATCGCGCGGAAGCGCTCGTCCTCCCTGCCCTCGGCGTCCTCTGCGGTTGAAAGGCGGCGCCCGATGTCCCGCGATCCAGGTTCAGCGCGTCTCGTAGAACTCGATCGGCAGGCCGTCCGGATCGGCGCAGAAGGTGAAACGCGCGCCGGTGTACTCGTCGACGCGGATCGGCTCGCAGGCCACGCCGAAGGCCGCCATGCGCGCCACCATGGCGTCGAGATCGGCGACGCGGAAGGCCAGGTGGCGCAGGCCGCGCGCCTCGGGCCGGCTCGGCCGCGGCGGCGCGGCCGGAAAGGTGAACAGCTCGAGCTGGCCGCCGTCGGGCAGCTTGACGTCGACCTTCCACGAATCGCGTGGGGCGCGATAGTGCGCCGCGATCTCCTCGCCGCCGAGCGCCTCGAGGTAGAAGCGCCGCGCCGCGGCCAGGTCCGACACGATCAGCGCGACATGATGGAAGCCGGCGATCACGCTCAGGCGGCCGGCTCGCTCTCGATCGGGCCTTTCTCGCCGGCGTACGGGTCGGGATAGCCGAGCCCCTGCAGGATGGCCGTCTCGAGCGCTTCCATCGCCTCGGCTTCGACTTCGTCCTCGTGGTCGTAGGCCTGCAGGTGCAGCATGCCGTGCACCACCAGGTGAGCCCAGTGCGCCTCGAGATCCTTGCCCTGCTCCTCGGCTTCGCGCGCCACCACCGGTGCGCACAGCACCACGTCGCCCATCACCATGCCTTCCATGCCCGGCATCGGCTCGCCGTCGTTGAAAGCGAAGCTCAGCACGTTGGTGGCGTAGTCCTTGCCGCGGTAGTCATTGTTGAGCGCGCGGCCTTCGGCCTCGTCGACCACCCGCAGCGTGACCGAGGCGTCGACGCCGGCCTCGAGCGCGGCCGCCACCCAGCGCCGCAGCAGCTTCTTGGCCGGGACGCCGCGGGGCTTGACGGCGTACTGCACGCTCAGGTCGAGCGAGCCTTCGGGATCTCGATCAGCGGTTGCGCTTCGTCGACCTCGACCGCGACGCGCACCACGTTGGCCGCACCGGGCCGCAGCAGCAGCCGCGCCGGCCGCGCCTCGTCGCCGGGCGTGCCGATCAGCAGGCCGTCCTCGTCGTCGAGCAGCAGCTGCAGCACCGCGCCGTCGGCCAGCACCAGCTTCAGCTCCTGCGCCTTGACGCGCTTTTCCTTGCCGTCGGCATCGATCGCGTAGACCGCGACCCTCGTATCGTCCTGCTTCTTCATCTTCATGTTCGGGATTCCTGCGCCGGGCGGCGCTCGATGGGACTGGACGGATCGGCTCAGGCGGCGTCGCCGGCCGCGGGCGCAGCGCCGTCGGCGGCCGCGGCACCGGCGGCCGTCCTGCCTTCCCGCTCGCTGCGCGCCGCGGCGGCCTGCCGTTCGTGCTTCTCGTAGGCGTCGACGATCTTCTGCACCAGCGGGTGGCGCACCACGTCGTCGCTCTTGAAATGATGGAGGGCGATGCCGCGCACGTTCTGCAGCACGCGCTGGGCGTCGATCAGGCCGGATTTCTGGTTGCGCGCCAGGTCGATCTGGGTCACGTCGCCGGTCACCACCGCCTTGGAACCGAAGCCGATCCGGGTCAGGAACATCTTCATCTGCTCGGGCGTGGTGTTCTGCGCCTCGTCGAGGATGATGAAGGCGTGGTTCAGCGTGCGGCCGCGCATGAAGGCCAGCGGCGCGACCTCGATGATGCCGCGCTCGAACAGCTTGGTGACCTTGTCGAAACCCATCAGGTCGTACAGCGCGTCGTACAGCGGCCGCAGATAGGGGTCGACCTTCTGCACCAGGTCGCCGGGCAGGAAGCCGAGCCGCTCGCCGGCCTCGACCGCCGGCCGCACCAGCACCAGCCGCTTGACCAGGTCGCGCTCGAGCGCGTCGACCGCGCTGGCGACTGCCAGGTAGGTCTTGCCGGTACCGGCCGGGCCGATGCCGAAGGTGATGTCGTGCTCCTGGATCGCCTTCAGGTACTGGTTCTGCCGCGGCGTGCGGCCGCGCAGGTCGGCGCGCTTGGTCAAGAGCGCCGGCATGCCGTCGTCGGCGACCGCGTCGGCCGGGTGGGCGACTTCGATCAGGCCGAGCTGGATCTCCTCGATTTCGATCGGCCGGCGCGAGATCGAGTAGAAGCGCTCGAGCAGCTCGGCGGCGAGCTTGGTCTGGGCGATGCGCCCGGAAATGCTGAAGTGCTCGGCCCGGCGCGCGATGTCGACCTCGAGGCCGTTCTCGATCTGGCGCAGGTTCTCGTCGAGCGCGCCGCACAGGTTGGCGAGGCGCGCATTGTCGATCGGTTCGAAGCTGAGTTCGCGGGTGGCGTGGCGGGTCGTCATGCTCGGGGGAGGGTCTTCTCGTGGCTGCGCTGGGGGTGGCCGATGATACGGCGGTAGCCCAGCCCTTCGTAGAAATGCATGGCCGGCACCGCATTGGTATACAGCACCAGCCGGCGGAAACGGCCGGCCGCGGCGGCTTCGATGGCGGCGATCAGCGCGTGGCCGACGCCGTGGCTGCGCGCCTCCGGGTGGACGTAGACGCGCCGCACCCGGGCGAGGCTTGCGTCGTCGCAATCGCGGTTGAGCCCGCCGACGCCGGCCAGCCGGCCGTCGAGCCAGACCGCGTAGAAAGCTTCGCCGTCCTGGTCGAAGCGGTTGTCGCCGCAGCGCCAGTCGTCGACCAGCCGGCGCAGGAAGCGGAAGCCTTCCGCCTCGCCCAGCGCGCACAGGGCTTCGATGCCGTCGGGCAGGGCCGTCACTGCTGCGACCGTGAGAGAAGGGCTTGCGTTCAAAATCGATGCGTCCTCGAAGGCGGCCGGGCCGGGGGCCGCGACGGCGGTCAGGCGGCGGCGGTCACCGCTTCGCGCGTCACGATCTCGCCGCGCAGGCTGTGCGGCATCGCCTCGGTGATGCGCACCTCGGCGAACTGGTTGAGCAGCCGATCGGGGCCGACGAAGTTGACGATGCGGTTGTTGTCGGTGCGGCCGGCCAGCTCGGCGGCGTCCTTGCGCGCGCGGCCTTCGACCAGCACCCGCTGCACGCTGCCGACCATGCGGCGGTTCTCTTCCTGGGCGAATTCCTCGATGCGCGCCTGCAGCCGCATCAGCCGCTTCACCTTGTCCTCGTGGCTCACGTCGTCCTCGAGCTCGGCGGCCGGCGTGCCGGGGCGGCGGCTGTAGATGAAGCTGAAGCTGGCGTCGAAGCGCACGTCCTCGATCAGCTTCATGGTCTTCTCGAAATCGGCCTCGGTCTCGCCGGGGAAGCCGACGATGAAGTCGCTCGACAGGCAGATGTCGGGCCGCGCCTCGCGCAGCTTGCGCACGATGGCCTTGAATTCGAGCGCGGTATAGCCGCGCTTCATGTTCATCAGTACCCGGTCGGAGCCGGCCTGCACCGGCAGGTGCAGGTGCGACACCAGCTTGGGCAGGTTGCGATAGCAGTCGATCAGCCGCTGCGTCATTTCCTTGGGGTGGCTGGTGGTGTAGCGGATGCGCTCGATGCCGGGGATCTCGTGAATGTATTCGAGCAGCAGCGCGAAGTCGGCGATCTCGCCGTCTTCCATGCGGCCCAGATAGGCGTTCACGTTCTGGCCCAGCAGCGTGACTTCCTTGACGCCCTGCTGGGCCAGGCCGGCGACCTCGACCAGCACGTCCTCGAACGGCCGGCTCACTTCCTGGCCGCGGGTATACGGCACCACGCAGAACGAGCAGAACTTGGAACAGCCTTCCATGATCGAGACGAAGGCCGAGCCGCCCTCGATGCGGGCCGGCGGCAGGTGGTCGAACTTCTCGATCTCGGGGAAGGAGATGTCGACCTGGGCGGCGCCGGTCTCGCGCTTTTTGGCGATCAGCTCGGGCAGCCGGTGCAGCGTCTGCGGGCCGAACACCACGTCGACGTAGGGCGCGCGCTTGACGATGGCTTCGCCCTCCTGCGAGGCGACGCAACCGCCGACGCCGATCACCAGGTTCGGGTTGAGCAGCTTCAGCTCCTTGATGCGGCCGAGGTCGGAGAACACCTTCTCCTGCGCCTTCTCGCGCACCGAGCAGGTATTGAACAGGATGACGTCGGCCTCTTCGGGCTTGTCGGTCTTGGTCAGGCCTTCGGAAGCATTGAGCACGTCGGCCATCTTGTCCGAGTCGTACTCGTTCATCTGGCAGCCGAAGGTTTTGATGAAGACTTTCTTGCTCATGGAAACCACCCGTGAAATCAGGCGCTTATGCTAAGCCATCGCGGCCGCGCGCGCATAAGGCAAAAGCCCGCCGCCTTGCGGCGACGGGCTTTGTGAAACCTGGTGGCTATGACTGGACTTGAACCAGTGACCCCAGCATTATGAGTGCTGTGCTCTAACCAGCTGAGCTACATAGCCATCAAAGAGGGCGCGATTATCCTGAGCGACGCCCTTTCCGTCAAGCGCCTCGTCACAATCCGCCCGAACGGTCGTCGCGGCGGAAGCCCGCCAGCAGTTCCGGCAACGCCACTCCCTTCGAAAAGCCGATCACCTTGAACAGCTCGCCCATCTCGGCCGGGCCGACCAGCTTCTGCACCGCGGCAGCCGTGCGGAAATAGGCCGGATCGGCCGGATCCTGCTGCCCCATCAGTTCGAGCAGCCCGGCATCGAGCAGGAAGGACGCCTGCGTCGTATAGCCTTCGAGCTGCCAGCCGGCCGCGTCGCCGGCGCGCCAGATCGCCGAGAAGTCGACGTGGGTGGTGATGTCCTCCAGCCCCGGCAGGTGGAACGGGTCGTCGTGGCTGTGATGGCGGTAATGGCACATCAGCGTGCCGCGGCTGCGCTGCGGGTGGTAGTACTCGTCGGCGGCGAAACCGTAGTCGGGCAGGATCAATGCGCCGCGTGCGGTGGCGTCGGCCAGGCTGGCGACGAAGGCGCAGGCTTCGGGCTGGATTTCGGTCAGGTAGTCGTCGGGCAGCGCATGGCCGTCGAGATGGGCCACGGCGGCCGGGTCGGCCAGCGGCCGGTCTTCCCAGCGCAATCCATCGTCCCAGGCCACGCCGCGCTCGAACCAGGCGCCGGCCGACCAGCGCACCAGCCGGCACGGCATCGCGTCGAGCACCTCGTTGCCGACGATGCCGCCGACGAAGCCGCGCGGCAGCGCATCGAGCCATTCGACCCGGTCGACCAACTGCGGCAGCGCGGCGGCGATGGTCTCGCGCTGACGCGCCGCCAGCTCGGCCGACACTTCGAGGATGCGATAGCGCGCCGGCAGGCGATCGAGCGCCGCCAGCTCGGCCAGCAGGTCGGCCGCCAGCCGGCCCGAACCGGCGCCGACCTCGAGCACGTCGCCGCCGACCGCGGCCAGCACCTGCGCCACCGGCCGCGCCAGCGTGCGGCCGAACAGGGGAGACAGCTCGGGCGCCGTGACGAAATCGCCGGCCGCGCCGAACTTGCGGCTGCCGCCGGCGTAATAGCCGAGCCCGGGCGCATAGAGCGCCAGCCGCATGTAGTCGGCGAACGGCAGCCAGCCGCCGGCGCGGGCGATTTCGGCGCGGACGGTCTCGACCAGCGCGCGGCTCGCCGCCGACTGTTCTGCGCTCGGCGCGGGAAGTGAGGTCATGTGCTAGATTCGGCTGGATTCAAACGGGCAGTTTAACGAGGGCCGAACATGCAGGGCAAAGTGGCATTGGTGACGGGCGGCGCCAAGCGCGTGGGCGCCAGCATCGTGCGGCGCCTGCACGGCGCGGGCTGGAACGTGATGCTGCATTACCGCAGCTCGGCGACCGAGGCGCGCGCGCTGGCCGCCGAGATGAACCTGCAGCGGCCCCACTCGGTCGCGCTGGCCCAGGCCGACCTGCTCAACATCGCCGGCCTGCCGGTGCTGGTGCAGCAGACGCTGGCCCAGTTCGGCCGGCTCGACGCCCTGATCAACAACGCCTCGAGCTTCTTCCCGACCCCGGTCGGCGACATCAGCGAGGACGCCTGGACCGACCTGATCGGCAGCAATGTGAAGGCGCCGCTGTTCCTGGCCCAGGCCGCCGCACCGGAACTGAAGAAGACCCAGGGCTGCATCGTCAGCATCGCCGACATCCACGTCGAACGGCCGATGCGCCAGCATGTGGTCTACACCATCGGCAAGGCCGGCCTGGTCGCCATGACCCGCGCACTGGCCCGCGAACTGGCGCCCGAGGTGCGCGTCAACGCGGTCGCGCCGGGCGCCAACGTCTGGCCCGACGGCGAGTCGGTGTTCGACGAAGTGCATCGCCAGCGCATCGTCAGCAGCATCCCGCTCAAGCGCGTCGGCGAGCCCGACGATCTGGCGCGCACCATCCAGTTCCTGATCGAGGACGCGCCCTATATCACCGGCCAGATCATCAACGTCGACGGCGGCCGCAGCATCTACCTCTGAAGCGTAAAGACACCCGGCGGCCGGGCCGCGGCGGACCGCGCCAGGTTGAGCATCGGCGCGCTGCGGGCATGACACCGCTTTTCCCTGTAAAATCACGCGCTTTTCGCATTCCAGGGGTGCCCGCGATGGACGCCGCAATCACCGACCACGTCGAAGCCGGCCCGGCCGAGACCGATCCCAAGACCAAGTACAACGCCGACAAGCTGGCCAAGCGCCTGCGCCACGCGGTCGGCGACGCCATCGACGACTTCGGCATGATCGAGCAGGGCGACCGCATCATGGTCTGCCTGTCGGGCGGCAAGGACAGCTACACCATGCTCGACATGCTGATGAGCCTGCAGAAGAGCGCGCCCATCGACTTCGAGTTGATCGCGGTCAACCTCGACCAGAAGCAGCCCGGCTTCCCCGAGCACGTGCTGCCGGCCTATCTCGACCAGATCGGCGTGCCCTACCGCATCGTCGAGGAAGACACCTATTCGATCGTCAAGCGCGTGGTGCCCGACGGCAAGACCACCTGCGGCCTGTGCTCGCGCCTGCGCCGCGGCATCCTCTATCGGGTGGCCGACGAACTCGGCGCGACCAAGATCGCGCTCGGCCACCACCGCGACGACATCCTCGAGACGCTGTTCCTCAACATGTTCCACGGCGGCAAGCTCAAGGCCATGCCGCCCAAGCTGGTGTCGGACGACGGCCGCCACATGGTGATCCGCCCGCTGGCCTACTGCCGCGAGAAGGACATCGAGCGCTACGCCGCGATCAAGGGCTTCCCCATCATCCCGTGCAATCTGTGCGGTTCGCAGAGCAATCTGCAGCGGGTGGTGATCGGCGACATGCTGAAGGATTGGGACCGCCGCTTCCCCGGCCGCATCGAGACCATGTTCCGCTCGCTGCAGAACGTGGTGCCCTCGCACCTGGCCGACCCGCGCCAGTTCGGCTTCAAGTCGCTGCGTACCCAGGACGCGCCGTTCGAGGGCGGCGACACCGCCTTCGACGCGCCCGAGCTGCCGGCCGAGCCGGCGGCCGGCCCGTTCGGCGGCATCAGCATCCTCGACAGCCGCAGCGGGGGTTGCCACTGATGCTGCGCTTCGGCAAACGCGCCAGCCGCGACTGGACCGACGAAGTCGTCGTCGACGTCAGCGAGAAGGACGGCATCCGCTCGCTGCACCTGGGTTCCGAGGCGATTCAGAGTTCGATGCGGATCCGCGATCCGATCGAGCTGGTGCTCGGCTACAGCCGCTGCATGTTCGCCTTCCTGCTGTTCCGCGACCTGCCGCGCGATGCGCTGGTGCTCGGCCTCGGCGGCGGCTCGATCCCCAAGTTCATCCACCACCACATGCCGGCCACGCGCACCACGGTGCTCGAGCTGCATCCGCAGGTGGTCGGCGTGGCGCGCTCGATGTTCCACCTGCCGCCCGACGACGAGCGGCTAGAAGTGGTGGTCGGCGATGGCGCCGGCTACATCGACCGCATGGTCAACCCGGTCGATGCGATCTTCCACGATGCCTTCGGCCCGACCGGCATCGCCGAGGCGCTGGCCACCGAGGATTTTTTCGCCCGCTGCCGCGACCGGCTGACCGCCGACGGCACGCTGCTGGTCAACCTGTGGGGCTCGGACCCGAAGTTCAACGTCTACGTCGACCGCCTGTCGCGGGTCTTCGACGGCCTCCTGCTCTGCCTGCCGGCGCGCCAGCGCGGCAACGTGACCGCCATCTGCTTCCGCCGCGGCTGCAACAGCCCGACCTGGGCCGCGCTGAGCGAACGCGCGAGCGTGCTCGAAGCTCATTTCCCGCTCGAATTCCGTGAATTCGTGGCGGACCTGGCGCGCATGAACGTCCACAACGACCGCCGCCTGCTGGTCTAGCCCGATGCCGTGGCAGGTGCACGACAGTTCGCTTTCCATCACTGTGCCAATGTGAAAAAATCGAGACAATTTAACGATTTCCACGGTGATAACCATGCTCGATCGAGACGGCTATCGCCCCAACGTCGGCATCATCATCTGCAACGACAAGAACCAGGTTTTTTGGGGCAAGCGCGTTCGCGAACACTCCTGGCAGTTTCCGCAGGGGGGCATCAAGTCCGGGGAAAACCCGGAACAGGCCATGTTCCGCGAACTGATGGAAGAAACGGGCCTCAAGCCCGAGCACGTCCGGATTCTCGGCCGCACGCGGGACTGGCTGCGCTACGACGTGCCGACCCACTGGGTCCGGCGCGAATGGCGCGGTACTTACAAGGGCCAGAAGCAGATCTGGTTCCTGCTGCGGCTGGTCGGCCGCGATTGCGACGTCTGCCTGCGCGCTTCGCGCCACCCGGAGTTCGACGCCTGGCGCTGGAACGACTACTGGTCGCCGCTCGAGACAGTGATCGAATTCAAGCGCGGCGTGTACGAGCAAGCGTTGCACGAGTTGGCGCGCTTCCTGACGCCGTCGCCGCATCAACGCGTGGCCGCGCGCATGAAATAAGGCCGGGCTGCAAGATCCGACAGGGTGGCCACTCTTTTTTGCAGCTACCCTGTCGTCATCGTGCATCCAATGATTCTGGGTTCATACAGTTCAGCAGCAATTCATTTCGCATATGCCATATTAGGTGCAAAATCTTGTAGGCCATTTCCGACCGATTCTGCTGCAACGCACAATCGGCGATAATAAGATCAATCATGAAACAAACCATCCTGGTGACCGGCGGTGCCGGCTACATCGGCAGCCATACCTGTGTCGAGCTGCTGGCCTCGGGCTACGACATCGTCGTGGTCGACAATTTCTCGAACAGCAAACCCGCAGTGCTCGACCGAGTCGGACAGATCAGCGGCCAGGAATTCCCCTGGTACGAGATCGACGTCCGCGACCGCGCCGCGCTCGCGCGCGTGTTCGGCAAGCACCGCTTCTCGGGCGTGCTCCACTGCGCCGGCGTGAAATCGATCGCCGAGGCGCAGCGCGATCCGCTCAAGTACTACCAGCACAATCTCGAAGCCAGCCTCACGCTGCTCGAGGAAATGGCCGAGCGCGGCCTCAAGCGCCTGGTGTTCAGCTCGTCGGCCACCGTCTACGGCGAATGCACCCAGATTCCCTATCGCGAGGAATCGCCGCTCAAGCCCAATACCGTCTACGGCCGCAGCAAGATGGTGGTCGAGGACGTGCTGCACGACCTGGCCAGCGCCGACGAAAGCTGGCGCATCGCCATCCTGCGCTACTTCAATCCGGTCGGTGCCCATCCGTCCGGGCTGATCGGCGAAGACCCCAACGGCACGCCCAACAACCTGATGCCCTATATCTGCCAGGTCGCGGTCGGCAAGCAGGCCGAACTGGCGATCTTCGGTCACGACTATCCGACCCCGGACGGCACCGGCGTACGCGATTACCTGCACGTCGCCGACCTGGCCGAAGGCCATGTCCGGGCGCTCGACTACCTGGGCCGCGAGACCGGCCTGGTGACCTTCAACCTGGGCACCGGCCGCGGCTACAGCGTGCTCGAAGTGGTCCGCGCCTTCGAGCATGCCAGCGGCCGGGCCATTCCCTTCCGCTACGCCCCGCGCCGCTCCGGCGACCTGGCCAGCTATTATGCGGATACCAGCCGCGCCGCCAATACGCTGGACTGGCGCGCCAAGCGCAGCCTGGGCGAGATGTGCGCCGACGCCTGGCGCTGGCAATCGAAGAATCCCGGCGGCTACGCCTGATCGCCGTCCCGAAATCCTGGAGTAGACCTTGATACTTGTAACCGGTGGTGCCGGCTTCATCGGCGCCAACTTCGTCCTCGACTGGCTGGCCCAAAGCGACGAGCCCATCGTCAACCTCGACAAGCTCACCTACGCCGGCAATCGCGACAGTCTGAGCGCGCTGACCGGTGATCCCCGCCATGTCTTCGTCCGGGGCGACATCGGCGACGTCGAGCTGCTGAACCGGCTGTTCAACGAACATCGCCCGCGCGCGGTCCTCAACTTCGCCGCCGAATCGCACGTCGACCGCTCGATCCACGGCCCGGCGGACTTCATCCAGACCAACGTGCTCGGCACCTTCGGCCTGCTCGAAGCGACGCGGTCGTACTGGAGCCAGCTGCCGGAAGCCGAACGCGCCGCGTTCCGCTTCCTCCACGTCTCCACCGACGAGGTCTACGGTTCGCTCGCGCCCGATGCCGACGCCTTCACCGAGCAGCACCGCTACGAGCCCAACAGCCCGTATTCGGCCTCCAAGGCCGCCTCGGACCACCTGGTCCGCGCCTGGCACCATACCTATGGCCTGCCGGTACTGACCACCAACTGCTCCAACAACTACGGTCCCTACCAGTTTCCCGAGAAGCTGATCCCGCTGGTGATCACCAACGCGCTGGCCGGCAAGGCGCTGCCGATCTACGGCGACGGCCGCAACGTGCGCGACTGGCTCTATGTCGGCGACCACTGCGCGGCCATCCGCCGCGTGCTCGAGGCCGGCACGCTGGGCGAGACCTACAATATCGGCGGCTGGAACGAGAAACCGAACATCGAGATCGTGCAGACCATCTGCGCGCTGCTCGACGCCAGGCGCCCGCGTGCAGACGGCCTGTCCTACGCCAGCCAGATCACCTATGTCGCCGACCGGCCGGGCCATGACCGCCGCTATGCGATCGACGCCCGCAAGGTGGAACGCGAGCTGGGCTGGAAGCCGGCCGAAACCTTCGACACCGGCATCGCCCGGACCATCGACTGGTATCTCGCGCACCAGGACTGGGTGGGGCGCGTGACCAGCGGCGCCTACCGCGAATGGATCGACGCCAACTACCAGCAGCGGGGCAACGCATGAAGGGCATCATCCTGGCCGGCGGCTCCGGCACCCGCCTCTACCCGGCCACGCTGGCCGTCAGCAAGCAACTGCTGCCGGTCTACGACAAGCCGATGGTGTACTACCCATTGACCACGCTGATGCTGGCCGGCATCCGCGACATCCTGATCATCTCCACGCCGCAGGACACGCCGCGCTTCGAACAGCTGCTCGGCGACGGCTCGCAATGGGGAATCCGGATCGAATACCGCGTCCAGCCGAGCCCGGACGGGCTCGCCCAGGCCTTCCTGATCGGCGAATCGTTTATCGGCGACGACCGCGTCGCGCTGGTGCTTGGCGACAACATCTATTACGGCCACGATTTCCAGCGCCTGCTGCTCAACGCCGCCGCACGCGACAACGGCGCCACCGTATTCGCTTACGCGGTGACCGATCCGGAGCGCTACGGCGTGGTCGAATTCGACAAGACCGGCCGCGCGATCAGCCTCGAGGAAAAGCCGGTCCAGCCGAAGTCACGCTACGCCATTACCGGCCTCTACTTCTATGACCAGCGCGTGGTCGAGATCGCCAAGTCGATCCGCCCCTCGGCGCGCGGCGAACTCGAGATCACCGACGTCAACGCGCGCTATCTCGAGTGGGATGCGCTCAACGTCGAGATCATGGGCCGCGGCTATGCCTGGCTCGACACCGGCACCCACGAATCGATGCTGGAAGCCTCGATGTTCATCGAGACGCTGGAAAAGCGGCAGGGCCAGAAGATCGCCAGCCCGGAGGAAGTCGCCTACCGGCAGGGCTATATCGACGCTGCGCAACTCCAGAAGCTGGCCGCGCCGATGGCCAAGAACGGCTACGGCAAGTACCTGCTGGGCCTGCTCGCCGACGACAGCCCGTTCAACTGATCGATGCGGATCGGCCTGCTGATTCCGACCCTGAATGCGGGGCCGCGCTGGCATGCGGCGCTGCGCGCGCTCTCGCTGCAGGATCTGCGGCCCGATCGATTGCTGCTGATCGACTCGGGTTCGCAGGACGGCACCGTCGAAGCCGCCCGGGCGCACGGCTTCGAAATCGTCGAAATCCACCGCGAGCAGTTCGATCACGGCGCGACGCGGCAGCTCGGGCTCGACCGCCTCGCCGACTGCGACGTCGTCATCTGCATGACGCAGGATGCCATCGCCGCCGCGCCGGACACGCTCTCCAAGCTGGCCGCCGGCTTTGCCGACGGTCAGGTCGCCGTAGCCTGGGGCCGGCAGCTGCCGCACGACGACGCCAATCCGATCGCGGCCCACGCGCGCCGATTCAACTATCCCGGCCGGTCGCGCCAGGTCCGGTCGCAGGACATCCCCACGCTCGGCATCAAGGCCGCCTTCTGCTCCAACTCGTTCGCCGCCTGGCGCCAGACGGCGCTGCGCGCGATCGGCGGCTTTCCAAGCCAGACCCTGCTCGGCGAGGACATGCTCAGTTGCGCGAAGTTGCTGCAGGCCGGCTGGACCAGCGCCTATGTCGCCGAAGCTGCCGTTCACCATTCGCACAACTACAGTGCGACCGAGGAATTCAGGCGTTATTTCGATACCGGCGTGCTGCACAGCCGCGAAGCCTGGCTGATCGATGCGTTCGGCCGCGCCGAGGGCGAGGGCCTGCGCTTCATCCGATCCGAGTGGCAGGCGCTGGCCGAGCATGGCTCGGCCTGGCGGCTCAAGGCCCTGCTCAACAATGCAGCGAAGTTCTCCGGCTATGCATTGGGGCGCCGCTACCAACGACTACCGAAACGGCTCGTCCCGCGTCTCAGCATGCACCCGCGCTGGTGGCGCGCCCTCCGCTAGCCGGCGGGCTTCAATAGGCGCCGCGCCGGCTGATCACGACGCCGACGGTCCGGAACAGGATGCGCAGATCGAGCGCGAAGCTCCAGCTGCGGACGTACTCCGCATCGAGCCGGACCCGTTCCTCGTAGCTGGTGTCGTTGCGCCCGCTGACCTGCCACAAGCCGGTCAAACCCGGTCGGACCTGCAGATACAGCGCCGCCGCGTCGCCATAACGCTCCAGCTCGGCCCGCACCACCGGCCGCGGGCCGACCAGGCTCATCTGGCCGACCAGCACGTTCCACAGCTGCGGCAGCTCGTCGAGGCTCGACAGGCGCAGGAATTCGCCGAGCGCGGTGACACGCGGGTCGTTCTTCAGCTTGAAATCGCGCGCCCATTCCTCGCGCGCGGCGGGATCGGTGGCCAGCACATGGGCCAGTCGCGCCTCCGCGTCGGGCACCATGGTGCGGAATTTATGGCAGGCGAAAGGCTGGCCGTTGCGGCCGACCCGCTGGTGGGAAAAGAAGGCCGTGCCGCCCTCCAGCCGCAGCAGCAAGCCGAAGGCCGCGAACAGCGGCGCCAATACGACCAGCAGGGCCAAGGCCGCCAGGAAATCGAAACCGCGCTTCAACCGGTACGACCAGGACTGCAAACCCACCGCCATCAAGCCAGCACCGTGCGCAGTTGCTCGTCGCCCAGGTAGCCGAGATAGGATTCGCCGAGGCGGCGCATCAGCACGAAACGGATGCGGCCATCGGCGACCTTCTTGTCGAGCGACATCAGGTCCATCCAGCGCTCGAAGCCCAGCTGCGGCGCCTGCACCGGCAGGCCGGCGCGCTCGATCAGGGATTCGATACGGCCGACGTCCCCGGCGGACAGATTGCCCAGCACCTGCGAAACGCGCGCCGCCACGATCATGCCGGCGGCGACCGCCTCGCCGTGCAGCCAGGTACCGTAGCCGAGGCCCGCCTCGATGGCGTGGCCGAATGTATGGCCGAGATTCAGCAAGGCACGGCTATCCTGCTCCCGCTCGTCCGCCGCCACGATCCTGGCCTTGCTCGCGCACGACTGCTCGACGGCATAGGCGAGCGCTTCGGGGTCGCGCCGGATCAATGCATCGATATTCGCCTCGAGCCATTCGAAGAACGGCAGGTTATCGATCAGGCCGTATTTGATGACTTCGGCAAGGCCGGCCGAATATTCGCGCGCCGGCAGCGTATCGAGCGTGGCCAGGTCGGCGACGACCAGCTGCGGCTGGTAGAAGGCGCCGATCATGTTCTTGCCGCGCGCATGGTTCACCGCGGTCTTGCCGCCGACCGAAGAATCCACCTGCGCCAGCAAGGTGGTCGGAACCTGGATGAAGGGCATGCCGCGCTGATAGATGGATGCGGCGAAACCGGTGATGTCGCCGACCACTCCGCCGCCGAGGGCGATCAAGGTGGTCTTGCGCTCGCAATTGAATTCGAACAATTGATCCAGAATGCCGCTCAGGACTTCCCAGTTCTTATATTGCTCACCATCCGGGAGAATGATTTCCTGAACCTTGATCGCCTGATCCTGCAAAGTCTTTTGCAATGGCGCCAACCAGATTCGAGCAATCGTCTGATTGGTCACGATGACGATTCGTGGTTGCGGCAGATGCTTGGCGATCAATTCGCCGGCATCGATCAAGCGGCGGCCGATGACGATATCGTATGGCGCCCGCTCCAAATCAACATGAACTACTGGCATGACGGCGAATCAACTCTGCAAGAATGGATTGGGCAAGATGATTGGCATTTTGCCGGCTGGTGTCGATCACGATATCCGCCACTTCTCGGTAGAGCGGGTCGCGCACGGCATAGAGTGCTTCCAGCTTGGCGCGCGGATCGGCCAGCTGCAGCAACGGACGGTTCTTGTCGTTCTTGGTGCGCTGGTAGAGCTCCTCGACCGGCGCCCGCAGGTAGATCACATAGCCGCGCGACGACAGCACGCTACGCACTTCCGGACTCAATACCGCCCCACCGCCGGTCGCCAGCACGATATTCTCGTGCGAGGTCAGCTCACGGATCGTCTCGACCTCCCGCGCGCGGAAACCCGGCTCGCCCTCGATCTCGAAGATCACCGGAATACGGACCCCGGTCCTGGCTTCGATCTCATGATCGGAATCGTAGAAAGCCTTGCCGGTGGAACGCGCCAAGGCGCGACCGATCGTGGTCTTCCCCGCTCCCATCAAGCCCACTAAAAAAAAACTGCCCGGCAAATTCATGCCGGGCATTGTAGCGAAATATGTTTCTCAGCGCAGGGACAAGCTCTCGTCCAGGATCCGCGGCGTGATGAAGATCAGCAGCTCGGACTTGTTATTGGCGCGGGCCTTGGTCTTGAACAGGCTACCGAGTACCGGCACGTCGCCGAGCAGCGGCACCTTGGTCACCGTATCGCTTTCGGTGAGCTCGTAGATCCCGCCCAGCACGGCCGTTTCGCCGTTGCCGACCAGCACGTTGGTCTGGATCGAACGGGTGTCGATCACCTGGCCGGGCTGCAGCGCATCCTTGCTGATCTTGAGCTCCATGAACACCTTGCGGTCCGGCGTGATGCGCGGCGTCACCTCGAGCATCAGCACGGCCTCCTTCTCTTCGCTGACCAGGCCATCGGTGGTCGAGCGGTTGATGAAGAAGCGGCTACCTTGACGGATCACGGCCTTCTGTTGGTCACCGGTGATGACGCGCGGACTCGAGATCGTACGGCCGTTGCCTTCCGCTTCGAGCGCCTGCAGCTCGAGGCTCAGCAGTGCACCGACGCTGTTGTTCAGCAGCGTCACGCCGATCGAGGCGGGCGAGACGCTGTTGATACCGGCGGCCGGCAGGTTCACGTTGGTGGTGGTCGCCGCACTGACGCCATTGTTCAGCACATCGAGCGAATCGTTGGTGCCGGAGCCGATGCCGACGCGCGTGTTGTTGCCGGCGGTGCGGTCGCCGCGGATGCCGAGGCGGGCACCGAGCGTACGGCTGAAGTCGTCCTTCGCGATCACGATCCGTGCTTCGATCATCACCTGCCGCGCCGCGATATCTGCACGCAGCAGCAGCGCGCGGATCTCGTCGAGCTTGGCCGGCACGTCGTTGACGATCAGCACGTTATTGCGGCTTTCGACGATCGCGCTGCCGCGCTTGCTCAGGAACGGCTGCTTGTCGTTCATCAGCATCGCGCGCAGGTCTTCGGCCTTCAGGTAGTTGAGCTGGAAGGACTCGGTACGCAGCGGCTCGATGTCGGCGATCTGTGCCTTGGCTTCCAGGGCCAGCTTCTCGCGCGAGGCGATCTCTTCACGCGGGGCGACCCACAGCACGTTGCCGTTCTCGCGCTTGTCCAGACCCTTGCTCTGCAGGATCAGGTCGAGCGCCTGGTCCCAGGGCACGTCCTTCAGGCGCAGGGTCAGGTTGCCGCTCACGGTGTCGCTGGTGATGATGTTCTTGCCGGTGAATTCGGCGATCACCTGCAGCACGGTGCGGACTTCGACGTTCTGGAAGTTCAGCGACAGCTTCTCGCCCTTGTAGGTCGGCTTGTCGAGCTGGGCCAGGCGCTTGGCCTGCTCGTCCACGGTACGGATTTCGACGATGAAGCGGCCTTCGGTCTGGTAGGCCGAATATTCCCAGACGCCCTTGGGTTCGATCACCATCTTGGTGGACTCGCCCTGGGTGTAGGTATCGACCAGCTGTACCGGCGTACCGAAGTCCGACACGTCCATCCGGCGCTCGAGCTGGCGCGGCAGGCCGGTCTTGGCGAACTCGAGCACCAGGCCCTTGCCCTGCTGCTTGATGTCGATACCGATGTTCGGGTTCGACAGGTCGATCAGCACCCGGCCTTCGCCACGTGGTCCACGGCGGAAATCGACGTCGCGTAGCGATTCCTTGGCGACGTTCTGCGATACCGAGAACTGGCTCGACTTCACGCCGGCGTCCGTCCCGGCGCTGCTGGCCAGCGAGATCACCAGCTTGTTGCCGTTGGCACGCACTTCATAGCTTGCCGGCTTGACCAGGCCGAGCACCAGGCGCGAACGGCCGCCCGATTCGGCGATGGAAACCGACTTCAGATTGCCGCCGCCGACCGGGATGGTCGACTTGCCGGTCGAATTGACCGTATTGGCGAAGTCGAAGGCGATACGCGGCGGCGTGTTGACTGCGAAGCTCGCCGGAACGTCGACCTTCTTTTGCAGAACGAGCGTGATTTCCTGGCGATCGGCAGACTCCGTACGCACATCGACCGTATTGATCGCGTTCAGGTCTTCGGCACGAGCCGCAATCGCCAGCGCAGCAACAGCAATGACAATTGCGGAATTAAGCAGCTGGCGCACACTCATTTCTTGGACTCCGTTTCATCAAGCAGCAATGTGCTCGTCTTCTCTACCCAATCCCCGCTGCTGTCCTCAACGATCTCTTTCAGGGTAATCTCGGACTCGGTGATCGCTGTAATCATGCCAAAGTTCTGGCCCATATAACTTCCCATCTTCACCCTGAAGAGATTGCCATCGGGCGCCTGGATCAGCGCGCTGATCTCCTTGCCGCGCTGCAGCGTGCCGACCATGCGCAATTTCTCCAGGTCATATGCCTCGAGCGATTCTTTGGGCCGGTTCAAATTCGGCGCAAGCCCGCCGCCGCCCTTCTTGGCGATCTCCATCTTGCTGCGATTGAATGGATCGACCAAATCGAAAGCCTCATAGATATAAGGCTTATAGGGCTTCACTTCCGGCAAGGGCTCGACCTTGCCCTTCATCCCGCGAGTCGACTCTTCCATCCAGGATTTGAGGTCATCGAATTCACGACCGGCACATCCGAACAAGAAAAAAACCAGCGAGGAAGCAAGTAGAGACTTTTTCATTGACATACCTCAGCTTACTTTTTCTTCTTGGCGTCGGCCTCGGCCTTACGCACTGCGATGGCTTCCTCCGCATCCAGCGCCCGATAAGTCTTCGCGACTGCCTGCAGGGTCAGGGCGCCGGCTGCCGCTTCCTTCACCTGGGTAGGTGCCGGGGCCGTCAGCTGGATCTCGTCGATCGTGACGATCCGCGACAACTGGGCCACGTCGCTGGCGAACGCCGCCAGGTCATGGTAGCTACCGGTCAGCTTGATATCGATCGGACGCTCGGCGAATTCGGTCGTCCTCACCTCGGTGGGTGTCGGGCGGAACAGTTCGAATTGCAGCCCCCGGCCGACGCCGGCCTGGTTGATCTCGGTGATCAGCGTTTCCATCTCGGCCTTGCTCGGCAGCTGCTTGAGCAGCGCGCCGAACGATTCCTGGATTTCGGCGAGCTGCTGCCGATAGGCATCCAGGTTGACCGCCTTGACCTTCTTGTCCAGGAACGCCTGCTTGAGCTCTTCCTCGCGCGCACGGCCTTGGTCGAGCACTTCGCTCTGGCCGGCCAGGACGCCGAAATAACCGAGCACCACGATCGCCACGATCAGGATCGCAAGAAAGATCAGTTGCGCAGGTCCGGGCCAGTTCGCGATGTCCTTCGGATCCAGCCGGCGCAGTTCATCTAGTGTCATGGCCATGATCAATTGCCTTTCTTCTGGCCAGCTGCGCTCTGCGAATCGGCCGAGCCTTCCACTTCGCGCGTGATCTTGACGTTCAGGTTGAACTCGTTCAGACGCTGGGCATTCACGAGGGAAGCCTTGATTTCGATCAGGTTCGGCTGCTCGAACACGGCGGAATCGTTGAGGCTGCGCATCAGCGTCGACACGCGCGCGCTCGATTGCGCATAACCGGTCAGCGTAAGCAGATCACCGGTCTGCTTGACGTCCTTGAGGTAGATCCCCTCGGGCATCTGCCGCACCAGCTGGTCCAGGATCTGGACCGTCTCGGCACGGCTCGACTGCAGCCGTTCGACGACCTTCTTCCGATCCAGCAGCAGCTGCCGTTCCTTCTTGAGCGTCTCGATTTCGGCGATCTGCTTGTCGAGCTTGGCATTTTCCCCGTCGAGGAAAGCATTGCGCTCGTCCTGCATCGCGATCTGGGCGGTCAGCGCCAGGTAGGCCGCCACCACGATCGCCACGCCGATACCGCAGGCCAGCAGCGAAACGACGATGAAGCGCTGCAACCGCGCCTTGCGTTTCTGCTCCCGATGCGGCAGTAGGTTAATGCGAATCATGAATCAAACCTCCGCATCGCCAGACCACAGGCAATCAGCAGCGATGGCGCGTCCAGCAGCAGCTGCCTCGTCTTGACCCGGCTCGCCTGGGTCATGTTCAAGAAGGGATTCGCAATCATCGTGCTCACTTGCGTACGGCTCGCCACGACCTCGTCCAAGCCGGGAATGACGCTGCACCCGCCCGCGAGCAGGATATGGTCAACCGAATTGTATTGAGTCGAAGTGAAGAAGAATTGCAGCGCTCTGGAGATTTCGATCGCCAGGGAATCCATGAAGGGCTGCAATACTTCCGGTTCGTAATTGTCGGGCAGGCCGCCATTACGCTTTGCAGCCTCGGCTTCTTCCGAGGACAGATTGAATTTGCGCTGGATATCCTGCGTCAGCTGGTTGCCGCCGAAAGCCTGCTCGCGTGAATAGATCTGCTGCCCATCGCGCAGGACATTGATATGCATCAGCGCCGCACCGATATCGATGACGGCCACCGTCTGGCCCGCACCGGCATCGGGCAGCTGCTTCGCGATCAATTCGTAGGCAGCCTGGGTGGCGAAGGACTCGACGTCCATCACCAGCGCCTTGAGGCCGGCGGCCTCCACGGCGGCGACCCGGTCTTCGACCTTTTCCTTGCGCGAAGCCGCAATTAATACCTCGACTTCGTCCGCCGTCGCCATGGACGGTCCGAGAACCTGGAAATCCAGATTCACTTCATCGAGCGAAAAGGGGATGTACTGATTCGCTTCGGTCTCGACTTGCAACTCGAGTTCGGTTTCCGATTGCCCGGCGGGAACCGTGATCTTTTTGGTGATTACAGCAGCGGCCGGCAAGGCCAATGCAACGTTCTTGACGCGGGTTCCGAGCACTCGCCAAGCACGCTTGACGGCCTCACCAACCGCGTCTAGATTCGCCATGTTGCCATCTGCCACGGCGTCTTTGGGCAAAGGCTCGATCACATAGCGTTCAATCGTCAAATGCTTACCGGCTTCCGACAATTCAACCATTTTGACCGCTGATGTGCTGATGTCGACACCAATAAGCGGAGGGGATTTCGGCTTTAGGAAATCTAGATTCAACTTGAATTTCCTTTTAGGGATTTTAACAAGCGAGGATTTGTCTGATACGTCCGTTAGATGCTAGCAGCCCATCCTACGGGTGTAAAGCTGGTTTATGCATTTATTCTAAAATCCCCCTCTCCCTAGGTGCCCGAAAGCCCGCACATGCCCCGAAGACTGCTTCTGCTTACTCTGTGGACCATGCTCACGCTGTTGATCCTGGTCGTCGCCGCAATCTCGATTCTCATCGCCGTCACCTACCCGAAGCTGCCCTCGCTGGAGACGCTGACCGACTATCGGCCCAAAATCCCGCTGCGGATCTATACCGCCGATGGCGTGCAAATCGGTGAATTCGGCGAGGAGCGCAGGGCGTTCGTGCCAATTGGCAAAGTACCGACGCTGATGAAGCAGGCCATCCTGGCCGCCGAGGATGAGCGCTTCTACCAGCACGGCGGCGTCGACTACATCGGCGTGGTGCGGGCGGCGCTGTCCAATCTGGCGTCCGGCCATACGCAGTCCGGCGCGAGCACGATCACCATGCAGGTCGCGCGCAATTTCTTCCTGTCCAGCGAGAAGACCTTCACCCGCAAATTCAACGAAGCCATGCTCGCCTTTAAGATCGAGCACAATCTGACCAAGGATCAGATCCTCGAGCTTTATTTCAACCAGATTTATCTGGGCCAGCGCGCTTATGGATTCGCTTCCGCCGCCCGGGTGTATTACGGCAAATCGCTGGATCAGCTGAGCCCTGCCGAGATGGCGATGCTGGCCGGCCTGCCCAAGGCGCCATCGAGCTTCAATCCCATCGTCAATCCGTCGCGCGCACGCTTGCGCCAACAATATGTGCTCCGGCGCATGCACGAGCTTCAATTCATCAATGATGCTCAGTACAAGCAGGCCACCACAGAGCAATTGCGCACGTACGGGTCGACCGATGCCTTCTCGGTGCATGCCGAGTACGTCGCCGAAATGGCCCGCCAGGCCATCTTCGAGAAATACGGGGAGAACGCCTACTCCCAGGGACTGAAGGTCTTCACCACCGTGCTCGCCGCCCATCAGAGCGCCGCCTACGACGCCGCGCGCAAGGGTGTGATCGACTATGACCGGCGTCATGGCTATCGAGGCCCGGAGGCTTACCGCGAGGTGCCCGCAGTCAAGGGCGAAGGCGCCCGCGCCGCCTACGATGAACTGCTCGGCGAATTCGGTTCGATCGACGCCCTGCCGCCGGCGCTGGTGTTGAGCGCTAGCCCACAGGCCCTCACCGTGTACGCGAAGGATGCCGGCATGGTGGAAATCAAGGGTAAGGCGCTGGCCTTCGCCGCCCGTGCGCTGAGTGACAAGTTGCCGCCCGCGCAGCGGCTGCGCAGCGGCTCGGTGATCCGGATCCGCAATACCGACGACGGCTGGCAGATTGCCCAACTGCCCCAGGTTGAAGCCGCCTTCGTGTCGCTCGATCCACGCGACGGCGCAATCCGCGCCTTGGTCGGCGGCTTCGATTTCGGCCGCAACCACTTCAATCGGGTCACCCAGGCCTGGCGCCAACCGGGCTCCAGCTTCAAACCCTTCATCTACTCCGCCGGGATCGAGCGAGGCTTCACCCCGGCCACCCAGATCAACGATGCCCCGCTGGTCATCGACCCGGCCACCATCGGCGGGCAGCGCTGGGAGCCGAAGAACTTCGACGGCAAGTTCGCCGGCATGATGTCGATGCGCGATGCGCTGACCAAGTCGAAGAACCTCGTCTCGATCCGCATCCTGCAGGCGATCACCCCTGCATACGCGCAGGCCTATATCAGCAAGTTCGGCTTCGAGGCGAAGAACCACCCGCCCTATCTGACCATGGCACTGGGGCGGGCAGCGTGACTCCGCTACAACTGGCCGAGGGCTATTCGGTCTTCGCCAATACCGGCTATCGAGTGCGCTCCTATCTGATCGACCGGATCGAGAACGATCAGGGCAAGGTACTGGCCCGCACCCAGCCTGAAGTTGCCGGGGAGAACGCGCCGCGGACGCTAGATGCGCGCAACGCCTTCATCATGACCAGCATGATGCAGGACGTGACCCGTTACGGAACGGCCGCCAAGGCCAATGTACTCAATCGCACCGATCTCGCCGGCAAGACCGGCACGACCAACGATACGCACGATGCCTGGTTTGCAGGCTTCCAGCCTTCGCTGGTTTCAGTCGTCTGGCTCGGGTTCGATCAGCCGCGATCGCTGGGCGGCGCCGAAACCGGCGGCAACGCTGCACTGCCGATCTGGATCAACTATATGGCGACAGCACTGAAAGGCGTGCCGAACAAGCAGTACGCGGTGCCCGATGGTGTCATCAGCCAGACCATCGAGACCAGCCGAGGTCCAAGAGCGGAATATTTCTACGCCGAATTCCCGGACACCAATCCTGAGCTCGCGCTGGACAATGGTGCAGGCGCGGCCAATCAGCCCATCGATGAAAGTGTGAAGGATTTGCTGTTCTAAGCTTCTGAATTACAGCTTTTAAAGCAGGTAAGGCAGGGCCATCGATATTTCGATGGCCCTATTTTCTTGGCCTCCAATAGACCATCGAGCGATGAGCAACCAATTGCCAACCGCCCTTGGAGACCATGCTGATCCCGATCAAGGGCGATTCGATGATCGACGCCGGCATCCATCCGGGCGACCTGGCCGTGGTCGAACGCCGTGCAGCCGCCAACGTCGGCGACATCGTGGTCGCGATCGTCGACGACGAATTCACCCTCAAGACGCTGGCGCGCGAAGCCGGCCAGTTCGTGCTGCAGCCGGCCAACCCGGCCTACCCGGTCATCCGCCCCCGCGGCGCGCTCGAGATCTTCGGGGTGATGGTGGGGCTGGTGCGTAAATACCGGCACTGAGGCTTAGTCCGGTCGTCCCGCATTCCAGCTCGTAGAAACGATCAAGCCCCGCACGAACCGTGCGGGGCTTTCTTATTGCAGGTGTAATTCGATCTATTGAAGCTTCGATCTATTGAAGCGCAGGGATTCGTCCCTTTGCACAGAGCGCCGGATAAGCTTGGGGTGAGGGCTGGCTCATCAAATCACAGCACTCGAGACCATCCTGAAGCATTACCTGCTGCGCTTCATTGCGACTTGCGCCCCAGCCAATCCGAAGCAGCGCTCAATCCGGATACTCAGTGCGCATCAATCAAGCCAATCCGAGCCGCAAAGCTACAAAGCAAAACGCCCCGAACATCAGTTCGGGGCGTTCTAGAGGGAGCCTGGCGATGACCTACTTTCACACGGGTATACCGCACTATCATCGGCGCGACGTCGTTTCACGGTCCTGTTCGAGATGGGAAGGCGTGGGTCCAACGTGCTATGGTCGCCAAGCATTAACTTGGGAGCCCGATCAACTCTCTGATCAGCACTCATATTCGTTCGGCCGGTATCTCACCAGCCTCACATGGAAGAAGTAACTCTTTAGGTTGACCGACTCGACCTCGCAAACCCTGCCCTCTCAGGCATCTTGGGTTATAGGATCAAGCCTCACGGGCAATTAGTATCGGTTAGCTTAACGCATTACTGCGCTTCCACACCCGACCTATCAACGTCCTGGTCTCGAACGACCCTTCAGGGGATCAAGTCCCCAGGGAAGTCTCATCTTAAGGCAAGTTTCGCGCTTAGATGCTTTCAGCGCTTATCTCTTCCGAACTTAGCTACCCGGCGATACGACTGGCGTCATAACCGGTACACCAGAGGTTCGTCCACTCCGGTCCTCTCGTACTAGGAGCAGCCCCCTTCAAACTTCCAACGCCCACTGCAGATAGGGACCAAACTGTCTCACGACGTTTTAAACCCAGCTCACGTACCACTTTAAATGGCGAACAGCCATACCCTTGGGACCGGCTACAGCCCCAGGATGTGATGAGCCGACATCGAGGTGCCAAACTCCCCCGTCGATGTGAACTCTTGGGAGGAATCAGCCTGTTATCCCCGGCGTACCTTTTATCCGTTGAGCGATGGCCCTTCCATACAGAACCACCGGATCACTATGTCCTGCTTTCGCACCTGCTCGACTTGTCAGTCTCGCAGTCAAGCATCCTTATGCCATTGCACTATCAGTACGATTTCCGACCGTACCTAGGATACCTTCGAGCTCCTCCGTTACACTTTGGGAGGAGACCGCCCCAGTCAAACTGCCTACCATGCACGGTCCCCGATCCGGATGACGGACCTAGGTTAGAACCTCAAACACACCAGGCTGGTATTTCAACGTCGGCTCCACGAGAACTAGCGTCCCCGCTTCAAAGCCTCCCAGCTATCCTACACAAGTCTGTTCAAAGTCCAATGCAAAGCTACAGTAAAGGTGCACGGGGTCTTTCCGTCTAGCAGCGGGGAGATTGCATCTTCACAAACATTTCAACTTCGCTGAGTCTCGGGTGGAGACAGTGTGGCCATCGTTACGCCATTCGTGCGGGTCGGAACTTACCCGACAAGGAATTTCGCTACCTTAGGACCGTTATAGTTACGGCCGCCGTTTACTGGGGCTTCGATCAAGAGCTTGCACCCCATCACTTAACCTTCCAGCACCGGGCAGGCGTCACACCCTATACGTCCACTTTCGTGTTAGCAGAGTGCTGTGTTTTTAATAAACAGTCGCAGCCACCTTTTCACTGCAACCCCATCGGCCTTCGCCTGTACAGGCTACAACCTACCGGGGCACACCTTCTCCCGAAGTTACGGTGTCAATTTGCCGAGTTCCTTCACCCGAGTTCTCTCAAGCGCCTTAGAATTCTCATCCTACCCACCTGTGTCGGTTTGCGGTACGGTCAATCTGTAACTGAAGCTTAGCGGCTTTTCCTGGAAGCAGAGCATCAACCACTTCGTCTGCAAGCAGACTCGTCATCACGCCTCAGCTTAGTCTCGCGGATTTGCCTACGAGACACGCCTACACGCTTAAACCGGGACTTCCAACACCCGGCTGGCCTAGCTTTCTCCGTCCCCACATCGCATTACAGATTGGTACGGGAATATTAACCCGTTTCCCATCGACTACGCATTTCTGCCTCGCCTTAGGGGCCGACTCACCCTGCGCCGATGAACGTTGCGCAGGAAACCTTGGGTTTTCGGCGACAGGGACTTTCACCCTGTTTATCGCTACTCATGTCAGCATTCGCACTTCCGATACCTCCAGCAGACTTCACAATCCACCTTCGCAGGCCTACGGAACGCTCCTCTACCATATGCCTTACGGCATATCCCTAGCTTCGGTTCATAGTTTGAGCCCCGTTACATCTTCCGCGCAGGACGACTCGACCAGTGAGCTATTACGCTTTCTTTAAATGATGGCTGCTTCTAAGCCAACATCCTGGCTGTCTATGCCTTCCCACCTCGTTTTCCACTTAACTATGCATTTGGGACCTTAGCTGAGGGTCTGGGTTGTTTCCCTTTCGACACCGGACGTTAGCACCCGATGTCTGTCTCCCACGCTCGCACTTTCCGGTATTCAGAGTTTGCCATGGTTTGGTAAGTCGCGATGACCCCTAGCCATAACAGTGCTTTACCCCCGGAAGTGATACGTGAGGCACTACCTAAATAGTTTTCGAGGAGAACCAGCTATTTCCAGATTTGTTTAGCCTTTCACCCCTATCCACAGCTCATCCCCTAGTTTTGCAACACTAGTGGGTTCGGTCCTCCAGTGGGTGTTACCCCACCTTCAACCTGGCCATGGATAGATCATCTGGTTTCGGGTCTACACCCAGCAACTGAACGCCCTATTCGGACTCGCTTTCGCTACGCCTCCCCTACTCGGTTAAGCTCGCTACTGAATGTAAGTCGCTGACCCATTATACAAAAGGTACGCAGTCACCCCTTACGAGGCTCCCACTGTTTGTATGCATCCGGTTTCAGGTTCTATTTCACTCCGCTCCCGCGGTTCTTTTCGCCTTTCCCTCACGGTACTGGTTCACTATCGGTCGATCACGAGTATTTAGCCTTGGAGGATGGTCCCCCCATCTTCAGACAGGATTTCACGTGTCCCGCCCTACTTCTCGTACGCTCAGTACCACCGATCGCTTTTCACATACGGGGCTATCACCCACTATGGCCGGACTTTCCATTCCGTTCTGTTAAGCGTTCGACTATCACGTACAGGCTCTTCCCCTTTCGCTCGCCACTACTGGGGGAATCTCGGTTGATTTCTTTTCCTGCAGCTACTTAGATGTTTCAGTTCACTGCGTTCGCCTCTCATACCCTATGGATTCAGGTATGGATACCCTTGCGGGTGGGTTTCCCCATTCGGACATGCCCGGATCAAAGCTTCATTGCCAGCTCCCCGAGCCTTTTCGCAGGCTTGCGCGTCCTTCATCGCCTGTGATCGCCAAGGCATCCACCAGATGCACTTATTCGCTTGACCCTATAACCTAAAATGCCTAAGCATCGATTACAGGTGTTTGCGATGCCAGATCCATTCTTTCGAACGATCCAGCTGTCGATACAATCAACCCATTGCAGTCCTTTACAACTCCCCAGGCAACTTTCATCGCCCAGTTCGTCATTGAACTACATTGGTTACTTCTTCCATTTTTTTAAAGATCAAGTACAGACTTTCGTCCATTCGGCCAAGAAGCCAAACAATAAAATACTCCGCCATGCGACTCTCGTCGCAACGCTCAATATTCTCTTGTCTGGACTCTCGTTCCTGTCCACATCCTCCCGTTCCGCTTTCCAGCCCGGCAACGATGTGGTGGAGGCAGACGGGATCGAACCGACGACCCCCTGCTTGCAAAGCAGGTGCTCTCCCAGCTGAGCTATGCCCCAATCGAGTTACTGGTGGGTCAGATAGGAATCGAACCTATGACCCCCGCCTTATCAAGACGGTGCTCTAACCGACTGAGCTACTGACCCAGCTCCCGTACTTCTCTAACTACTACAACCGATAAGTGTAGACACTTGGCTACAGCGCCATTTTCTCTAGAAAGGAGGTGATCCAGCCGCAGGTTCCCCTACGGCTACCTTGTTACGACTTCACCCCAGTCATGAATCCTACCGTGGTAACCGGCCTCCCTAAGGTTAGCCTAGCTACTTCTGGTAGAACCCACTCCCATGGTGTGACGGGCGGTGTGTACAAGGCCCGGGAACGTATTCACCGCAGCATGCTGATCTGCGATTACTAGCGATTCCGACTTCATGCAGTCGAGTTGCAGACTGCAATCCGGACTACGATCGGCTTTCTGGGATTGGCTCCACCTCGCGGCTTGGCAACCCTCTGTACCGACCATTGTATGACGTGTGAAGCCCTACCCATAAGGGCCATGAGGACTTGACGTCATCCCCACCTTCCTCCGGTTTGTCACCGGCAGTCTCCTTAAAGTGCTCAACTGAATGGTAGCAACTAAGGACAAGGGTTGCGCTCGTTGCGGGACTTAACCCAACATCTCACGACACGAGCTGACGACAGCCATGCAGCACCTGTGTCCAGGTTCCCTTTCGGGCACCGCCAAATCTCTTCGGCATTCCTGGCATGTCAAGGGTAGGTAAGGTTTTTCGCGTTGCATCGAATTAATCCACATCATCCACCGCTTGTGCGGGCCCCCGTCAATTCCTTTGAGTTTTAATCTTGCGACCGTACTCCCCAGGCGGTCTACTTCACGCGTTAGCTGCGTTACTAAGGTATTGCTACCCCAACAACTAGTAGACATCGTTTAGGGCGTGGACTACCAGGGTATCTAATCCTGTTTGCTCCCCACGCTTTCGTGCATGAGTGTCAGTGCTATCCCAGGGGCTGCCTTCGCCATCGGTGTTCCTCCACATCTCTACGCATTTCACTGCTACACGTGGAATTCCACCCCCCTCTGACGCACTCTAGCCACGCAGTCCTCAATGCAGTTCCCAGGTTAAGCCCGGGGATTTCACATCAAGCTTACGTAACCACCTGCGCACGCTTTACGCCCAGTAATTCCGATTAACGCTCGCACCCTACGTATTACCGCGGCTGCTGGCACGTAGTTAGCCGGTGCTTATTCTTCCGGTACTCTCAGTTGCATGGGTATTAACCACGCAGATTTGCTCCCGGACAAAAGAGCTTTACAACCCGAAGGCCTTCTTCACTCACGCGGCATGGCTGGATCAGGCTTGCGCCCATTGTCCAAAATTCCCCACTGCTGCCTCCCGTAGGAGTCTGGGCCGTGTCTCAGTCCCAGTGTGGCGGATCATCCTCTCAGACCCGCTACGGATCGTCGCCTTGGTGAGCCTTTACCCCACCAACTAGCTAATCCGACATCGGCCGCTCATATAGCGCAAGGTCTTGCGATCCCCTGCTTTCATCCGTAGATCTCATGCGGTATTAGCGTAACTTTCGCTACGTTATCCCCCACTACACGGTACGTTCCGATGCATTACTCACCCGTTCGCCACTAACCTGGGAGCAAGCCCCCAAGTCCGTTCGACTTGCATGTGTAAAGCATGCCGCCAGCGTTCAATCTGAGCCAGGATCAAACTCTTGAGTTCAATCTCTGTTTAAATTGCTTCATTTGGCGTATTGCAAAATCAAAACCGTCGAAACGATTTCAATTCAACGTAAGCCTTGGCATCCTTCGCCAAGCGCCTACGCTTATCGGTTGTATCTTGTTAAAGAGCGTTTGCTTTCGCACTCAAACTCGGCTAGACTCGTTCGTTTTCGCTTCGTTTTCGTCTGCGTCAGCAGCAGAGATGCGAACTATACGGATCGCCGCCACACCCGTCAACACCTCTCGCGAAGATTTTTGAAAGATTCGCGTCAAAACCCACTAAATCATTGATTCATAATGGAACGGGCGGCAAAAGAATTTTCCGGGCCGCAGCCATCCCGTTGCAGTCCCAAGCAAAAGGCCCGCAGATGCGGGGCCTTTTGCTTGGCAAGCCACCGAAATCCGGCGCTTACCTATATATGTAGATGGAAATGCCGGGCCTCAGGCCGGCTTTCGGTTCGATCCCGCCACCATCCGGTACTCGAACAGCCGGCACTCGAGCCCGCCGTTGAACAGCACCGTACGTTTGCTGGCCGCCAGCCGGATCAGCTTGGCCAGCCGCAGGTCGCCGGTGAAGTAGTAGGCGCGCCAGCCGGCGAAGCGCTGCTTGAGCGCGTGGCCCAGCAGCGGGTAGAGCACCGCCAGGCTTTCCTGTTCTTCGAGCCGGATGCCGTAGGGCGGGTTGCAGACCAGCACGCCCTGCTCGGCCGGCGCGCTGCGCTCGAGCGCATCGGCCCGGCTCAGCTCGACGCAATCGGCCACGCCGGCCGCCGCCAGGTTGGTACGGCAGATGCTCAGCATCGCCGCATTGTCGTCGCTGCCATATATAGATATGGATTCGACCGGACGCTCCTTGGCCAGCGCCGCCTCCTTCACCCGCGCCCAGGCATCCGCATCGAACTGCGGATAGCGCTCGAAGGCGAACGAACGCTTGCCGCCCGGTGCGATGCCGCGCGCAATCAGCGCCGCCTCGATCAGGAAGGTGCCGCTGCCACACATCGGATCGAGCAAAGGCTCGCCGGGCTGCCAGCCGGTCAGGCGCAGGATGCCGGCGGCCAAGTTCTCGCGCAGCGGCGCCTCGCCGGTCTCGCGCCGGTAGCCGCGCTTGAACAGTGCGTCGCCGCTGGTATCGAGATAAAGGGTCAGCATCTTCTCGGTCAGGAAGACGTGGATGCGCATGTCCGGCGCCACCGTGTCCACGCTCGGCCGAGCATCGACAGCGGCACGGAAGGCATCGCAGATCGCGTCCTTGACCTTGAGCGCGACGAAATCGAGGCTGCGCAGCTTGCAGCCGATCCCGGTGACAGCCACCTTGATGGTGCGCTCGACCGAGAACAGCTCGGGCCAGTCGAGCGCGCGCGCCGCGCGGTAGATGTCGTCCTCGCTGCGATAGGGCTTTTCCAGCAGGCTCCACAGGATGCGGCTGGCGATGCGGCTGTGCAGGTTGGCCGTCATCATCAGCGCCCAGTCGCCGCGGAAGGCGACGCCGCCATCGGTCGCCGCGACCTCTTCCGCCCCCAGCTGCTGCAGTTCGTCGGACAGGACGGCTTCGAGGCCGCGCGGGCAGGTGGCGAAAAAGTGGAAACGCTGTTTCATGGGATATCCGGTCGGGCGATCAGGGTTGGGCGGGCAGGCTGTCGCGCAGCTTCTTCGGCAGCTTGGCGCGCACCAATCGGTAGGAGTCGGTCAGCAGCGCGGCGAAGGTTTCGTCCGCGACCACGCCGGGATGTTCGAGCCGCACCCAGTGGTGGCGTGCGAGATAGGGCGCCGGCGCAATGCCGGGCTGGTCGGTCAGTTCAAGGAAGCGGGCCGGATCGGCCTTGAGCGAGACGCCGGTGGAGACCGAGCGGTCGAGGCAGAACACGCAGAACATCTTGCCGCCGACCGAGAACACCCGGTCGACCTGCCATTTCACGTCGGCCGTCGCCCCGGGCAGGGCCAGGCAGAAGGCTTCGATCTCGGCGTAGTCCATGCGTGCTCCTGGTCGGGTCGATGCAGCATGTTAGGCCGCGGCGGAGCGGCTTTCAGCCTTTCCGCCGCAGGCGATCAGCGCGGCCGGCTGGCGTCGGTGCGGCGCCGGGTCTGGGTGATGATCGGCGCCCAGCGCTCGCTCGGCCGCTTCTTATAGGTACATAAGGTCAGCTCGCTCGGCGCGAAGGCATTGAGATTGTGGGTCAGCGGCGTAGTGATCAGGTACTGCGCCTGGGTCGCCTTGAGGAAGGCGCCGACCTTGTCGATGTTGAGTACGTCGAGGTGGGCGAACGGCTCGTCGATGAAGACGAAGCCCGACGGATTGCTCTCGTCCATCATCAGGCCGATCAGCAGGATCAGCGACTTCATCACCTGCTGGCCGCCCGAAGCCTCGCCGTCGTTCAGGCCCATCATGCCCTTCTGGTCGAAGTCGAAACGCGCCACCAGGCCGGCGTTGGCCAGCACCGCGTCATCGTTGTCCAGATGCGGCATATCGACCTCGACATGGATGCCCGACAGCTCGCCCAGCCGCTTCACGTTCTGGCCATAGCTGCGCACCGTGGCGCGCAGCTTGGCGATATAGGCGCCGCGCGCATCCTCGGTCAGCTCGCGGGCGCGCGCCACTTCGCGGGCACGGGCCGCCGTCTCGCCGGCCAGCGCGTCGTAGTCCTGCTGGATCTTGTCGCGCAACTCCAGCACGCTGGCGTCGCGCTCCCAGTCGCCATGCTCGATGCGCTGGCGCTGGCGCTCGGCCTCGTGCCGCACCGCCTGGATCGAGCCCCATTCCTGCTTGAGCTCGGGCAGCACGGTGGCGACCACGCCCTGCGATTCGAGGGCGGCGCGCAGCTCGCGCGCGTCTTCGATCTGGCGTGCCTGCTCGGCCTGGCGCGCCTCGACCTGGCTCATCAGCTCGCGCACCTGGCGAGCCAGGCCGTCGCGGGCGATCTCTACCTTCTGCAAGGCCAGCCGGCCATCCATCGCCGTCTTGCGCGCCGTGTCGAGCGCGGCCTGCTGTTCGGCCAGCTCGCCGCCGAGCCGCTGCGCCTGCGCCTGCAACTCGGGCAGCACCTGCTCGGCCGCCTCGAATTCGTCGCGCCGCGCGGCCAGCTGCTGCACCGCATCCATGCCGGCCAGCTGCAACTGCAGGCTGGCGATGCGGCGGCCCTGCTCGACCGACTCGCTTTCGCTGTCGAGGATCTGCTGGTTCAGGTCGCGCAGCCGGCGCGTCACCTCTTCCAGCCGCGACAGCCGGGCCGCTTCGCCGTAGGCATGGTCGCGCGGGTTGACGCCGATGAAGCGCGCGCCGCGGCGTTCCTTGTGATAGCCGTCGCGGGTGATCCAGTCGCCCTGCACGCCGGCGCCGGCCTCGACCGACTTAACCCGTTGCACGTTGTTGAGCTGGCGGGTGAGCCAGCCCGGCGCGTCGGCGCGGAAGTCGACCACCTCGAGCACCGAGCCCGGCACCGCGCGCGGCGCGGCTTCGCGCTCGGGCACGATGAAGTGGCGATATTGCAGCCGCTGGCCGATGCGGAATGCGTCGGCGCGGTCGGCCTCGCGGTTGAGCAGGATGATGTGGCGATACGGCGCCAGCAGCGCCTCGACCGCTTCCTGCCAGCTGTTGTCGCGGACTTCGACGATCTCGGTCAGCAACTGGTGGGCGATGCCGGCCTCGTCGAGCGCGGCGCGCATCTGGCGCACGAAGGGCTCGGCCGGCGGGCGACCGCCCTGCAGCGCGAACTGCAGTTCGGACAGCTGCTGGCGCTCGTCCTTGGCGGCCTTGATGCGCGCGTCGAGCTCACCCTTGCCCGCGCGCAGCCGGCCGACCTTGTCGGCCAGCTCGATCGAGTCGGCGCCCGACTCGGCTTCGGCCAAAGCCTTGAGCTTGTCGCGCTGGCCCAGCACCTTGTCGGCATCGCGCGCATCGGCCTTGACCCGCTCGAATGGCTCCCACAGCGCCTTGTAGCGCGCATCGGCGGTCTGCTCGGCCTGCACCGCGGCCTCGGTGGCGCCGTGCAGCCGGTAGTACTCGGCATCGGCGGCAGCCAGCTCGTCCTGGCGCGCCCGCAGCGCGCGGCGCACGCCGGTGTACTGGCTGCGATAGCCCTGCAGCGATTCCCAGGCGTCGAGATAGCGCAGCGCCGGCAGCACCGTGCTTTCGAGGTGCTGCACTTCCTGCTGCAGCTCCTGCCATTCGAGGTAGCGGTTGGCGCGGCCGCGCATCTGCTCGACCTTGTTGCCCAGGCCAGCCAGGCTGTTCTCCAGCTCGACCAGCTCGGCCTCGGCTTCGCGCTGCTCGGTCTTGGCCTGCTGGTAGTTGTCGAGCACCTGCTTGTCGCCGAACACCTGGAACACCAGGTCGAGCAGCGCCTTGGGGCTGTATTCGCACAGCTTGTCGGTATCGCCCTGCTCGAGCGCCAGCACCTCGGCGATCGCGCGGGTCAGGCCGGCCTGCTCCAGTGCCAGCTTGTAGTCGTTGACGCCGAGCCAGCGCAGCTGCTCCTCGGTGCCGGCCTCGAGCTCGATCTCGCCCTCGGCGATCGCGTAGTGGCGCGCCCAATCGCCGCCCTGCTTCTTCACGCGGCAGAACAGCGTGACCTTGTCGGCGGTGATCGGGAAGAAAGGATAGGGGAACAGGCCGCCGCCCTCGCGGCGCGGGTTGTCGACCACGCCGCGCAGCCAGGCGACCGGCTCGGTGCTGTTGCGCACGTAGCGCTTGTAGTCGCGCCGGCCCGAGCAGCGCAGGCACAGCAGCGTGCGCAGCGCGTCGAGCAAGGTGGTCTTGCCCGAGCCGTTGGGGCCGACGATGGTGACGATCTGCGCGTCGAGCGGGATTTCGATGCTTTGCCAGAAATCCCAGTTGCGCATCTCGAGCTTACGGAATTGGAACATTGCGCACTCTTTCGGCCCTCGCGGGCCTGCCCGGATGGGCCGGTTATTCGGCGGCGGCCTGCTCGGCGGCGCGGCGCTTGAGCACCTCGCCGAGCGCGCCCTCGATCACGCGCGGGGCGAGCGTGCCGTAGTCGAGCATCAGGTCGAGCAAGGGACCTTCGAGAATGATCTTGTTGCGGCGCTCGATGAAGCCGAGCCGGGCCAGCTGGCCCAGGTTGGCGTTCATGCGGGTCTTGCCGCCGAGCTTGTCGCGGTAGTCGGCGTAGAGCGCGTCCTCGGGGATGCCGACCGACACCTCTTCGCCCTGCAGCAGCGGCTTCTCTGCGCCGAACATGTCGGCCTGGCCTTCGCGCTCCTTCTCGGCGCGGGCGATCTGGCGCTCGCGCTTGGGCAGGATGATCTGCGCCCACAGCACCACCAGCAGCGCCACCGCGTCGCGCGGCAGGTTCATGTTGTTGTTGAGCCAGGCGTCGCCGTCGCCGAACACGAAGGGCTGCATCTCCTCGGCCAGGCCCACCGCCAGGTATTCGGCATAGGGATTCTCCAGCAGCGCCAGGCCGACCTCGGCCAGCCGGTGGTCGAGCGCGGCGCGGAAGTCGTCGTCGACCAACGCGCGGCGCGCCAGCGGGTCGTTGCGCGGGATGAAGCGGTGCGCGATCAGCCGCGCGCTGAGGATGGCAAGGGCGTTGTCCATGGCTTAACTCGTCCTTCTGGACCGCGGGCCGTGCCCGCGGCGGCGTCGACGCGGGGTCGACGAGATTCGTGGCCCGATCCGGCCGCGCGCAGCCGTCATCGGCGCGGGCGCAACCGGCCGAGCGAGATGCTGGCCACTTCGGGATGGTCGATCTGCTCGACTTCGCCGTCGGTCTCCAGCGCCAGCGGCAGGCGCACGATGTCGCCGACCACGCTGCGCTCGACCTCGGCCTCGCTGTCGCCGATCAGGCTCAGCAGCGACAGCCGGTAGGCGGTCTCGCGATAGCTGTCGGCGATCACCGCCTCACGCAGGCTGGCCGGCGCCTCGATGCGCGCCAGCACGGCGTGCAGCGCCTCGGCCTCGAACAGCCGCTCGGCCTCGACCGCGCCGACCGCCGGCGCGACCTGCTTGTCGGGCAGCGCCAGCGAGCCGGCGGCCAGCCGTTCGCGGTCGATCAGCTCGTATTCGGCGATGTCGAGCATCTCGTTGCCGGTGACGAAGGCCGGCTGCGGCGGGAAGCGCAGCATGCCGGCCGCCATCGCGGCCAGGTCGCCCTGCGCCGCGCTGCGCAGCCATTCGGCGATATCGCTCGAAGTGAGGCCCGACTGGCCGAGGTGGACGCGCTGCGCCTGCAGCTGGTTGAGCCGGCGCTGGAACACGCCGGTGAGCCGCAGCAGCCGCGACTGGACGTCGTGGATCGACTGCACCGCGTCGAGCGTGCGGCGGTCGTACTGCTCGTCGGCCATCAGCTCGTGGGTCAGCGCAGTACCCTTCTGCACCCAGCGCCAGACCGCCTCGAGCCGGCCCTGCGCCTTCTTGATCTGGTATTCGGACTGCGATTCGAGCGCGTCCTCGAAATAGCGGTGCAGCTCCTTGAGCCGGGCCAGCAGGTGCTGCAGCGTCTCGTTCGAGACCTGGCCGAGCTGCTGCTGGCCGGCCGCCTGGGCGGTCAGGTAGCCGAGCTCGGCGTCTTCCTCGGAGAAGGCCAGCAGCGTCGACAAGGCGGCCAGCGCGACCCGGCCGGTCTCGGCGATGCGGTAGAGGCCGTCGTCGGCGTCCCACAGCAACAGCTCGTTCTGGCGCAGCCGGGTCAGCACCGTCTCCAGCTTGATCGGGTTCACATAGGCGAAGTGGGCCTGCAACTGCTGCGGCGACCAGCGCGGCTCGTGGCCGCGCGCGCCGATCTCGCGCAGCACCAGCAGCCGCACCAGCACCTGTTCCTCGTTGCCGTGGAACAGCGTGATGAAGGCGGCCAGCAGGTTGCGCGCGCGCAGCAGCTCGGCCAGCGGCGGCAGGTCGAGCGGGTTGAGATTGCTGGCGAAGAAATCGGCGAGGCGTTCGTCGGACATGGTCGGAATCAGGCGAGGCGGCGGAGCCGCCGGGCGCGGCGACGCATCAGGACTTGGTCGGATCGTAGGGCGCGTGCAGCGCCTCGGCCTCGGTCGGGGCGCCCTCTTCGCGCTGCGGGCGGGTCGCCTCGAGGTAGTCCATCACCGCCCAGCACAGCTGCTGGGTGCCTTCGCCGGTGAGGCCCGAGATGGTGAAGACGCGCGGCACGGCCGGGTCGAACGGCGCCAGCGGATCGATCTCGACGCGCGGCCAGCCGAAGGCTTCGAGGAAGGCCTCGACGCGCGCCCCGCGCTCGTCCTCGGGCACCATGTCGAGCTTGTTGAGCACCAGCCAGCGTGGCTTGTGGTACAGCGTCTCGTCGTACTTGCGCAGCTCCTCGACGATGGCCTGCGCCTCGCGCACCGGGTCGGTCTCTTCGTTGAACGGGGCGAGGTCGACCAGGTGCAGCAGGATGCCGGTGCGCGCCAGGTGCTTGAGGAAGCGGTGGCCCAGGCCGGCGCCTTCGGCCGCGCCCTCGATCAGGCCGGGGATGTCGGCGATCACGAAGCTGCGGTTGTGGTCGATGCGCACCACGCCGAGATTCGGATGCAGCGTGGTGAACGGATAGTCCGCCACCTTGGGCTTGGCGGCCGACACCGCGCGGATGAAGGTCGACTTGCCGGCGTTGGGCATGCCCAGCAGGCCGACATCGGCCAGCACCTTGAGCTCGAGCCGCAGCTCGCGCTGCTCGCCCTCCTCGCCGTAGGTGAACTGGCGCGGCGCGCGGTTGGTGGAGGACTTGAAATGCAGGTTGCCCAGGCCGCCCTTGCCGCCCTTGGCGATCAGCGCCTGCTGGCCGTCGTGGGTCAGGTCGGCGACCAGTTCGCCGGATTCGGCATCGGTGATCACCGTACCGACCGGCATGCGCAGGTAGATGTCGTCGGCACCCTTGCCGTAGCAGTCGGCGCCGCGGCCGTTCTCGCCGTGCTTGGCGCGGTACTGCTTCACGAAGCGGTAGTCGACCAGCGTGTTGATGTCCTTGTCGGCCACTGCCCAGATGCTGCCGCCGCGGCCGCCATCGCCGCCGTCGGGGCCGCCGCGCGGCACGAACTTCTCGCGGCGCATGCTGGCCGAACCATTGCCGCCGCTGCCGCCGATCACTTCGATGCGGGCTTCGTCGATGAATTTCATGGGTAGGCGTGTCCTGTCTTGATCAGCATGACCGCGGGCCGGGCCGGCCTGCGCGGAAACGAAAAAGCCCTATCTGCGAGATAGGGCTTCGATTTTAAGCGAAACGCCCTGCGACCGGCGTCCCGCTTGACCGGGCGAGGCTCAGGCCTCGGCGCCGGTGTAGGGCTCGACCACCACGGTCTTGCGCTTGAGCGCGCCCTTGACCACGAACTTCACGTAGCCGTCGACCTTCGCGTACAGGGTGTGATCCTTGCCCATGCCCACGTTGTCGCCAGCGTGGAAGCGGGTGCCGCGCTGACGGATGATGATCGAACCGGCCGGGATCAGCTCGCCGCCGTAAACCTTGGTGCCAAGTCGCTTCGACTCGGAGTCGCGGCCGTTGCGCGAGCTACCGCCTGCTTTTTTGTGTGCCATGTTTCAGACTCCTTGCTTACTTGACGATGGCGTCGATGCGAATTTCGGTGAAATTCTGGCGATGGCCCTGGCGCTTCTGGTAGTGCTTGCGGCGGCGCATCTTGAAGATGCGGACCTTCTCGCCACGACCATGCGCAACCACGGTTGCCTCGATCTTGGCGCCAGCCACGACCGGGGTGCCAATGGTAACCGCTTCACCGTCCACCACCATCAGTACTTCTTCAAGCACGATTTGGGCGTCGATGTCGGCGGCAATCTGTTCTACTTTGAGTTTTTCGCCGACGGCAACTTTGTACTGCTTGCCCCCGGTTTTTACGACCGCGTACATAGACTGAGCTCCTGATAAATCCCCACGCGCGACGCGTAGGGAGCCGCGCACTATACGGAAGTCGCTGAATTTGGTCAATATTTCAGCCATATCGGCCAGCCCGGACGGCTGCCTGCGGGCCTTGGCCCCGGCTGCGATCGTGCAGTGCAACGTAGCCGACCGCGGCCGGCGCGCCGCTCGGCTATAATCGCGCGGTTTATCAAACTCGCCAGCCGATCCCGCAACGTGTCCATCGAATTCGTCAAATCCGTCATCGCCGCCGACATGCAGGCGGTCGATCAATTGATCCGCGAGCGCCTGCATTCCGAGGTCGCGCTGGTGCGCCAGGTGGCCGAATACATCATCTCCTCGGGCGGCAAGCGGCTGCGCCCGGTGCTGGTGCTGCTGTCGGCCGGCGCGCTCGGCTACCGCGGCGAGCATCACCGCGAGCTGGCCGCCGTGGTCGAGTTCATCCACACGGCCACCCTGCTGCACGACGACGTGGTCGACGAATCGAGCCTGCGCCGCGGCCGCGACACCGCCAACGCGATGTTCGGCAATGCCGCCAGCGTGCTGGTCGGCGACTTCCTCTACTCGCGCGCCTTCCAGATGATGGTCGGCGTGAACGACATGCGGGTGATGCAGGTGCTGGCCGACGCGACCAACGTGATCGCCGAGGGCGAGGTGCTGCAGCTGATGAACATCGGCGACGCCGAGCTCGACGAGGCCGACTACCTCAAGGTGATCCGCTACAAGACCGCCAAGCTGTTCGAGGCCGCCGCGCGCCTCGGCGCCCTGCTGTCCAAGTCCGACGCCGCGACCGAAGACGCGATGGCGCGCTTCGGCATGCACCTGGGCACCGCCTTCCAGATCGTCGACGACGTGCTCGACTACTCGGGCGACGCCGGCGAGATCGGCAAGAACCTCGGCGACGACCTGGCCGAGGGCAAGTGCACGCTGCCGCTGATCCACGCCATGCGCCTCGGCACCGCCGAACAGGCCGCGGTGGTGCGCGAGGCCATCGTGCACGCCCAGCGCGACCATTTCGCCGCGGTACTGGCCGCCGTGCAGGGTAGCGGCGCGCTCGAGGCCGCGATGGCCGCCGCGCGCGGCGAAGCCCGGCAGGCGCTGGCAGCACTGGCCGGCCTGCCCGACAACGACTCGACCCGCGCCCTCCATGCGCTGGCCGAATTCGCGGTCAACCGCAGCAATTGAAACAAGTTGAACAAATTTGCACGCGGGGGTTTACAGCTCGGCGGTGAATCTCCATAATGCGCAGCTCCTTTCGGGGTGTAGCTTAGCCTGGTAGAGCGCTACGTTCGGGACGTAGAGGCCGGTGGTTCGAATCCACTCACCCCGACCAGACATGAAAAAGCCGATGCAGACGCATCGGCTTTTTCGTTTCCGGCTGTTTCTCCGCACCTCGGATGCGCGCCCTTCTCCGCGGAAAGAGGGCAAAAAAAATCCCGCCGGCTTGCGCCAATAGCGGGAAGAGGAGGAGGAACTGGTTCGCGTCCGGTTACAACACGATTACGTTCATAGTAATCGCTAATTTAGATTCCTGCAAGGCAGAGATACTTGATCTCCAGGTAGTCCTCGATGCCGTGGCGCGAGCCTTCGCGGCCCAGGCCCGATTGCTTGACGCCGCCGAACGGGGCGACTTCGGTCGAGATCAGGCCGGCATTGGCGCCGACCATGCCGTATTCGAGCGCTTCGGCGACACGGAACACGCGGCCGAGATCCTTCGAGTAGAAATAGGCAGCCAGGCCGAATTCGGTGTCGTTGGCGCGCTCGATCGCTTCCTGCTCGGTATCGAACTTGAACAGCGGCGCCAGCGGGCCGAAGGTCTCCTCGCGCGCGACCTTCATGTCGGCGGTCACGCCGCTGACGATGGTCGGCTCGAAAAAGCTGTGGCCCAGCGCATGACGCTTGCCGCCGGTCACCAGCTTGCCGCCCTTCTCCAGCGCATCGGCGATGTGCTCCTCGACCTTCTCGACCGCCTTCATGTCGATCATCGGCCCCTGAGTCACGCCGGCCTCCATGCCGTTGCCGACCTTGAGCTTGCCGACCGCCACCGCGAGCTTCTCGGCGAACGCGTCGTAGACGCCGGCCTGCACGTACAGCCGGTTGGCGCAGACGCAGGTCTGGCCGGCGTTGCGGTATTTGGAGGCGATCGCGCCTTCGACCGCGGCGTCGAGGTCGGCGTCGTCGAACACGATGAAGGGCGCGTTGCCGCCCAGTTCGAGCGAGACCTTCTTGATGGTCGGCGCGCAGGCCGCCATCAGTTCGCGGCCGATCTCGGTCGAGCCGGTGAAGCTCAGCTTGCGCACGATCGGATTGCCGCTCAGCTCGCCGCCGATCGCCTTGGCCGAACCGGTGACGACGCTGAACACGCCGGCCGGCACGCCGGCACGGTGCGCCAGCTCGGCCATCGCCAGCGCCGACAGCGGCGTCTGGCTGGCCGGCTTGATCACCATCGGGCAGCCGGCGGCCAGCGCCGGGCCGGCCTTGCGGGTGATCATGGCCGAGGGGAAGTTCCACGGCGTGACCGCGGCAGTGACGCCGATCGGCTGCTTGATGGCCAGCAACCGCTTGTCGGCCCACGGCGAGGGGATGGTCTCGCCGTAGACGCGCTTGGCTTCCTCGGCGAACCATTCGAAGAAGGCGGCGGCGTAGGCGATCTCGCCCTTGGCCTCGGCCAGCGGCTTGCCCTGCTCGGTGGTCAGGATGGTCGCCAGGTCGTCCTGGTTGGCCATCATCAGGTCGTAGAGCTTGCGCAGCACGGCCGAGCGCTCCTTGGCGCTCTTGGCCTTCCAGGCCGGCCAGGCGCGCTCGGCGGCTTCGATCGCGCGGCGCGTCTCGGCTTCGCCCATCTTCGGCACGCGGGCGATGATCTCGCCGGTGGCCGGGTTGTTGACGGCGATGGTCTCGCCCGAGTCGGCGTCGAGCCACTGGCCGTCGATATAGCACTGCTGCTTGAGCAGGCTGGGGTCCTTCAGGTTCATGTCGGTCTCTCCATCCAGCGATCTAGAAATGGCAAGGGCGCAAGGCGCGCGAAGGGCCAGCCCTCCGCGCCCCTCGCGCCCCTCGCGGCGATACGGGAATCAGGCCTTCAGCGCGGCTTCCAGCACGTCGAGCGCTTCGGCGAAGGTGGCGTCGTCGATGGTCAGCGGCGCCAGGAAGCGGATCACGTTCGAGTAGACGCCGCAGGTCAGCAGGATCAGGCCGCGCTTGAGCGCCTCGACCTGCACCTTCTTGGCGAAGTCGGCATCGGGTTCGTCGCCGCCGGCCTTGTTGAACTCGACCGCGACCATGAAGCCCAGGCCGCGCACGTCGGCGATCTGCGGCACGGCGCCCTTGAGGCTGTTCAGCTTTTCCTTGAGCGCGGCGCCGAGGCGGTCGGCGCGTTCGTTCAGCTTCTCTTCCTCGATCACCTCGAGTACCGCCAGCGCGGCGGCGATCGCCAGCGGGCTGCCGGCGTAGGTGCCGCCGAGGCCGCCGGGCGCCGGCGCATCCATCAGCTCGGCGCGGCCGGTGACGGCGGACAGCGGGAAGCCGCCGGCCAGGCTCTTGGCCATGGTCATCAGATCGGGCTTCACGTCGTAGTGTTCCATCGCGAAGGTCTTGCCGGTCCGGGCGAAGCCGGTCTGGATCTCGTCGGCGATCAAGAGGATGCCGTGCTCGTCGCAGATGCGGCGCAGGCCGGCCATGAATTCCTTCGGCGCGACGTAGAAGCCGCCCTCGCCCTGCACCGGCTCGAGGATGATGGCCGCGACGCGCTTGGGATCGATGTCGGCCTTGAACAGCGTCTGCAGCGCCTTGAGCGAGTCGTCGACGCTGACGCCGTGCAGCGGGATCGGGTACGGCGCGTGGTAGACGTCGGCCGGCATCGGGCCGAAGTTGAGCTTGTAGGGGTTGACCTTGCCGGTCAGCGCCATGCCCATCATGGTGCGGCCGTGGAAGGCGCCCGAGAAGGCGATCACACCGCTGCGGCCGGTGGCGGCGCGGGCGATCTTGATGGCGTTCTCGACCGCTTCGGCACCGGTGGTGAAGAAGGCGGTCTTCCTGGCGCCGTCGATCGGGACGATCCCGTTCAGCGTCTCGGCCAGCTTCACGTAGCCCTCGTAGGGCACCACCTGGTAGCAGGTGTGGCTGAAGGCATCGAGCTGGGCGGCGACGGCGGCGGTGATCTTGGGGTGGCGGTGGCCGGTGTTCAGCACGGCGATGCCGGCGGCGAAGTCGATGAAGCGGCGGCCTTCGGCATCCCACAGCAGGCTGTTTTCGGCCCGTTCGACGAAGAAGTCGCCCAGTACGCCGACCCCGCGCGGAGTGGCGGCGAGACGGCGGGCGTGGAGATCGGCGTTGCTGGACATGTCGGGAATCCTCTTGGGCGGCAGGGGTGGAATGCGCGAATTTAAACATAAGCGATGAATAAATTCACCACTCACGATGAATAAATTCATCGCGCTGCAGTGCAGCATCAAGCCACTGATTCCAAATGGATAAGGGCGGCTCGCGCCGCCCTTCGTTCCGCACCGCGGGGCCGCGCCGACGCGCGGCCCACCCGGTCGCCTCAGTGCTTGAGCATCACGTGGCGCACGCAGGAATAGTCTTCCAGCGCATACATCGACATGTCCTTGCCGTAGCCCGACTTCTTCATGCCGCCGTGCGGCATCTCGCTGACCAGCATGAAGTGGGTGTTGATCCAGGTGCAGCCGTACTGCAGCCGAGCCGCGACCTGCATGGCGCGCGAGACGTCGCGGGTCCAGACCGAGGAGGCCAGGCCGTAGTCCGAGTCGTTGGCCCAGCGCACCGCCTCGGCGGCGTCGTCGAAGCGCGTCACCGACACCACCGGGCCGAACACCTCGCGCCGCACGATCTCGTCGTCCTGGCGCGCGCCGGCGATCACCGTCGGCTCGTAGAAGAAGCCGCGGCCGCCGCCGAGCTTGCCGCCGGCGGTGACCTCGATATGCGACTGCGCCGCGGCGCGCTCGACGAAGCTGGCGACGCGGTTGCGCTGGCGTTCCGAGATCAGCGGGCCCATCTCGACGCCTTCGAGATGCTGGTCGCCGAAGCGGATGGTCGAGACCGCCGCCGACAGGTCGGCCACCAGCCTGTCGTAGACCTTGGCGCCGGCGTAGACGCGGCAGGCCGCGGTGCAGTCCTGGCCGGCGTTGTAGTAGCCGAAGGTACGTATGCCGGCCACCACCTCGTCGACGTCGGCGTCGTCGAACACGATCACCGGCGCCTTGCCGCCGAGTTCGAGGTGGGTGCGCTTGAGCGACTTGGAGGCGGTCTCGAGGATCTTCTGGCCGGTCGAGACGTCGCCGGTCAGCGAGATCATCCGCACCTGCGGCTGCGAGATCAGCGGCGAGCCGACGCTGTCGCCGCGGCCGCACACCACGTTGACCACGCCGGCCGGCAGGATGTCGGCCAAGAGCTCGGCCAGCTTCAGCGTCGACAGCGGCGTCTGCTCGCTCGGCTTGATCACCACCGTGTTGCCGGCGGCGATGGCCGGCGCGATCTTCCAGGCCGCCATCATCAAGGGGTAGTTCCACGGCGCGATGCTGGCGACCACGCCGAGCGGATCGCGCCGGATCAGGCTGGTGTGGCCGGGCAGGTATTCGCCGGCCAGCGCGCCCTGCTGGCTGCGCACGGCGCCGGCGAAGAAGCGGAACACGTCGGCCACCGCCGGGATCTCGTCGTTGAGCGCGAACAGGTAGGGCTTGCCGCAGTTCAGCGATTCGATGCGGGCGAATTCGGTAGCGCGCGCCTCGATCGCGTCGCCGAGCCGCAGCAGCAGCGTGGCGCGGTCGCGCGGCGTGGTCCGGGCCCAGCCGTCGAAGGCGGCCTCGGCGGCGGCCACCGCGGCCTGCACCTGGTCGAGACTGGCCTCGGCGACGCGCGCGATCACCTCGCCGGTGGCCGGGTTGAGCACGTCCTCGACCTCGCCCTGGCCGGCGACGAACTGGCCGTTGATGAGCAGTTGGGTATGCATCGTCGTTCTCCTTCTGGTGTGAGGAGTGAGGCGTGAGGGGTGAGGGGTAAAGGTCCACGCGGGCACGGCAGGTCTCGCTCCACCGCCGCTGCCACGCGTACACCTCCCCCTCGCACCCCACACCTCACCGCATTACTTTCCGCTGCCCGCCACCGTTTCCGTGCCCTGGGTCAGCTTCCAGGCCAGCACGATCGGCAGCATGGTCATGAGCATCACCACCATCGCCACCACGTTGGTGACCGGCACGTCGCGCGGCCGGCCGAGCTGGTTGAGCAGCCAGATCGGCAGCGTGCGTTCGTGGCCGGCGGTGAAGGTGGTGACGATGATCTCGTCGAAGCTGAGCGCGAAGGCCAGGATGCCGCCGGCCAGCAGCGCGGTGGCGATCTGCGGCAGCACCACGTGGCGGAAGGTCTGGAAGGCGTCGGCGCCGAGGTCCATCGAGGCCTCGACCAGGTTGTAGGCGGTGCGGCGGAAGCGCGCGACGACGTTGTTGTAGACCACCACCATGCAGAAGGTGGCGTGGCCGATCACGATGGTCCAGAACGACGGTTCGACCTCGGCCAGCCGGAAGGTCGACAGCAGCGCGATGCCGGTGACGATGCCGGGCAGCGCGATCGGCAGCACCAGCATCAGCGTGATCGCGTCCTTGCCGAGGAAGTTGCGGCGGTACAGCGCGGCGGCCGCCATGCTGCCCAGCAGCAGCGCCAGCAGCGTGGCCGCGCCGGCGACCTTGACGCTGAGCCAGATCGCGGCGAGCACGTCGTCGCGGCCGAAGGCCTCGGCGAACCAGCGCAGCGTGAAACCCTGCAAGGGGAAGCTGAAGGCCGATTCCTCGGTGTTGAAGGCGTAGGCCAGCACCACCAGCAGCGGGAAATGCAGGAAGGCGAGGCCGCCCCAGGCCATGAGGCGCAGCCACCACGGCGCGCGCGGATCAGAGTGCATCGAAGGCTCCCAGTTTGCGCGCGGCGGTCAGGTAGAGGCCGATGATCACGATGGGCACCACGGTGAAGGCGGCCGCCATCGGGATGTTCCCGATCGAGCCCTGCATGGTGTAGACCATGTTGCCGATGAAGTAGCCGCTCGGCCCGACCAGGCTGGGGATGATGTAGTCGCCCAGCGTGAGGCTGAAGGTGAAGATCGAGCCGGCCACCACCCCGGGGAAGGCCAGCGGCAGGATGACGGTGCGGAAGGTCTGCGCCGGCGTGGCGCCGAGATCGGCCGAGGCCTGCAGGAGGCTGGCAGGCACGCGTTCGAGCGCGGCCTGGATCGGCAGGATCATGAACGGCAGCCAGATGTAGGTGAACACCAGGAAGCGGCCCAGGTGGCTGGTCGACAGCGAGGTGCCGCCGACCAGCGGCAGCGCCAGCACCGCCTCGAGCACGCCGTCGAGGCCCAGCGTATCGACGCACCAGTAGACGATGCCGCCGCGCGCCAGGATCACGGTCCAGGCATAGGCCTTGACGATGTAGCTGGCCCACATCGGCAGCATCACCGCCACGTAGAAGAAACCCTTCCAGGCGCCGCGCGCATAGCGCGCCATGTAGTAGGCGATCGGGAAGGCGATCACCGCGCCGGCCACGGTGACCGCGCAGGCCATCGCCAGCGTGCGCAGCACGATGTCGATGTTGGCGTCGAACAGCGGGTGGCGCGGGTCGAGCAGCGCGCGGAAGTTGTCGAGCGTCCAGTCCGGCGTCACCGCCATGGTGAAGTCGTCGAAGGTGTAGCCGGACTGCAGCAGCAACGCCAGCAGCGAGCCGAGGTAGACCACGCCGAACCACAGCAGCGGCGGGACCAGCAGCAGCAACAGTGCCAGCGTGCTGCGGCGGTAGAGCAGATCGGCCAGGCGGCGGCGCCAGCCGCTCGCGGCCGCCATGGCCGCGCCCTGGGCCGGCAGGCTGGAGGCGGCGCTCATGCGCGGGCGTCCAGCCAGACCATGGCGGCCGCCGGCCAGCCGAGCACGACCGCGCTGCCGACCGCCGGCAGCGGCTCGCCGGCGCCGTCGACGTTGGCGCGCGTCAGCGCCAGCAGGCGGCCGTCGTCGACCTCGACCTCGAAACGGCTGGTGGCGCCGTGGTATTGGATGTCGACCAGCCGGCCGGTCAGCCTTGGGCCGTCGCCGCCCGGCTCGTCGGCCAGGAAGCGGATGTGCTCGGGCCGGATCGCGAACGGCTCGGCGCGGCCGGTCAGCCGCTGGGCCAGCAGGCCGTCGACCACGTTGGCGGTGCCGACGAAATCGGCCACGAAGGGCGTGCGCGGCCGGGTATAGAGCCGCTGCGGGCTGTCGACCTGCTCGATGCGGCCGCGGTTGAACACCGCCACCCGGTCGGCCATCGACAGCGCCTCGCCCTGGTCGTGGGTGACATAGACGAAGGTGATGCCGAGCTGCTTCTGCAGCGCCTTGAGCTCGACCTGCATCGCCTCGCGCAGCTTGAGGTCGAGCGCGCCGAGCGGCTCGTCGAGCAACAGCACGCGCGGCTGGTTGATCAGCGCGCGCGCCAGCGCCACCCGCTGGCGCTGGCCGCCCGACAGCGCGGCCGGCTTGCGCTCGCCGTAGTCGGCCAGCTTGACCAGCGCCAGCAGCTCCTCGGCGCGGCGCCGGCGCTCCGCGCGAGCCACGCCCTTCACCATCAGGCCGTAGGCGACGTTGTCGCGCACGTTCATGTGCGGGAACAGCGCGTAGTCCTGGAACACGGTGTTGACGTCGCGCCGGTAGGGCGGCAGGCCGGCCGCCTCGCGGCCGTGGATGCGGATCGAGCCGGCGCTCGGCTGCTCGAAGCCGGCGATCAGCCTGAGGCAGGTGGTCTTGCCCGAGCCCGACGGGCCGAGCATGGCGAAGAATTCGCCGTCGGCGATCTCGACGCTGACGTCGTCGACGGCGCGGACGCGCTCGTAATGGCGGCTGACGTGGCTGAATTCGACGGCTGCGGTCATGGCGGCATCCCGGTACGCCGCGCGATGGGCGGCGTGGAAACGGCCCGTCGGACGACGGGAAGAAAGTGCCCGGCCGGCGTCGTGCCGAACCGGCCAGGCCCGAAGACGGACCGCGTCGCGCGATCCGCCGATTGCTGTCGGCGCGACGCCGCGCATGCCCCCACACGCACGGCGGACGGGCCACTCACCCGTCCGGCGTCCCTGCCGCGCCGCGCGTCCCGCCCCGGGGAGAGGCGGGACCGCGCCGCGGCGGGCGCCGCCCGCGGCCTCAGCGGCCGCCCATGATGGCGATATAGTCCTGCGTCCAGCGGCTGTACGGCACGCAGCTGCCCTGGCCGCACTTGGCCTGCGGCGTCTTCCAGAAGCGGATCTGGGTCATGCGGCCGAAGCCGTTCGAGGCGCAGAAGTCGCTGCCGCCGGGCGCCTTGTCCTGGCAGGCGGCCGCCACCGCCGGATTGGAGCCGAACCATTCGGCCAGCGCCGACTGCAGCTTGCGGTTGAGCGAGTGCTCCATCCACTTGTAGGCGCAGACCGGGTTCTTGGCATCGGCGTGCAGCATGGTGGTGTCGGCCCAGCCGGTGGCGCCCTCCTTCGGGATCACGCCCTCGATCGGGAATTTCTCGGCCTGCAGCGCATTGATCTGGTAGCCCCAGGCCGACGAGGCGGCGACGCCCTCGTTCTTGAAGTCGTTCATCTGCACCGTCACGTCGTGCCAGTAGCGGTGGGCCAGGGTCTTCTGCTGGCGCAGCAGCTTGAGCACTTCGGCGTACTGCTTCTCGTTGAGTTCGTATGGGTCCTTGATGCCGAGCGCCGGGTTCTTCTGCATCAGGTAGAGCGCCGCATCGGCGATGTAGATGGCGCCGTCGTAGGCCTGCACCCGGCCCTTGTTGGATTTGCCGTCGGGCAGGTTCTGCGGCTCGAACACCACGCCCCAGCTGTCGGGCGCCTTGGGGAAGATCTTGGTGTTGTAGGCCAGGAAGTTGGCGCCCCACTGGTAGGGTACGCCATAGTGCTTGCCGTCGACGGTATGCCAAGCGGCGTTCTGCAGCCGCGGGTCGACCTGGCCGTAGGACGGCACCAGCTTGAGGTTCACCTCCTGCACCTTCTTGCCGTAGATCAGCCGCAGCGAGGCGTCGCCCGAGGCGGTCACCAGGTCGTAGCCGCCCTGGTTCATCAGGCTGACCATTTCGTCCGAGGTGGCGGCGGTCTTGACGTTGACCTTGCAGCCGCTGTCCTTCTCGAAGGCGGTGACCCAGTCGTAGTTCTTGTCGCTCTCGCCGCGCTCGATGTAGCCGGGCCAGGCGATGATGTTGAGCTTGCCCTCGGGCTTGCCCAGGCTCTGCAGCGGCGCGGCCAGGCCGGCGACGGAGAGCGCGGCAGTCACGGCCAGCGCCACTCCATGGGTGTATCGCGTATGCATCGTGTTCTCCTCGGTTCGGAACTGCGGCGGGATCGGAACTGCGCCGATTCTGAGCGCCTGCCGGAGGGCGAATCCAGCGCAGGAGGGAGATACGATCCATCTGGAAAACAGATAGCCGATGGCGGCCCAGGCCTCCGCCGAGTCGCTCAACCCTGGATATGGCCATGCCGCAGTGCAGCAGCTGCGCGCCGATCGGCCGGCCCGATCGCTTGCAGATGGCTATTTGCCTGGCTTCCAGCCGATTGCTGCGGCGCGTGCATCGCCGTATCGAGGCGGCCGCGGCGGAATTCGGCAAAACCGATGGGCCGACGCCGCCGCACACGTCATTTCGGCCGATCCGATCAGTCCCGCTGCTTTATCTGGAAAACCGATGACCCAGGAAGGCGGCGCGCAATGCCGCCCGGCCCGGATTGCGCGCCGGACCGTTGCAATCCGTCACTGTCCGCCAGGCCGGACATCCGGCGGCATGCCCGCCGGCGAGCCGGGCAGGCTCAACCGTCGCGCCACTTGATCGAGCAGCCGATGCTCGGCACCTGCTCGAGCGGCCCGTCGCCGAGCATGGCGATCTGCTTCATCGCCTCGAACAGCTCGCGCCGCGCGCCCGGCACCATGTGGCGGCCGGAGGAATCGAAGCGGCCGCGGTACCGCAGCTTCAGATCGCTGTCGTAGCCGAAGAAATCGGGCGTGCAGACCGCGCCATAGGCGCGCGCGACCTGCTGGTCCGCGTCGAACAGATAGGGGAAGCCGAACTGATAGGCCTTGGCATAGGCCTTCATATGCTCGAAATCGTCCTCGGGATAGGCCGCCGGATCGTTGCTGCTGATCGCCACGCTGCGGATGCCGAACGGTTCGAGCTCGCGGCAGGTCTCCACCAGCGATTCGCGGATCGCCTTCACGTAGGGGCAGTGGTTGCAGATGAACATCACCAGGAGGCCGTTCGGGCCGCGCAGGTCGGCCAGCCGGTGGTTGCGGCCGTCGACGCCGGGCAGTTCGAAGTCGGGCGCCGCGAGACCGATGTCGCCGCGGGGAGTGGTAAGGGAGACCATAGGGGGCAGGCCGGAGGAGGAATGGGTCGATTATAGGGCGCCGGATCGGCCTGCCGAGGCTGGCATAATCGCGCGATTCCGATTCATCCATGTCGCCACGCCCATGCCCCGCCTCTTCGTCGACGCCCCGCTCGCCACCGGTCTCGAATTCGACCTGCCCGAAGCCGCCGCCCGCCATGTCCAGGTACTGCGCCTGCAACCGGGCGAGGCGCTGACGCTGTTCGACGGCCGCGGCGGCGAATACGCGGCGCGGGTGCGCGAGATGGGCAAGCGCCATGTCCGGGTCGCTGTCGAGGGCTTCGACGCGACCGAGCGCGAATCGCCGTTCCGGCTGACGCTGCTGCAGGCGCTGTCGGCCACCGAGCGGATGGACTACACGGTGCAGAAGGCGACCGAGCTCGGCGTGGCCGAGATCCGCATCGTGCAGTCGGCCTACTGCGGCTACAAGCTGGCGGCCGACCGCGTCGACAAACGCATGCAGCATTGGCGCGGCGTGGCCGAATCGGCCGCCGAACAGTGCGGCCGCACGCGGGTGCCGGCGCTCCATGCGCCGGTGCGGCTGGAACAGGCGCTGGCCGAGGCGCCGAGCGCCGCGCTGCGGCTGCTGCTGTCGCCCATCGGCGCGATCCGGCCGGCCGAGTTGCCGGCTGCCGCCAGCGAGGCGGTGGTCTTGATCGGGCCCGAGGGCGGCTTCTCGGCCGACGAGGAATCCCTCGCCGCGCTGGCCGGCTTCACGCCGCTGCTGCTCGGCCCGCGCATCCTGCGCACCGAGACGGCGACGCCGGTGGTCGCGGCCTTGCTGCAGGCGCGTTACGGCGATTTCTGAACGGCCCGGCGACGCGCCGGATCTTCACGGTTGCCAAAGATTGGGTAGGAGCGGCTTCAGCCGCGAACGGTCGGTGGCGCTCGACCGGCATTCGCGGCTGAAGCCGCTCCTACGGTGATGCCGGCGCCTGGACGTCCTTTTCCCGCGCGCTTCGACGACTCGGCAGAAGGAAGGGCCCAGCCCGGCGCCGCTCACTCGGTCTCGCGCGCCAGCCGGTCGGCCCACTGCTTCCACAGCGGCAGCTGGTGCACCAGCAGGCCGAACACGATCAGCGCGGTGCCGGACAGCAGTCCGGCCGAGACCGCCTCGCCGTCGGCCAGGTGGCCCAGCGCCAGCGCGGTGACCGGCGTGATCAGCGTGATCAGCGCCACGTGGGCGGTCGGCAGGCGCTGGATCAGCAGGTAGTAGAGGCTCATCGCCAGCACCGAGCCGACCGCCGCCAAGTAGGCCACCGCCCCCCAGCTCCGTACCCCGGCCGCGCTCGGCCACTGCCCGTCGAGCAGCGCCCAGGCCGCCAGCGACAGCACGGCACTGACCGTCAGCGCACCGGCCGCGGTCGCCAGCGGCGGCGTATCGCCGCCGTGGCGCTTGGTCAGCACCGCGCCGAGCGCCTGCAGCAACACGCCCATCAGGCCGCCGGCGATGCCCAGGTGGGCCTCCGGCCCGAGCGCGACGCGATCGCCGAAGATCAGCCACAGCCCGGCCAGGCCCAGCGCCATGCCGGCCAGCTGGCCGCGGCCCGGCCGCTCGCCGATCAGCGAGGTCGCGCACAGCGCGGTGATCAGCGGCGACAGGCCGAACAGCACCGCCATCAGCCCCGACGAGATATGGCGCGCGCCGAAATAGGTGCAGGCCATCGACAGCGCCATCGCCAGCCCGGCGATCAGGTAGGTGCGCCGCGCCGCCCGGTCGAACGGCAGGGGCCGACGCAGCAGCAACAGCAGCAGGACGGCCAGCGCGGCGCCGAGCGTCATGCGCGCGGCCAGCGCGGCGGTGAACGACATGCCGGCCACCGACCAGCGGATGGCCAGCGCGGTGGTGGACCAGACCAGCACCACGCCGAGGTAGGCGAAGGAAGTAGGCACGGCGGTAGGCACGGCGGTAGAGCTTGCGGACGGAAGGGAGGGAGGCCGCCGGAGGGCGGAGCGCCGCTTATAACACGGCCGGCGTATGCAGCGGCTTCTCCAGCACCACCGTGTCGGCCAGGAAGCCGGCATCGCGGCGGCGCTCGCCGGTCTCGCGGAAACCGAGCCGGCGCCAGAACGGGAAGGCCGGCTCGTTGCTGGCGACCACGCCGATGCGCATGGTCTCGATGCGCGGCCAGCGCTGCGCCAGCGCCTCGACCTCGAGGTAGGCCAGGCGGCCCAGGCCCTTGCCCTGCCAGGACTCGGCCAGCAGCAACAGGCCGATGCTGGCCTGCTCCGGGTAGGGCCAGCCGCGCAGCACCATCACGATGCCGATCAGGGTCTGGTCCGGGTCGTCGAGGTGGATGCCGTAGATCTGCTGATCGCCGATGCTCTTGCCCGGCGGCAGCTGGCGGCCGTCGAACCAGGCGGCGACCGCATCGCGGCCGGGCATGCCCTTGCCCTCGCTGAGCAGCCAGTAGTTGGGCGCCTGGCTCGCCACCGCCAGCACCGCGTTCAGTTGCGCCGCATCGGGCACCACGATGCGTTCGAGCCGGATCGACACGGCCATCTCCTCTTCGCCGACAAGCAAACGGCCAGGCTGGAGCCTGGCCGTATATTAGACAGTGTTAATTTTACCAGCAGCGAGCCGGGCGGTGGCCAATATATCGATCGGCGCCCTACAGCGAGCCGTAGGAATGCAGGCCGGACAGGAACATGTTGACGCCGAGGAAGGCGAAGGTGGTCACCAAGAGGCCGATCACCGCCCACCAGGCCAGCACGTTGCCGCGCCAGCCCTTGACCAGCCGGACGTGCAGCCAGGCCGCGTAGTTGAGCCAGACGATCAGCGCCCAGGTCTCCTTCGGATCCCAGCTCCAGTAGCCGCCCAGGCGTCGGCCGCCCACATGGCGCCGAGGATGGTGGCGATGGTGAAGAACAGGAAGCCGACCGCGATGGCCTTGTACATCACCTCGCCCAGCGTGTCGTAGCTCGGCAGCCGCGAGGCCAGCACGCCGTAAGAGGACAGCAGCTGCGCCACGCCGAGCATGGCGGCCAGCGCGAACGAGCCGTAGCCGACGAAGTTGGCCGGCACGTGGATCTTCATCCACCACGACTGCAGCGCCGGGATCAGCGGCTGGATCTCGTGCGCCTGGCGATCGAAGGTGTACCAGAGGATGAAGCCGACCGCGGCGCTCACCACCAGCAGCACGAAGGCGCCCATGCGGCGGGTGGCGAAGCGCTGCTCGTAGTAGAGGTACATCAGCGCGGTGATGAAGCAGAACAGGATGAACACTTCGTACAGGTTGGACACCGGTACGTGACCGACGTCGGCGCCGATCAGGTAGCCCTCGCGCCAGCGCACGAAGAACCACACCATGGCCGCGCCGGCCGCCGCCCAGGTCAGCCAGGAGCCGATCGCGTCGGCGGTGTCGGAGCGGCGCAAGAGGCCGACCCAGTACATCAGCATGGCGAGGAAGAACAGCACGCACATCCACATCACCGCCGACTGGCTGGCCAGCACGTACTTGAGCCAGAACGCGCTCTGGCCCCGCGCCAGGTCGTCGCCGTACAGCGCGACGCCGCCGAGCGCCAGCAGGCCGCACAGCGGCACGAACAGGCGGATCGGTTTCCAGAACCAGCCGAAGGCGATCAACCCGGCCACGGCGGCCAGCAGGATGGCCTGCTCGTAGACGTCCATCAGCGCGTGGTAGCGGCCGAAGGCGATGCCGCCGGCCAGCAGCACCAGGCCGGCGAACAGGTGGTCGCCCCACTTCAGGCCGCGCCAGAACGGCGGATCGATCGAGGGCGGCACGGCGGCGAGTTGGCTGGTGTTCATGGCGTTTCCCCTTGGGATTGCGGGCCGGCAATGGCGGCCAGCGCGGCGCGGTGGGCGGCGAATTCGCGCTCGGTCTGGTCGTCGCGGCGGTTGGAGCTCAGCGCCAGCAAGAGGCGCCCCTGGCCGGCGAAGACCCAGATGCGATTCTCGCGGATATAGAACATGCAGAAAATGCCCAGTACCAGCAGCAGGCTGCCGAAATAGACCAGGTTCTTGCCCGGGCTGCGGGTGAGCTGGAAGCCGCTCGACTTCACTTCCTCGAAGCCGGTCGGCTGCAGGTAGAAGCCGCTGCCGTAATCGAAGCTGGCCGAGACCGCCACCAGGCCGTCCATCAGGAAGCGGTAGCGCGCCTCGTCGAGCTCGGCCACCGGCAGGCCGGCGCGCTCCTGCGCCAGCGCCTGCGCGTCGATCACCGCGCCCTGCAGCAGCTTGATATAGGTCTGCGCCACCGCCTGGCGCTTGTCCTGCGGCACCTTGGCGTCGAGGAAGCGCTCGAGCGCGGCGAAGCCGCCTTCCGAGAAGCGCTGCAGCACCCATTGCAGGCTCTGCTCGAATTCCTGCCGGAACGGGCCGCTGATGGCGCCCTCGCGCTCGGCCCGCTCGGCGGTGCGGCGGGCGATGTCGGGCCAGGCCGCCGGATCGAACAGCACCGCGCGCAGACGCATGAAGCCGTCGATGCGGAAATCGCCGTCGAGCGGGATGCGGACGAAGGCGAACGGATCGGCCACCTGGCTGCGCACGCCGCTCATCAGGTAGTAGCGGCCGTCGTTCTCGACCGGCGACAGGTAGTTCAGGTACTCGCGCGCCTGGCCCTGGCCGTCGCGCACCTTGAACTGGATCGATGGGCCGACGTTCTTCACCTTCTTCACGGCCTTCACCTGGCGCGCGTCCTGCATCAGCTTGCCCAGGCCCTCGGCCTCGGCGGTGGCGCCGAGGTTCTCGATGTTGAAGGCGCGGAATTCGCCGAATTCGAGCGTGAGCGGCTGGCCGCGCCAGGACAGCGGCAGGTTGTTCTGCGAGACGGCGCGCAGGGGCTGCGGCGCGGCGCTGCGGCCGGCCCAGTCCCACAGCGCGAATTCGAGCTTCGAGCCGCCGTCGCCGAAGCTCGACTGGTAGATCGCGATGCCGTCGACGATCAGCGGATGGTTGACCTTGACCGTCGCCGTGCGGATCTTGCCGCTGGCCTTGTCGATGACCTCGATGTCGCTGGCGAACAGCTTGGGCTGGCCGGTGCTGTAGTGCTCGATGTGGAATTTCTTCAGCCGCAGCTGGAAGGGCAGTTCCTGCACGAAGTAGCCGCGGCCGGCATTGACGAAGGCGACGTCGCCGGCGCCGCCCTCGGGCAGATCGAGGATGCCGCGGAACGACAGGTTGCCGACGCCGAGCCGGCTCTCGGCCGGCACCTGGCTCTGCGGCACGTTGCGCATCTCGACGCGCTTGCTGCCGATCATCTCCTGCAGCTTGAACGGCAGGTTGCCGTCGAGCAGGCCGCCGATGCAGATGATCACGATGGCGGCGTGGGCGAACAGGTAGCCGAGCCGCTGCAGGCTGCCCTTCTTGGCCGCCAGCAGCGTGCCGTCGTCGCGCTCGGCCTGCCTGAAGCGATAGCCCTGGGCGGCCAGCCACTGGCGCGCCGCCGGAATCGCGGCGGCGGGATCGGCCGCGTCAAACTCGGCCTGGTGCGCCATCGCGCGCAGCGACTTCAGCGCGGCGTGCTCGCGGTAGTGGCGCACGTCGCGCAGCACGCCGGGCAGGTGGCGATAGATGCACAGCGAGGTCGACAGCACCAGGAAGGCCAGGATGCCGAGAAACCAGCCGGCGTGGTAGACGTCGAACAGCCCCAGCCATTCGAACGGGACGAACCAGAAATCGCCGAACTCGATGGCGTAGTTCGGATAGGGCTGGTTCTGCTGCAGCACCGTGCCGATCACCGAGGCGATGGCGATGACGGTGAGCAGGCTGATGGCGAAGCGCATCGAACTCAGGAGCTCGAACAGCGCCCGCGCGAAAGAGGTGCGTCGCACGGCGTTTCTCAACAAGAAGGGGTGGCACGGGGCCACCCCTTGGGTGCAGCGGGGCCGGAAAGTTCCGGCCCGACGGCTCAGCGCAGGCCGGCGATGTATTCGGCCACGGCCTTCATGTCCTGCTCGGACAGCTTGGCGGCGATCGGCGCCATCACCGCGTTCTTGCGGTCGGTACCGGCCTTGTAGTTGTTCAGCGAGGTCACCACGTAGGCGGCGTGCTGGCCGCCCAGGCGCGGGAACTGCACCGGGATGCCGGCGCCATTCGGGCCGTGGCAGGCCATGCAGGCCGGCACGCCGGACGCCGCGATGCCGCCGCGGTAGATCTTCTTGCCGGCTTCGATCAGCGCCTTGTCGGTGCCGGCGCGCTCCTTCGGCTTCTGCTCGCCGAAGTAGGCAGCCAGATTGCGCATGTCCGCATCGCCCAGGTTGGCCACCTGGCCCATCATGATCGGATTCTTGCGCTCGCCCTTCTTGAAGGCCTGCAGTTGGGCGTACAGGTATTCGGGATGCTGGCCGGCCAGGCTCGGATTGGCGCTGGCCGCGCTGTTGCCGTCGGCGCCGTGGCAGGCCGCGCAGACCTGGTCGACGATCGCCTTGCCCTTGGCCGGATCGGCCTTGGGCTTGGCTGCGGGCGCATCGGCGGCGATGGCGAAGGAAGCGGCGAAGCCGAACAGGACTGCCAGCGCGCTGCGTTTCATAGAAGCAACTCCTTGAGGACGATGGGTGCGGCGACGGCGCCGTCGTTGTTGGTTGTCGCGCGGGGTGAGATGGGGCTGGGAAGCGCCCGCGCGCCAAGGCATTGATTCAAACCTGATATTCTATCCGAAGCTCACGACGCCGCAAAAGCGCGGCTCACTCCCGGATTCCAGCCCCTCATGTCCCTGTTCCGCCAGCTCCGCTTCCATACCACCGTCAACGAACTGCACATGCTGCCCGCCGGCGGCATCGAAGTCGCCTTCGCCGGCCGCTCCAACGCCGGGAAGTCCAGCGCCATCAACACCTTGGCCGACCACACCCGGCTCGCCTTCGTCTCCAAGACGCCGGGCCGCACCCAGCACATCAACTACTTCGACTTCGGCGAAGGCCGCTTCCTGGTCGACCTGCCCGGCTATGGCTACGCCCAGGTGCCCGAGGCGATCCGCGCGCACTGGGAGAAACTGCTCGGCCACTATCTCGCCACCCGGCCCAACCTGATCGGCCTGGTGCTGCTGATGGATGCGCGCCACCCGCTCAAGCCGCTCGACGAGCGCATGCTCGACTGGTTCATCCCGACCGGCCGGCCGGTCCACGTGCTGCTGACCAAGGCCGACAAGCTCACCCGCCAGGAGCAGGCCAAGACGCTGGCCGCCGTGCGCGACAAGCTCGGCAGCTGGCCGCAGTGCAGCGTGCAATTGTTCTCGAGCCTGAAGAAGACCGGCATCGAGGAAGCCGAGGCGGTGGTCGGCGGCTGGTTCGCCGCCGCGCGGGCGCAGGACGCGGACGGGGACGAAGACGAGGCGCCGGCCGCCGAGTGAACGGCCATATGCGCGGCCGGGTCGCTTGCTGCATTGCCGCAGATCGGTGGGAACTAAACCGCGAGGGTGCGCTCTGACCATACAGGTGTATCGCACGCCTCCCGCTTTCCCTCCCTGAGCGGGCGCCTGGCCACGACGGCCAGGCCTTTTGACCCCGGTCCTCTCCCCTTGGATCGGGGTTTTTTATTTGCCGCGAATCGACTCGGCGATCTTGGAGTATTGCCGCGTCATGGCCGCCTGCAGCATGTCGGGATGGCTATTTCGGAACCAGCGCCTACACTCCAAACTTGCCTACGTCATAGAGCTTTACGCTTCAATGTGCTATGTTAGCGTTCGCCGTTAAGGCGCCCAGCAAGCGCTCAACGGGTATAGGGAGACAGGCCGATGCAGAATCTCGCCGGCATCAAGGTCATGGTGATCGACGACAGCAATACCATCCGCCGCAGCGCCGAGATCTTCCTCGGCCAGGCGGGCTGCGAGGTCATCCTGGCCGAAGACGGCTTCGATGCGCTAGCCAAGATCAGCGACCATCATCCCGACGTGATCTTCGTCGACGTGATGATGCCGCGGCTAGACGGGTACCAGACCTGTTCGCTGATCAAGAAGAATCCGCGGTTCAAATCCACGCCGGTGATCATGCTGTCGTCCAAGGACGGCCTGTTCGACCGCGCGCGCGGCCGCATGGTCGGCTCGGACGAATATCTGACCAAACCTTTTACCAAGGACAGCCTGCTGCAAGCGGTGGGCGCCCATGCAACTCACGCCTGATCGGGCGTCATAGGACTTATAAAATGACCATCAAGAAAATCCTGATCGTCGACGACTCCCCGACCGAACGCCATTTCCTTGGCGAGCTGCTGACCAAGAACGGTTTCCAGGTCATGACGCTGGAAAGCGGCGAAGAGGCCGTCTCGCGCGTGCGCGAGATCATGCCCGACCTGATCCTGATGGACGTGGTGATGCCCGGCCTCAACGGCTTCCAGGCCACCCGCACCATCACCAAGGACCAGGCCACTGCCCACATCCCGGTGATCATGTGCACTTCCAAGGGCCAGGAAACCGACATCGTCTGGGGCAAGCGCCAGGGCGCCAAGGGCTACGTGGTCAAGCCGGTGAACCCGGAAGAGCTGCTCAAGCAGATCGCCGCGCTCGGCTGAACCCGCTCCACGAACACGATCCGCCATGGCCCGCCGCGTCAGTCTCCGAGAATTCCAGGAAAGCGTAGTGGCGCGACTGAAGTCGCTGCCCGCTACCCATACCGCCACCACCAAGCTCGGCATCCAGGTCGGCGACGCCTCCTGGCTGGTCGACCTCACCGACGTCAGCGAGGTGCTGCCCGTGCCGGGCATGGTCGACGTGCCGCTGACCCGGCGCTGGTTCAAGGGTGTCGCCAACATCCGCGGCAACCTGTTCAGCGTGGTCGACCTGCCGGGCTTCCTCGGCGACGAGCCGGTGCAGCCCGCGGTCAGCAGCCGCCTCTTGCTGATCCACCCGCGCCACATCGTCAACTCGGCCTTGCTGGTCAACCGCATGCTCGGCCTGCGCAACGTGCAGAGCATGGAAGAAGTCGCCCCGGCCGACCCCGCCGTGCCGTGGTGCGGACCGACCCGGCGCGATGCCGACGGCCGCGACTGGCGCGAATTGCGCATCGCCGAGCTGGTGCAGCAGGCGCCCTTCCTCCAGGTAGGCACGATCTAGATCGGCCTGCCGCCCCGAACCACCCCCACTCGAACACCGTAAGCTCAGGCCGGCGAGGCCCAGGAAAGCACAGGGAGAAACGCGAACATGGCGCTGCTGGACAAAATCAAATCGCGCGGCAATGACCAATCCGCCGAGGCTGGTGCCTCGCGCGGCCTGTTGTCCGTATTCAAGAAACAGGCCGAACCGGCCGCCAAGAACGAGAAGGCCTACGACCCCTGCGTACCGTCTCGATCCTCGACCGCATCCGGCCGCAGGCCGAAGGCGGCGCCGCGCGGCCGCTGCCGCTGATCGGCCACCTGCCGGTGCGGCGCCAGATCGAGATCTGCGTCTACACCATGGTGATCGCCATCATCGCCTTCGCGGTCGCGATGATCATGATGGTGCGCGCTTCGGGCCACGACGCCCTGTACCGCGCCACCTCGACCGAAATGCAGATGCTGTCGCAGCGGATGGCGCGGACCTCCGCCCAGGCCATCCAGGGCAACACCGAGGCCTTCCAGCTGCTGTCCGAGGCCTACGAGCAGTTCGACCGCGACCTGAATCGCCTGGTCAGCGGCGGCGACGGCCTGCCGGCCTCGACCGGCGAAGCCGCCGAGATCCTCGGCAAGATCAAGCAGAGCTGGGACAACAACTTCCGTCCCAACCCGAAGAAGCCCACGGTCGAGACCATCCTCAAGCAGAAGGACACCCTGGTCGCGGTGACCAAGAACGTGAGCGCGATCAACCGCAACGATGCCAAGCTGCTGGAACTGACCCAGCAACTGGTCTCGCTGCTGTCCGAATCGGGCGCCTCGGGCCACGAGATCGAGCTGGCCAACCAGCAGGTGATGCTGTCGCAGCGCATGGCCAAGAACGCCAACGCCATGCTGGCCGGCGAAATCATCAACCCCGAAGTGGTGTTCCTGCTGGGCAAGGACACCAACACCTTCCGCGACACGCTGCAGGGCATGATCGAAGGTAGCGAGGAACTGCGCATCCCGGCCGCCAAGGACGGCGAGGTCAAGGACAAGCTCAACGAAATCCGCGACATGTTCAAGGACTTCGAGACCGTGGTGGGCGCCTTCTCGCGCAACATGCAGAACCTGGTGAACACCCGCCTGGCCAACCAGACCATCTACAAGGAAAGCGAAACGCTGCTTAAGGACGCCCAGCGCCTGACCGCCAGCTACGAGAACGAAGCCGGCGGCATGCTGATCGTCGTGCTCGAAGTCGCCTTCGCCCTGCTGGCCTTCCTCGGCCTGTTCGGCCTGATCCGCGTGTACAACGCCGAATCGCAACGCCGCCGCGTCGACATCGAAGCGGAAAACAAGCGGAACCAGGAAGCCATTCTGCGGCTGCTGAACGAAATGTCGGACCTCGCCGACGGTGACCTGACGGTTCGCGCCTCGGTGACCGAAGACCTGACCGGCGCCATCGCCGACTCGATGAACTACACCATCGACGAGCTCCGAAGCCTGATTATCGGTATCAACCGCGCGACCGAGCAGGTGACGGCCGCATCCCAGCAGGCGCAGGCGATTTCGGGCGAGCTCTTGCAGGCCGCCCAGCGCCAGTCCGAGGAAATCGTCGAGACCAACGCCGCGGTGCAGAACATCGCCCGTTCGATCAGCGACGTCTCGACCAACGCCGCCGAGTCCGCCCGCGTGGCGCGCCAGTCGCTGGATGCCGCCAACAAGGGCGCCGACGCGGTGCAGAACCAGATCAAGGGCATGAACGAAATCCGCGAGCAGATCCAGGAGACCGCCAAGCGGATCAAGCGGCTGGGCGAAAGCTCGCAGGAAATTACCGAAATCGTGGAACTGATCTCCGACATTACCGAGCAGACCAACGTGCTGGCGCTGAACGCCGCCATCCAGGCCGCTTCGGCCGGTGAAGCCGGTCGCGGCTTCACGGTGGTTGCGGAAGAAGTGCAGCGGCTGGCCGAGCGCTCCGGCGAGGCGACCAAGCAGATCGGCGCGATCGTGAAGACCATTCAGGCCGATACCCACGACGCGGTGGCCGCCATGGAAATCTCGACCCAGGGCGTGGTGGAAGGCGCGAAGCTGTCCGACGCCGCCGGCCAGGCGCTGACGGAGATCGGCCAGGTGTCGAACGATCTGGCCTCGCTGATCGAAACGATCGCCCGCGCCACCCAATCGCAACGCGAACTGGCCGACAAGGTGTCGGTATCGATGCAGGACATTCTGCGCATCACCGAGCAGACCACCGCCGGTACCAAGCAAACCGCCGTGCAGATCGGTCAGCTGACGGGCCTCGCCGCCGAACTGAAGGGTTCGGTCGCGGGCTTCAAGCTCTGATCGGAAACCGGCCGCCCGCCATCCCGCGCGGGCGGCATTCCTGCCATATCGCGGAAGCAGAAGACTGATGAGCGCGCACACCGAATTCGACCTGGGATCGCTGATCTGGGTAAAAGGCGAGATCGACCAGGCTCTTGAGAAGGCGCGCCAGTGCCTTTTCAAGTACAAGGCGCAGGCCGACACGGCCGAGCTGAAATTTGCCCAGACCCACCTCCACCAGGTCCGCGGCGCCGTCGAGATGGTCGGCCTGGCGGGCGCAGCCCGCTTCGCCGAAGAACTCGAAGTCGCCGTCGGCAGCATCGCCGGCGGCGAAGCCGACCCCAAACTGCTGGGCCTGGTCGCCGATGCCGGCGACAGCCTGGCGCAATACCTCGAAGCCCTGATCAACGGCTCGCCCGACCTCGCGCTGAAGCTGCTGCCGGCCTACCGGCGCGTGCGCGAAGCGCGCGGCGAGAAGCACACCTCGGGCGCCGACCTGTTCTTCCCGCCGCTGTCGGCCAGCCTGCCGGCCAGCGTCGCGCCGATCGCGCTCGACGAGGCCGCGCTGCCCAACTACCTGAAGAACGCGCGCGCGCGCTTCGAGGCCGGCCTGCTCAAGTGGCTCAAGGGCGATCGGCGCGAAGGCGGCACCTGGATGGTGCACGCGCTGTTCGGCGTCGCCCGCAGCCAGTCGAGCAGCCTGCAGCGCGGCTTCTGGTGGGCCGCCGCGGCGCTCGCCGAAGGCAGCATCGACCAGCGCGGCACGCTCGATCTCGACCTCAAGACCCTGTTCTCGCGCCTGAACCAGCAGCTCAAGCGGCTGGCCGACGGTGGCGGCAAGGTGGCCGAACGGCTGTTCCGCGACGTGCTGTACGTGGTCGCCCACCTCGACACCCAGAGCGTGCAGTGCGCCGCCGTGCGCGAAGCCTACGGCCTGGGCGAGCTGCTGCCGGCCGGCGCGCTCGAGGACGACGCGCACCAGCTGGCCTCGCTGCAGGCCGCGCGCGAGCTCAAGGAACTGGTCAACCAGGCCAAGGACAACTGGGCCCGCATCGGCGGCGGTGGCGCGGACAAGCTGCCGAGCTTCAAGCAGCAGCTGGGCGAATTGAGCCGCCGCAGCGCGGGGCTCGACATCGCCGCGCTCAAGGGCCTGGCCGAGACGCTCGAACAGGTGGTGGCCACGCTGAACGACACGCCGGCCGAAGGCCAGGCGCTGGAGATCGCGACCGCCCTCCTGCTGATCGAGAACGCCCTGGTGGTGTTCCCCGAGCGCTCGACCGACTTCCCGGCCCAGGCGGCCGCCATGCAGGCGCGCCTGACCCAGGCCGACACCGGCGCGCCCGAGGTCAACCTGCTCGACGAAGTGTCGCGCCGCGCCCAGGAACGCCTGCTGATGGCCCAGGTGGCGCAGGAGATCCAGGCCAACCTGGGCCAGATCGAGCAGACGCTCGACGACTTCTTCCGCGACCCGTCCACCCGCGGCGAGCTGCCGGCCACCGACGCGACGATCCGCCAGATCCGTGGTGCGCTGACCATCCTCGACGAGCGCGACGCGCTGGCCATCCTCGACGCCTGCGCCGAGGTGGTCCGCCGCTGCCAGGCCGCCGATTACGAAGCACCGGCCGAGGAACTCGAATTCCTGGCCGAAGCCTTCTCCAGCCTCGGTTTCTACGTCGATGCACTGCGCCGCGAGGAAGCCGACCGCGACAAGCTGATCGCGCCTTGGCTGCACAAGATCCGCGGCGACCAGCCCGCCCAGGACGCCGAAACCGAAGCGCCGAGCGAGGCCGAGCAGATCGTGGCCGAATTCGCCGTCGGTCCCGACGCCGAAGCCGCCAGGCCGGCAACCCAGCCGGCCCCGGCCGCCGCGGCGGAAGCCGCGCCGGAACCGGTCGCCGAGGCGCCGGCCAAGCCCGAACCGGTCAGCGAGGCCGCGGTCGACGCCGAGCTGCTCGAGGTCTACCTCGAGGAAGCGGTCGAGGTGCTCGACAACATCAACGGCTACCACCAGGTCATCCAGGAACAGCCGGGCGACAAGGAAGCGCTGACCGTCATCCGCCGCGGCTTCCACACGCTCAAGGGCAGCGGCCGCATGGTCGGCCTGAACCAGCTCGGCGAAGTCGCCTGGGCGGTCGAGCAGGTGATGAACAAGTGGCTGCAGGACGAGAAGCGCGCCACGCCGGCGCTGGTACGCCTGGTCGGCGATACCTCGGCGGCCTTCTCGGTCTGGGTCGGGCAGCTCAAGGACAGCGGTACAGCCCAGGTCGAGGCCAGCGCGCTGTTCGAACTGGCCGAGCAGCTCAAGAGCGGCATCGAACCGGAAGTCGCGCCCAAAGCCCATGCCGAGGCCGCCGAGCCGGCCCCGGTCGAAACGACTGCGGACGAAGCCGTCGCCGCGGTCGAACCGGTCGCCGACCTGGCCTTCGACCTCGAGCTGCCTGAAGTCGAATCCGAAGCCGCGCCGCAGCTCGCGACCGAGCCGACGCTGTCGCTGGACGATGCCGCCCCGGCGACCGGTGCGACCGAACTGACGCTCGACGCCGGTTTCGAGCTCGACATCGCCTCGCCCGAAGCCGCCGAACCCGCCGCAGACGTCCCGGCTACCGATGCGCTCGAGCTCGAATTCGACCTCGACCTCGCCGCGCCGGAAGCCCCGGCCAGCGAAGCCGTCGTGGCCGAAGCCGCGGTCCCGACGCTCGATTTCGATCTCGACCTCGCGGACGACCTCGCCGCCGACGCCGCGCCGGCCGAGGCCGTGACGCTCGAGGCCGCCTCGATCGAGGCCGAGCCGGTGCTCGAAGCGACGCCGCTCGAGCCCCTGCCCGAATCCCAAGCGGTCGAAGCCGCGCTCGACGATGGACCGGGCCTGCGTCCCGGCGACATCGAGCCGGTCAAGCCGGAGCCGGAAATCGAGCCGAGCGAGCTGGTCATCGGCGACACCGTGGTCTCCAAGGCGCTGTTCGGCATCTTCCTCGACGAGGCCTACAAGCATTTCGCCACGCTGAACGACGCCTTCATCGACTTCCATTCGCGCGGCGAGGTGCGGCCCGAATTCGTGCACGCGGCCCACACGCTGTGCGGCATCGCCAATACCACCGGCTTCACCACGCTGGGCGAACTCGGCTACGCGATCGAGCAGGCGCTGGTCGCCTTCCAGAAGGCCGGCGTGGAACCGCAAGTCGGCGACCGCGACACGCTGTCGCTGGCGATCGACAAGGTCGGCACCATGCTCGGCTCGATCGGCTACTACGCGCCGCCGCAGCCCGAGCCGCAGCTGGTCGCCCTGCTGGGCGCGCTGACCAACCGCCTCAAGGACGGCCTGCAGGTCGCCCTGCCCGAGTCGGCCCCGCTCGGCACGGCCCGCACCGAAGCGATCGACGAGGTGCACGAGCCGGAACCGTTCCCGGACTGCTCGCTCGCCACCGAACCGGCCATCGAAGCCGCCGCCGAAGCGCCGGCCGAGATCGACCTGGTGCTCGACGAGCCGGTCGCCGATCTCGACGTGCTGTCGCTCGAACCGCTGTCGGCCGACGGCGCGGCCGATGCGCTGCCCGACGCCGACGCGCTCGAAGCCGAGCTGGCGATCGAACTCGGCATCACCGAGCCCGAAGCCGCCGCCGAGCCGGCCGCCGAGCCCGCGCTGCTGCTCGATCTCGACGCCGAATCGCCCGCTTCGGCCGAAACGCTCGCCGTCGAAGCCGAGTCCGAGCTGCTGTCGATCGACCTGGACCTCGATGCGCCCGCCGAAGCCGTGCCCGAAGCGCAGTCGACCGACTTCGTGCTCGATCTCGATGCACCGGTCGCCCCGACCCTCGACGCGACGACCGCCGACGCCGAGCCGGAAGCCTTCTTCAGCCTCGACCTCGACGCCCCGGCAGAAGCCAGCGCCGATGCGATCGCCGTCGACGCGGCCTCCGAAGCCCAGGCCAGCGTCGAGCCGGTCATCGATCTCGATGCCGCGCTCGATCTCGACGTGCTCGGCGAAGCCACCGCCGCCGCGATCGACGACGCAGCCGACCAGGTCGCCGTCGAATCGGCCGTGATCGACCTGGCCGAACCGGCCGTGGCCGGCCTGCTGGTCCACGACGAAGCCGCGCCGCTCGAAGCGCCCACGCTCGATTTCGCAGTCGCCGAAGAAGCCCGGGCCGAGACGCTCGACCTCGATGCCGACCTCGACGCGGCCGAGACGACCGAAGCCGCAGCCATCACGCTCGACATGCCCGAGGAAGAGCCGGCCGTGGGGGTCCTCGACGACGTCGTGCCGCTCGATACGGACGTGATCGACCTGTCGGCCGGCGATTTCGCGATCGAAACCGCCGAGGCGCCGGTCGCGGCCGACGAGCTGGTGATCGACCTGGCCGAGCCCTCGGTCGAATTCGACCTGACCGAAACCCAAGCGACCGAGCCCGCCGTGCTCGACCTGCTGGCCGAAACGCCGGTCGAGGTCGAGCTGGCCCCGGTCGACGAAGCCATTGTGGTCGAGGCCAGCGAGCCCGACTTCGACCTCGACCTGGCTGCGCCGCTCGAAGCCGAGCCGGTCGCCGCCGAACCGATCGCGGCGGAAGCCGTGCCGACCAGCGCAGCCGAGCCCGACGGCATCGGCAGCGTGCTGCACCTGGCGACCGAAGACCGGCTGGCCGAGATCGCGGTCAAGGACGAACTCGACGAACAGCTGCTGCCGATCTTCATCGAAGAGGCGCAGGAGCTGACGCCGCAGGTGGCGGCCGGCCTGCGCGGCCTGCGCGCCGACGCCCACAACGTCGAGACGCTCGACTCGCTCAAGCGCGTGCTGCACACCCTCAAGGGCAGCGCGCGGATGGCCGGCGCGATGCGCCTCGGCGAAGCCACCCACAATATGGAGACCCGGCTGCTCAACGCCGGCGACCACCTGCCGGCCGCGCTGCTCGACCAGCTCGACCTCGACCTCGATGCGATCAACGAGCTGTACGACCGGCTGGTCAACGGCGAACCGGCGGAAGCCGAAGCCGTCGAGCCGGCCCTCGCGGCGCCGGTCGCCGCCGGCGAAGCCGTTCCGGCCGCAGCCGCCCAGCCGGCCCGCGCCGCCGCGCCGGCCCAGCAGCAGGCGCTCGGCCTGTCCGACCCCGAAGCGCGCGGCAGCGTGCGGGTGCGCGCCGACCTGATCGACCGGCTGGTCAACCAGGCCGGCGAGGTGTCGATCTCGCGCACGCGGATCGAATCCGAAATGCTGTCGCTCAAGCGCTCGCTGCTGGACCTGACCGACAACGTCGGCCGTCTGCGCGGCCAGCTGCGCGAGATCGAGATCCAGGCCGAGTCGCAGATGCAGTCGCGGCTGGCCCAGGCCTCGGACCGGCCCGACTTCGACCCGCTCGAGTTCGACCGCTTCTCGCGCCTGCAGGAACTGACCCGCTTCATGGCCGAGAGCGTCAACGACGTCGCGACCGTGCAGCACAACCTGCTGAAGAACCTCGACGAGTCGGCCGCCGCGCTGACCCAGCAGGCGCGCATGACGCGCGACCTGCAGCAGGAACTGATGCGGGTGCGCATGGTGCCGTTCTCGTCGGTGTCCGAGCGGCTCTACCGCCTGGTGCGGCAGACCGGCAAGGAAACCGGCAAGAAGGTGAACCTGGAAATCCGCGGCGGCCGCGTCGAGATCGACCGGTCGGTGCTGGAAAAGATGGTGTCGCCGTTCGAGCACATGCTGCGCAATGCGATCGACCACGGCCTCGAGAAGCCCGAGGCGCGGCTCGGTTCGGGCAAGAACGAGTTCGGCGAAATCGTGGTCGAGGCCCGCCAGGAAGGCAACGAACTGGTACTGGTGCTGCGCGACGACGGCGCCGGCCTGGACCTCGCCCGCATCCGCCGCAAGGCGGTCGAGCAGGGCCTGATCGATGCGAACGGCGAATACGCCGACGCCCAGATCATGGCGCTGATCTTCGAAGCCGGCTTCTCCACCGCCAGCGCCGTGACCCAGCTGTCGGGCCGCGGCATCGGCATGGACGTGGTCAAGAGCGAGATCGAAAGCCTCGGCGGCCGCGTCGACGTGATGTCGATCGCCGGCAGCGGCACCATCTTCACCATCCACCTGCCGCTGACGCTGGCGGTGACGCAGACCGTGATGATCAAGGTCGGCGCCAAGACCTACGCGATCCCGTCGGTGATGGTCGAGCAGGTGCAGGAACTGAAGCTGCCGGTGCTGGAGAAGCTGTACCAAAGCCACCAGGTCGAATGGCTGGGCAACGCCTATCCCTTCCACTACCTGCCGCGCCTCCTGGGCGACTACGACAGCCAGCCCGAGCAGAAGCGCTACAACACCGTGGTGCTGCTGCGTTCCGGCATCCATCGCGTCGCGCTGCACGTCGACGAGCTGATGAAGAACCAGGAAGTGGTGGTGAAGAACATCGGCCCGCAGCTGGTGCGGGTGGCCGGCGTGGCCGGCGCCACCGTGCTCGGTAACGGCGAGATCGTGCTGATCCTCAACCCGCTGGCGCTGCTGCAGCGCCGCGCCGAAGCCCCGGTGGCCGATTTCGACGCCGCCATGGCCGCCAGCAAGCCGGTGCCCGAGGAGCTGCTGCAGGTCGCGCCGGTGGTGATGGTGGTCGACGATTCGCTGACCGTGCGCAAGATCACCGGCCGCCTGCTGGCCCGCGAGGGCTACCAGGTCGAGACCGCCAAGGACGGCGTGGATGCCTTGCAGAAGCTGCACGACATCCGCCCGGCGGTGATGCTGCTCGACGTCGAGATGCCGCGCATGGACGGCTTCGAACTGACGCGCAATCTGCGCGCCAACGCCGACACGCGCGACATCCCGATCATCATGATCACCTCGCGCACCGCCGACAAACACAAGAACTACGCCTTCGAGCTCGGCGTGAACGTGTTCCTGGGCAAGCCCTACCAGGAAGACGAGCTGCTCGAGCACATCCGCAAGCTGATCGGCGAAGAGATGCCGATCGCCTGACCGCGATGGAACTGCCCTCCTACAGCGCCCCGTTCTTTGCGGGGCGTTGTTTTTGGTCGGGCCGGCTGCGTTTCACCGCGGAGGACGCTGAGGACGTGGAGGGAAAGCGGCATGCAGGCAATACCGACTTGCAAACTCAGTGTCCTCTGCGGTGAATGATTCGGCCGTCAGGTATCGCGCCCGCTGGAGAAACGATGAAACCCGATCCGCAACCGTCCATCCCTGCCGCCGGCCTGTCGCCCGAGCAAGCGGCGCTGTACCGCCGCATCGCCGAACATCCGTTCGACCGGGCCGCGCCGCTCGAGAACTTCTCCGCCAAGCTGGCGCGGCAGAACGGCTGGACGCCGGCCTATGCGCGGCGCGTCACCGCCGAGTACCGCCGCTTCGTGTTGATCGCGCTCGAAAGCGGCCATGTCGCCTCGCCGTCCGACGCGGTCGACCAGGCCTGGCATCTGCACCTGGGCTATACCCGCGACTACTGGGAGCGCTTCTGCCCCGAAGTGCTGGGCCGCACGCTGCACCATGAGCCAGCCGCCGCCGGCACGGCCGACGCCGCGCGCCATGCCGCGCAGTACCGGCAGACGCTGGCCAGCTACCGCCGCCTGTTCGGCGAGTCGCCGCCGGCCGACATCTGGCCGACCGGGCGCGCCGCCCACCGCTTCCAGCGCGTCGACCTGGCGCAGCACCTGCTGTTGCCCCGGCCCACCGTCCGGCCGGCCTGGCGCGTCGCCGCCGCCGTGGCCCCGCTCCTGCTGCTGGCCGGCTGCAGCGCGCTCGGCGGCTTCGACGTGCTCGGCTACAGCGGACCAGCCTTCCTCGCCTTCTACCTGCCGCTGCTGCTGATCTACCTGCTGCTGCGGCCCTGGCTCGGCTCGCTGGGCAGCCGCGTCCCCATCGAAAAGGATCTGCCGCTCGAACCGGCCGAGGCGGCCTACCTGGCCGACGGATCGACCCGGCTGGTCGAGACCACGGTCCTGGGCCTGCTGCAGAAACAGCAATTGACGCTCGACGAACAGGGCCGGCTCAACCGCAACGGCCTCGCCGGCGACTTCGGCCTGGCGCCGTTCGAGCGCGCGGTGCTGGCGCAGGTCGGCTTCCACACCGAGCCGGTCGAGCTGCACGACCGGCTCGACACCACGCCGATGCGGCGGCAGCTGCTCGCGCGCGGCCTGCTGCAACGGCCGGGGCTGCGCGCGGTCGATCTGCTCGGCATCGCGCTGTGGCTGCTCGGCGCGGTCAAGGCCGGCATCGGCATCTCGCTGGGCCGGCCGGTCATCGTGCTGCTGCTCGTGCTCGGCGCGCTGGCGGTGGTCGGCATCATCGTCTTCGTCCACTCGCGCCGCGTCCGCCCTTCGCCGGCCGGCCGCGCTGCCCTGAAAGGCTACGAGCGCCGCACCCGCAAGCTGACCCGCGGCAGCGACGAATACGCGCTGCAGCGCTTCGCCGTGATCGGCAGCGCCGCGCTGGCCGGCAGCGCCTGGGCCATCCTGCAGCGGTATTTCGGCCTGCTGCCGCCGGGCCGCCAGGACGGCGGCAGCGACAACGGCAGCAGCAGCTCGAACAGCGACAGCACCTGTTCGAGCGGCGGCGATGGCGGCGGAGGGGGTTGCGGCGGCTGCGGGGGCGGCGGCGGAGACTGAGCCGGCCGGATCGTTCAGACCACCGGCGCGCCGATGGCCAGCGCCGAGCCGACGAAAGGCACCGCCGCATCTTCGGCCGGCGCATTCGTCGTCGGCGCGGCAGCAGCCGCGGTGCCCCATTGCGTCACGCCGTGCGGCAGCAGCCGGCCGAGGTCGAAGCTGCGGCCGGCCCAGTCGAATTCGGTGCTCCACACCAGCGCGGCCGAGAACACGTTGTTCGACAACAGCCGCTGGCTGGCGCCGAGCTGGCCGGTGGCGAGCTCGACGCCGACCACCATGCCGACGCGGCGGAAGATGGCGATGCGCTCGCCGGCGGCGAACGAGGCCGGATCGTCGAAACGGCCGCGCGGCTCGCGCTGCAGGTAGACCGAGAATTCGCCGGCCGGGTCGATCGCCAGCGACAGAGCGCCGTTGCGGATGCCGCCCGGCTTGAACGGCTCGGCGGCGAAGGTGAAGTGCGCGTTCGGCGCGTCGATCTCGCCGGCGAACAGCGGCGCGATGCCGGCCAGGTGCAGGAAGTAGCCGCAGTCGAAGGCGGTGTCGTGCGGGCCGGCGTAGAAGCGGCCGGTCACATACCAGGCGATCTCGCCGGTGCGGGGTGGGTGCATGTCGTGTTCCTCCTCGTTCGAGGGCCGAAAACCGGCCCGGGGCCGCCGCGATCGGCAGGCCGTGCCCAGTGTAGATAGCGCGGCCGCCTTCCCGCCATGCCTGACGCGGCCCACCGGCCGCCGCGCCGAATCGGCATCCATGCCGCAAGGTCATGCCGTTCCGTCTCCCGGCATGGCCGCGGCGCGATGCGGACGCTACCATGCAGGCTCTAGCGCTTGCTCGAAGGCCGGCTCCGCCGCCGCGCCGCGCAGGCCGAACGACATGCCGGGCGGCCGACCTCGCGGACGACCCGGCGGACCTGGAGACATCGCATGCACGCCCTCACCGCGCGGCTCGCCGGCCGTACCGCGCCCTCGATCCGCCCAGCCCCCGCCCGCTAGGACTCCGCCATGGAACTCGGTTTCGATCCCGGCCTGGTGCTGCTCGGGCTGGCTCCGCTCTTTCTCGCCTGCATCGGCTGGGAGATCTGGTACTGGCACCGCCGCCGGGTCGCGCAGTACACGCTGGTCGACACGCTGTCCAACGCCGGCCTGGCGCTGATGCACCAGGGCGCCGACCTGCTGGCCAACCTGCTGTTCGTCAAGACGGTCTACAGCTGGGCCTACCAGCACGGCCTGCATGCCTTCCCCAACACCTGGTGGAGCGTGCTGGCGGCCTTCGTGATCCAGGATTTCGTCTACTACTGGTTCCACCGCGCCAGCCACCGCATCCGCTGGATGTGGGCCAGCCATGTGACGCATCACTCGAGCGAGCGGCTCAACCTGTCGACCGCCTTCCGCCAGAGCCTGACCTACCCGATCTCGGGCATGTGGCTGTTCTGGCTGCCGCTGGCCTGGCTCGGCTTCGCGCCCGACCTGGTGCTGCTGGTGGTCGGCCTCAACCTGGGCTACCAGTTCTTCGTGCATACCGAAGCGGTCGGCCGGCTCGGCTGGTTCGAGAAGATCTTCAACACGCCCTCGCACCACCGCGTGCACCACGCCAGGAACGCGCACTACATCGATCGCAATTACGCCGGCGTGCTGATCGTGTGGGACAAGCTGTTCGGCAGCTACGTCGAGGAAGTCGAGCCGCCGGTCTACGGCATCGTGCGCCAGGTGCGCAGCCACAATCCGCTCCGGCTGACCTTCCACGAGTGGATCGCCATGTTCCGCGACGTCTGGCGCGACCGCGATCCGCGCCATCTGTGGAAGCCGCCCGAGTGGGGCGAGAAGCCGGCCGAACGCACGGCCGGCTCTTGAGCCCTGGCGTGCGTGGCAGCTTTTCAGGTCCGCTAGTTTTTACCGCGGAGGACGCGGAGGGAGCATGAAAGGGCTGCAGCGTGCCTTCCTCCGCGTCCTTGGCGTCCTCCGCGGTGAAATCCGCCCGGAAACCGCTTCAGCGCAGCAGGTGCAACTGCGCGTACTGCAGCAGCATGATGGTCTTGGCGTCGACGATCTCGCCACGCGCCAGCATGGCCAGCGCCTCGTCGAACGACAGTTCGAGCACCTCGATGTCCTCGCCTTCCTCCGCCAGCCCGCCGCCATCGCCGGCGCGATCGGCCGGATCGTATTCGGCGACGAAGAAGTGCAGCTTCTCGGTCACCGAGCCGGGGCTCATATAGCACTCGAACACCTTGCGCACCGTATCGACGCGCAAGCCGGTCTCCTCGGCCACCTCGGCGCGGATGCGCTCGGCCGGATCGGCGTCGTCGAGCAGGCCGGCCGGCGCCTCGATCAGCAGGTCGTCGTGGCCGTTGAGCCAGACCGGCAGGCGGAACTGCCGCACCAGCACCACGCTGCGGTGCGCCAGGTTGTACAGCAGGATCACCGCGCCGTTGCCGCGATCGTAGGCCTCGCGTACCTGCGCCTGCCATTCGCCGTTGCCGCGCAGGTAGTCGTATTCGTACTTGCGCAGCACGTACCAGTTGTCCGACAACAGCGTCTCGCGCCGCATCCGGATGCGGTCTTTCAGGCTCATCGCGTCTCCTCGGGTTCGACGGCCGGCGTAGCTTACCCGAGCCGCGTCCCGGCGGATCGGCCGCCGGCAACGACGAAGGGCGCCATCGGCGCCCTTCGCGTCATTCGCTCATGTCGGATCGCGTCAATCGTAAGGCTCGTCGTCGTCGCCCGGTTCGCCGCCCAGGGCATTGAGCGCGCGTTCGCTCGGTACGCCGAAGGCGGTCAGGATGAAGTCGTACTGGTCGTCGCGCAGCTGCTGCGCCACGTAGGGCTGCAGCGCGGCGAGCTTGTCGGCGGTGAGGAAGTAGGAAAGCAGCATGTCCGGATCGGGCCGCTGCTGCTCGGCGGCAAACAGCCGCAGCAGGTAGGCCGGGGCGATCGAGTCGGCCACCGGCCAATGGCCGACGAAGGCGCCGTCCATGCCCTTTTCCCACACTTCGATGACGCGTTTGATCTGCATGCCGCGACTCTACGCGCATGCGGTCCGGCCGGGCAAGCCAGCCGGCCGTCTACTCGTAGGCCTTCAGCCGCAGCCGCTCCTCGGCGCTGAAACCGGCCGCCTGCAAGCGCTCGATCGCCGCCGTGCGCGCCGTCTCGTCGAGCGCCGCGTCGGCGCGGATCGCCGCCAGCGACTGGCGGTACTGCTCGATCCGCCCGCGCCAGGCCGCCTCGTCGCGGTCGAGCGCGGCCAGCCGGGCCGCGGCGGCCTCGCCGACGTTGGCGGCCCGCATGCGGAACACCGCCGCGTCGTCGGCACCGGCGGCGCGGGCCGCCTGCACCGACTGGTCGAGCGCGATGAATTGCACCGGCTGCTGGCGCGCGGCCAGCATCTCGGGCGGCAGCGCGGCATCGAGCTCGGCCAGCCGGCGCTGCTTCTCTCGGGCGTCGAGCGTGCCGTCCTGCTGCAATTGAATGCGCGCCAGCGCATCGTCGTCGTAGCGGTCTTCCCAGCCGAACAGCGCCTGGTCCTCGTCGGCGCTGAAGAACTGCCGCCGGAGCTTGCGCATCGCGTCGAGCCGGGCCCGGGCGGTGGCCGGCGCGTCGCCCTTCAGCGCCGGATCGGCATCGAGCGCGATCAGCGCGCGCTTGAAGTCGAGGTAGCGGCGGAACAGCCGCTTGGCCTCGGCCGCCGCAGCCGGCGACAGGCGCGCGTCGAGATCGCGTTCGACCAGGGCGATGATGGCGTCGAGACTGCGCTCGCCCTGGCTCGACAGGTGGTAGTCGAACAGCCGGCGTAGTTCGGCGTCGATCAGCAGCCGCTCGCCGCGGCCCTGCGCGCCGCCGTCGACCTCGGTGCCGACCTGCGAGGCGGCGGGGGCCGGCGACGGCGCCGCCGCCGGTTCCGCCGGTTGCGAGCCGAGCGAAGTCATCGCCAGCGCGGCCGCGCCGAAGGCGGCGACCGCGGCGGCCAGCACCGCCTTGCGCATCACAGCCCCGCGTTCTTCAGGCGGTTGGCCTGCTGGCGGTAGAGCGTGACCGGGCTGGTCTCGAACAGGTGCACCAGGCCGAAGAAGTGGTTGATCTCGTCGACGTGGTTCATCCAGTAATTGTCGCGGATCACCTGGCCCAGGTGGCTCGAGCAGGTGCCGACCAGGCCGTCGCTGGCGCTGCCGTAGACGAGGCCGGTCAGGCCCAGCAGCGCGTCGCTCGGGTCGAGGATGTTGGTCACCGTGCTGGCGCCGCTCCAGGAGTAGAAGCGGATGCCGTTCTGGCTGTAGGCGCCTTCGCCGCACTCGCTGGTCGGCACACCGGCCGGGAAGCGGCGGTTGAAGTCGGCCAGCGACTTGGTGGTCAGCGCGTCGAGCGCCTTGACCGGATCCTGCGGCAGCTGGGTGCCGCCCGAAGCCAGCGAGATCAGTCCGGACAGGCCGCGGGCCACGCCGGCGGCGACCGCTTCGGACACCGAGCCGGGCGGCAGCGCGCCGCGGGCGACATCGGCCACGCGCGAACCCTTGTTGACGCCGCCGACGGTGGTGACCGAGGCGATCAGGCCGGGCGCCACGCCGGCGACGTAGCGCACGGTCGGGCCGCCATGGCTGTGGCCGATCAGGTTGACCTTGGCCGCACCGGTGATCGCCAGCACCTGGCGGACCTGGCTCAGCAGCTGCTCGCCGCGCGTCTCGGTGCTGTTGGTGGCCGACACCTGGGCGACGTAGACCTTGGCGCCGTCCTGCTGCAATTCGGCCGGGATGCGGTACCAGTAATCGACGCCGAGCGCCTGATCGAAACCGAACAGGCCGTGTACGAGAACGATCGGATACTTGGTCTGGGTATAGCCGCTGGAGGCGGCCTGGACGGCAGTGGGGGCAGCGAGGGCGCAAGCGAGCCCAACGCCGCCAGCAAGCTGGCGAAACGCTTCATCGATGTTGTCTCCGGTTGTAAATCATTGATCCGCCATATGTATTGGCGGTAGCGGCAAGTTAGCCAATGACGAGTGGATTGTCTAGAGCAATCGCTCGATAGGCAAAAAAGCGACAAAACGCGGAGAAACGAACGGAAACGAAAGAGGGGAGGTGTTAGGGGTGAGGCGTGAGGTGTTGACCCCATCCCCTCCCAGCCCTCCCTTGAAGGGGAGGGAGCCAGACAGCGGAAGGCTGAGGCTGAGGCTGAGGCTGAGGCTGAGGCTGAGGCGTTTCAGGATGGCAGGTGGTCGCCCGGCGAACACAAGCGCATGCCGGATCACGCGTGATCAAACCGGCGCCGTATCAAGCCGCGCTGCCGTCCCTCTCCCTCTGGGAGAGGGCTAGGGTGAGGGAGCGCCGGCCGAGCGCTCACCAACCTGCAGCACATCCTGAACCGTCGCTCCCTCACCCTGCCCTCTCCCGGAGGGAGAGGGTGGTGCAGTGATCACCCAGGCATGCGGCCATCGTCATCGCAGTGCACGACGGCTCATCCCCTGCACTGCCGCTCCCTCCCCTTCAATGGGAGGGCCGGGGAGGGGATGGGGTTACACCTCACCCCTCACACCTAACCCCTCACAGATTGCACTTCACCCAGCGCGTCCACTGCCCGAACAGCCCCGCATCAAGCGCCGCCACCACCGAGCGCTGCCAGACGTCGTCGGCCCAGTAGTCGTCGTGGTAGAGGCTGGTCATGTGGCCGCCGGCCTCCTTCAGCACCAGGCAGCCGGCCGCGTAATCCCACAGCCGCTGGCCGCCGTGCACGTAGAGGTCGAAGCGGCCGGCGGCGATATAGCACCAGTCGAGCGTGGAAGCGCCGAAATTGCGCTGGCTGCCGAACGGGGCGATCGCTGCCAGCCGCTGCGGCAGCTTGCCGCCGAGCCATTTGACCTCGACCCCGGCCACCGCTTCCGACATCGCCGGCACATGGCGCTTGAGCGGTAGCCGCTGGCCGTTGAGATAGGCGCCCTGGCCGAGCTCGGCGGTGAAGCATTCGTCGGCCACCGGGTTGTAGACCACGCCGAGCACCGGCCGGCCGGCGCGCACCAGCGCCACCGAGATGGCGAAATACGGCAGGCCGTGGACGAAGTTGGTGGTGCCGTCGATCGGGTCGATCACCCACAGCTGTTCGTGGCCCTCCCACAAGGCCTCCTGTTCGGCCGCGGTCATTTCCTCGCCGAGCACCGGGCAGGGCACGATCTTCGGCAGTTCGCGCTCGAGCGCGCGCTGCGCCTCGAGGTCGGCTTCGGTGAACAGGGTGCCGTCGTCCTTGCGGCTGCTGCCCACGCGCATGAAACGCGGCATCACCTCGGTGGCGGCCACGGCACGCACGGTGGAGACGAGCTGGTCGAGGACGTGGCTGGCGGACATGACAGGACCGGAGACGGGTGGAAGACCGGCCATTCTAGCCGAGGCCGGCGGCCGCAGCAGCGCGGGAAACCACCGCCGGCCTTGGCCGCGGCGAAGCGTTGAAGCCCTGCAAACTTCTTACTGCAGCGGACGCCGGGGACGCGGAGGAAGACTGGCGGACGCCTGCCCTCCGAGGCGCCCCTCCTCGGCGTCCTCCGCGGTGAAGCTTTTCCAACCCGCTCAATCGCGCTCGGGCGGATTCGGGCTCGGCCGCTTCAGCAACTTGCGCTGCAGGGTGCGCCGATGCATGTTGAGCGCGCGCGCGGTGGCGCTGATGTTGCCGCCGTGCTCGGCCAGCACCTTCTGGATGTGTTCCCACTCGAGCCGCTCGACGCTGAGCGGCTGCGCCTCGACCGTGGCGGCCGCATCGCCGTCGACCTTGTCGAAGGCCGCGATGATCTCGTCGACCGCGGCCGGCTTGGCCAGGTAGTGCACCGCGCCGAGCTTGATCGCCTCGATCGCGGTGGCGATGCTGGCATAGCCGGTCAGCATCACGATGCGGCAGGCCGGCGCCAGCGCCTTGAGCTCGGCGATCAGCCGCAGGCCCGAATCGGCGCCCAGCTTGAGGTCGATCACCGCGTGGCTCGGCGGCTGCCGCCGCGCGGCCGCCAGCGCGCCGGCCGCGTCGTGGGCCAGCTCGGCCTGCCAGCCGCGGCGGCCGAAGGCGCGCGCCAGCACTGCGGCCAGCATGGCATCGTCGTCGACGATCAGCACGGTCTTCATGCGGGCAGCACCGGCAGTTCGATCTCGGCCCGCGTACCGCCGCCGGGCCGCGCGCGCCATTCGACGCGGCCGCCGCTGCGCTCGATCGCCGAGACCGCCAGCGCGATCCCGACGCCGAGACCGTCGCCGGCCTCGTCATCCTCGCCGCTCGCGCGGGCCTCGCCATTCTTGTGCCCCTCGCCGCTGACGCGGCCCTCGCCGCTGACGCGGCGAGTGGGCGCCACCCCGTCGAAACCGGCGCCGGCATCCTCGACGCCGACCCGCAAGCGCCCGGCCGACCAGTCCAGCGTCAGCCGCTGCCAGTCGGGACTGGCGTCGGCGGCGTTGTCGAGCAGGTTCATCAGCGACTGGCGCAGCGTGAAATCCCAGGCCACCCGCGGCGGCTCGCCGCCGCCGAGCACCGCCGTCTCGCAATGCTGCGCCGGCCGCACCACCCGCCAATCGTCGAGCAGCGCCAGCAGCGCGGCATCGGCCGGCAGGGCGGCCGGCGCCTCGCCGGCGGCGCGCAGCCGCTGCAGTTCGTCGCGGCAGGCCGCCAGCTGCTGGCGCAGCACGGCCAGGTCGGCCGCCAGCGCGCGATCGCCGGCATGCTCGGCCGCCAGTTCGTCGACCAGCACGGTCATGGTCGCCAGCGGCGTGCCGAGCCGATGCGCCGCGCCGGCGGCCTGGATCGCCAGGCCCATCACCTGCTGCTGGCGCAGGCCGCGTTCGCGTGCGTCGTGCAGCTCGCGCTGCTGGTCGCGCAGCTGGCGGCCGATGCGGGCGACCAGGCCGGCCACGATCAGCGCGGCGGCGACAAAGGCCAGCCACATGCCGACCGTGTGCAGGAAGAAGGCCTGCGCCAATGCCGTCTCGGGGATCGGCAGCGGCATGTACCAGACCATCAGGGTCGAGTAGGTCGCCAGCGTGAGCGCGGTCAGCGGCCAGACGTAGCGGCCCGGCAGGCTGGCGGCGGCGATGGTCAGCGGCAGCAGGAACATCGCGGTGAACGGGTTGGTGGCGCCGCCGACGAAGAACAGCCACAGGCCGTGGCCGACGATGTCGACCGCCAGCTGGCGCGCGACTTCGGCATCGCCGGCCGGGTAGCCGCGCCGCGCCAGCCGCAGCCGGCCGATGGCCAGCAGGTTGTAGCCGGCCAGCAAGAGGCAGATGAAGCTCAGCGAGACCAGCGGCAGCGCCCAGTCGAGCGCCAGGCCGCCGATCAGCATGGCGACCGCGTAGGCGCTGACGGTGAGCGCGCGCAGCAGGATCAGCCGGCGCAGGATCGAATCGGGAACGGATGACATCGCGCGATTCTAGCGGGGACGCGGACGGACCGGCTGCGGCATGGCGTCGCAGCACGGCCTGGCTGCCATGCAGGGACGCTGGAGAAGGTGCTTTACCGCGCGGGGGCAGTTCGCAGCGCCGATTGACGGTTCGCAGCGCGAACGTAGGTCGGGCTTTATGCCCGACCTACCTACGACCTGCCCGCCTCGCACATCACCAGGCGAAGTACCGCCCGCCCTCGCACTTGAGCCAGTCGCGCTTGTGCTTCCAGTCCGGGCAGACGCTGGCCACCAGCGCCCAGAAACGGGCCGAGTGGTTCAGCTCGACCAGGTGGCACAGCTCGTGGATCACCACGTAGTCGAGCACCGGCAGCGGCGCCTGCATCAGCCGCCAGTGCAGCCGGATCGCGCCGGCCGAGGTGCAGCTGCCCCAGCGCGTGCCGGCGCTGGTCAGCTTGAAGGCGCTGTATTGCAGGCCGAGCCGGCCGGCCCACAGCGCCAGCCGCTCGGCCAGGAAGGCGCGCGCCTCGCGCCGCATCAGCTTTTCCAATGCCTGCGGCAGCGCGGCCGGGTCCGCCGTGGCCAGCCGAAGCTCGTCCGCGGTCACTTCGCCGCGCAGGTAGCCGAGCCGGACCGCATGCGGCTCGCCGAGCCAGTCGACCGCCGCGCCGTCGGCCAGCGGCTCGGCGCGCGGCCGGCCGCCAGCTCGTCGAGCTTGGCGACGATCCAGTCGGCCTTGCGCTGCAGGACGGCGTCGAGTTCGTACAGCGGGAAGCGGTTGGGCAGGGTGACGGCCAGGCCGTCCGGGCCGATGCGCAGGCCGACCGAGCGGCGCGCCGAGCGCGTCAGCCGCACCGGCACGCTGCGGCCGGCCACGGTGAACAGGCGGACCGCCTCAGGCAGAGACCGTGCCATGGACCTCGGCCGGTTGCCTGCCGGCCGGCCAGCACGGGCCGACGCCGCTGATGCGCGCCATCTCGGCTTCGATCCAGGCCGACACCTCGCGGTTGACCTGGTCGGCGGTCTTGCCGACGGTGGGAATGGCCGGGCCGATCGACACCACGATCTCGCCCGGATACTTGAGGAAGCTGTTGCGCGGCCAGTATTCGCCCGAATTGACCGCCACCGGCACCACCGGCGCGCCGGTACCGCAGGCCAGCCGGGCGCCGCCCTGCTTGTACTTGCCGCGACGGCCGGCGGCGATGCGGGTGCCCTCCGGGAAGATCACGATCCAGGCGCCGTCGCGCAACCGCGCCTTGCCCTGCTCGATCAGCTGGCGGCCGGCCTCGGCGCGGTTGGAACGGTTGAGCGCGATCGGCCGGAGACTCCACAGCCCCAGCCGAAGAACGGGATCCACAGCAGCTCGCGCTTGACCACCCAGGCGGTCAGCGGCAGCAGCCGCTGCAGCGCCATGGTCTCGTAGGCCGACTGGTGCTTGCTCATCACCACCGCGGCGTCGCGCGGCAGGTTCTCGCGGCCGATCACCCGGCCCTTGAGGCCGCAGGTGAGCTCCAGCCAGCGCAGCGCGAACCAGCACCAGTAGCTGATCACGCCGTAGCGCACCTTGTAGGGCAGCGGCAAGGCCAGCATGCAGCCGGCCGCGCACAGCACGGTATTGGCGGCCCAGCCCAGCATGTAGAGGGCCGAGCGCAGCCAGGTGAGGAAATCGCGCAACTCAGTCCTCCCCGGCGTCGATCAGCGCGTCGACCGCTTCGGACAGATCGGCGTAGACCCGCGTGCCGGCCGGCAGGCCGCCCTTGGCCAGCGTCTTCTCGCCCTTGCCGCTGCGCACCAGGATCGGCTGGGCGCCGACCGCGGCGGCGGCCTCGAGGTCGCGCAGGCTGTCGCCGATCACCGGCGTCTCGTCGAGCCGCGCGTCGAAGCGCAGGCCGATGTCGCGGTACATGCCGGGCTTGGGCTTGCGGCAGCCGCATTGCATGTCGGCGGTGTGCGGGCACAGGAAGATCGCGTCGACCCGGCCGCCGACGCCGGCCAGCAGCCGGTGCAGCTTGTCGTGCATGGCGTTCAGCTCGGCCATGCCGAACAGGCCGCGGCCGATGCCCGACTGGTTGGTCGCGACCACCACGCGCCAGCCGGCGTGATTGAGCCGGGCGATCGCTTCGAGGCTGCCGTCGATCGGCACCCATTCGGCGGCCGACTTCACGAAGTCGTCGCGGTCGTGGTTGATGACGCCGTCGCGGTCGAGGATGACGAGTTTCATAAGGGCCGTGAAACGTGAAATGTGAAACGTGAAATGTGATCCACCGCTACGCGGTGCCGGTGAATTGCGGTGCGGCGGCGCCGCACTTACGATGCTCGCCGCAGGCTTGACTTGAGCCGCGGCGCGGCGAACCACGTTTCACCTTTCACGTTTCACCTTTCACCGCATTCCAGAAGCGAAATATCCGCCACCCGGTTCATCAATCCGCTCAGCGCCGCCAGCAGCGCCAGCCGGTTGGCGCGGACCGCCGCGTCGTCGGCCATCACCATCACGCCGTCGAAGAAGGCGTCGACCGGCGCGCGCAGGCCGGCCAGCTTCTTCAGCGCCAGCGTGTAGTCGTGCGCGGCGAAGGCGGCTTCGACCGGCGCCTGCAGGTCGATCAGCGCGCCATGCAGGTCGCGCTCGGCGGCCTCGGCCAGCAACGCCGGATCGATCGCCGGCAGCGCCTCGCCGGGCGCCACGTTCTTCTTGAGGATGTTGCCGATGCGCTTGTTGGCGGCGGCCAGCGCGGCGGCCTCGGGCAGCTGCTTGAACTCGGCCACGGCGGCCAGCTTGCGGCCGATCTCGTCGAGCCGGCTCGGGCCGTCGGCCAGCACCGCCTCGATGTCGCCGGCCGGGTGTTCGGCCGCCAGCAGGTTCTTCAGCCGTTCCTGCATGAAGCCGAACACGCCCTCGACCGTGCCCTCGGCCACCACGCCGGCCGGGAACAGGCCGGCGGCACGCGCCAGCGCGGCGCGCAGGTCCAGCGGCAGGCGATCCTCGACCAGCATGCGCAGCACGCCGAGCGCGGCGCGGCGCAGCGCGAACGGATCCTTGTCGCCGGTCGGCACCAGGCCGATGCCCCAGATGCCGACCAGGGTCTCGAGCTTGTCGGCCAGCGAGACCGCCTGCGCCACCGTGCCGACCGGCAGGCTGTCGCCGGCGAAGCGCGGGTGGTAGTGGCCCTCGATCGCCGCGGCCACGGTGGCGTCGACGCCGTCGTGGCGGGCGTAGTAGGTGCCCATGATGCCTTGCAGCTCGGGGAACTCGCCGACCATGTCGGTCAAGAGGTCGGCCTTGGCCAGCTGGCCGGCGTAGGCCGCCTGGGCCGCGACCGCGGCATCGCCGCTCAATTCGAGCGCGATATGGCTGGACAGCGTGGACAGCCGCTCGATGCGGGCAGCCTGGCTGCCGATCTTGTTGTGGTAGACCACCTGCTCGAAGCGCGGCAGCCGGTTGGCCAGCGCGTGCTTGCGGTCCTGCTCGTAGAAGAAGCGGGCGTCGCTGAGCCGCGCGCGCAGCACCCGGCCGTTGCCGTGGATGATGTGCGAGGGGTCGGCGGTCTCGAGGTTGGAGACGATCAGGTAGCGGTGCGTCAGCTTGCCCTGGGCGTCGAGCAGCGGGAAATACTTCTGGTTCTGCTGCATGGTCAGGATCAGGCATTCCTGCGGCACCTCGAGGAAGTGCTCCTCGAAGCTGCCTTCCAGCACCACCGGCCATTCGACCAGCGCGGTCACCTCGTCGATCAGCGCGTCGCCGCCGGCGATGGTGGCGCCGCGTTCCGCGGCCATCGCGCCGAGCCGCTCGACGATCAGCGCGCGCCGCTCGGCGAAGCCGGCGATCACGCGGCCCTGCTCGCGCAGCGTGGCGGCATAGGCGTCGGCGTTCGGGATCTCGACCGGACCCTTGGACAGGAAACGGTGGCCGCCGGTGACCCGGCCCGCCTCGAAGCCGAGCACCTCGCCCGCGACCACCTCGCTGCCCAGCAGCATCACCAGGCCGTGCACCGGCCGGATGAACTGGCCGTCGCGGCTGCCCAGCGCATCAGCTTGGGGGCAGGCAGCTTCTTCAGCGCGTCGGCGACGATGCCGGCGAGGCAGGCGGCCAGCGGCTCGCCCTTCTTCTCGCTGCGGAACACGAACACGTCCTGCTTGCCGTCGCTGACCTGGGCCAGCTGGTCGAGCTGGTCGGCGCCGAGGCCGTTGGAACGGGCGAAGCCGAGCAGCGCGGGCGTCGGCTGGCCGTCCTTGTAGCCGGCGGCGACCGCCGGGCCCTTCTTCTCGACCACGCGGTCGGGCTGCACCGCCGCCACGCCGGCCACGCTGACCGCCAGCCGGCGCGGGCTGGCGTACTCGGTGACGGCGGCGTCGGCAGCAGCGAAGCCGAGCTTGCGCAATTCGCCGGCAATCGTCTCGGCGAAGGCGGCCGCCAGCTTGGGCAGCGCCTTGGGCGGCAGTTCTTCGGTGAACAGTTCGATCAGTAGGGTTTGGCTCATGGGACTTCTTTTTCGCCGCGGCGGGGCGGGCATGGCGCCGTCGCCTGGCCGCGCGGATGCGTTGAATGGGCGCTATTGCCCGGCGGCCGTCTTCTGCTTGGCCGCCTGGCAGACCTGGTTGACGAAATCGGCCTGGTAGTTGCCCTGGCCGGCCGGCTGGAATTCCCACTGGAAGCCCGGCACGTCGCGGCGGCTGGTCTGGTCGCCGTCCTTGTCGTGACGCTCGACCGCGATGCCGGCAATCTGGCGCTTGGCACAGTCGATGACGAAGCGGTCGTATTCCTTGCGGTAGTCGTATTCGTCCTCGAAGCTCGACTTCTGGTCGGCCTTGAATTCGCGCAGCACCCAGACGTAGACCAGCGGGTCGGAATAGCCGTCGGCCTGTACCGTCTCGATGCTGTCGTACGACACCTTGGTGTCGAAGCCGGCTTCCTGGCCGTACAGGCGCCAGTCGGCGCTCTTGTCGTCGGGGATCGGCGGCGGCGGCTCGGCGTCCTTGGTGTTCATATAGGTGCCGCCCAGCTTGTCGCAGGCGGCGAGGCCCAACAGCAGCAACAGCAGGGCGGCGCGCTTCATGGCGGATCAGTCCTTCTTCAGCATCGGGAAGCCGAGCGCTTCGCGGGCGTCGTAGTAGCGTTGCGCCACGCCGCGCGCCAGCGTGCGGATACGGCCGATGTAGGCGGCGCGCTCGGTCACCGAGATGGCGCCGCGCGCATCGAGCAGGTTGAAGGTGTGGCTGGCCTTCATGATCATCTCGTAGGCCGCCAGCGGCACTTCGGCTTCCAGCAGGCGGGTCGCCTCGGCCTCGTAATCGTTGAACTGGCGGAACAGCAGTTCGACGTTGGAATGCTCGAAGGCGTACTTCGATTGCTCGACCTCGTTCTGGTAGAACACGTTGCCGTAGCTGACCGGCTGGCCGTCGGGCAGGTGGGTCCAGACCAGGTCGTAGACGTTTTCGACGCCCTGCAGGTACATCGCCAGCCGTTCGAGGCCGTAGGTGATCTCGCCGAGCACCGGCTTGCAGTCGAGGCCGCCGACCTGCTGGAAGTAGGTGAACTGGGTCACTTCCATGCCGTTCAGCCAGACTTCCCAGCCGAGGCCCCAGGCGCCCAGCGTCGGGCTTTCCCAGTCGTCCTCGACGAAGCGGATGTCGTGCACCGTCGGATCGAGCCCGAGCGCGCGCAGCGAGCCGAGGTAGAGATCCTGGATGTCGTCGGGGCTGGGCTTGAGCGCCACCTGGAACTGGTGGTGCTGGAACAGGCGGTTGGGGTTCTCGCCGTAGCGGCCGTCCTTGGGGCGGCGGCTCGGCTGCACGTAGGCGGCGTTCCACGGCTCGGGGCCGAGCGCGCGCAGGAAGGTGGCGGTGTGGAAGGTCCCCGCGCCCACTTCGCAGTCGTAGGGCTGCAGCAGCACGCAGCCGTAGTCGCCCCAGTATTTCTGGAGCGTGAGGATGATGTCCTGGAACGTCAGCATCGGGAAAATGGATCCGCTTCGAATGCGATCGCGCTGGCGCGATCAATCATGAAAAGTATGGACCGGAGTCCAGACCGATCGTAATCGGAAAGCATGGGCAGGAGCCCACGCCGGTCATGGCAAGTATGGATGGGAGTCCATGCTTCGGGTCCGGATTCTACTTGCATTCGGGCGGCCGACAAACGCCGCGCGGAGCTGGCATACAATGCCCGGCTGCAACCCGGCGCCCCGCCCTTTCCCACCGCCCGCCACCGCCGCCGACCGTGCTCCACCTCTACCAGTCCAACCGCCTCGAAACCCTGGCCGCGCTGCTCGACGGCGTGCTGGCGCAGCCGCCGGCCGACCCGTACGCGCGCGAGACGGTGATCGTGCAGGCGCGCGGCATGGGCCGCTGGCTGGCGCTGGCGCTGGCCGAGCGCTTCGGGGTGTGCGCCAACGTCGACTTCCCGCTGCCGGCCACCTTCCTGTGGCGGCTGATCGAACAGGTGCTCGGCCCGCAATCGCGCAAGGGCCCGTTCGGCGCCGACGCGCTGGCCTGGCGGCTGCACGCGCTGCTGGCCGATCCGCCGCCGGCGCTGGCCGGCTACCTGGCCCGGCCGCCGGGCCAGGTAGCCGCGGTGGCCGAGCGGCGGCGCTGGCGGCTGGCGCGCCGCATCGCCGACGTGTTCGATCATTACCTGGTCTACCGGCCCGACTGGCTCGAAGCCTGGGAAGCCGGCCAGCTGCGCAACCTCGGCCGCGACGAGGACTGGCAGGCCCAGCTGTGGCGCCGGCTGGCGGCCGATCGCGACGGCCCGCACCGGGCCGACCTGATGCGCGAGCTGCTGGCGCGGCTGGCCGATGCGGCGCCGCTCGACCTGCCCGAGCGCATCGTGCTGTTCGGCAGCTCCAGCCTGCCGCCCTTGATGCTCGACGTATTGCGCGCGCTGAGCCGCCGCATCGACGTCTGCCTGTTCGCGCTCAACCCCTGCGCCGCGCCGTGGGGCGACCTGACCCGCAAGGCGCAGACGCTGGCGCCGGGCGAGCGGCTGCTGGCAGCCTGGGGCGCGCAGGGCCGGGTGTTCTTCGACGAGCTGGCCGGCGCCGACGAGCTGACCAGCCTGTTCGACGACAGCGCGCCGGACCACCTGCTGGGCGCGCTGCAGCACGCCGTGCTGACGCTCGAACCGGTCCGCTTCACCGCCGACGACAGCCTGGCGATCCATGCCTGCCACGGCCCGCAGCGCCAGGTCGAGACGCTGAAGGACGCGCTGCTGGCGCGCTTCGCCGCCGACCCGACCTTGCAGCCCGACCAGGTGGTGGTGCTGTGCCCGGACGTCGAAGGCTATGCGCCGCATATCGAGGCGGTATTCGGCCATGGCGAGCCGGCCGTGCCGTTCGCGGTGGCCGACCGCGGCGGCCTGGCCGCCTCGCCCTTGCTGGCCGGCTTCGTCGCGCTGCTGCGGCTGCCGGACAGCGACTGGGAAGCCGGCCGCATCGCCGCGCTGCTCGAAATCCCGGCGCTGGCGGCGCGCTTCGGCCTGGCCGAGGCCGACCTGCCGCTGCTGCGCGAATGGATCGCCCGCGGCGGCATCCGCCGCGGCCGCAGCGGCGACGAATTCAGCTGGGAGGCCGGCATCGGCCGGCTGCTGCTCGGCGTGGCGCTGCCGCGCCGGCTGCCGGTCGACCCGGCCGCGGCCGGCGCCGAATCCTCCCTGCCGCTGTTCGGCGCGCTGCTGCCGGCCGACGGCCTCGACCTGCGCTTCGCCGACCGCGTCGCCGCCTTGGCGCGGGTGGTGCGCCAGCTCGGCCGCTGGCAGGACGCGCTGGCGCACGAGCGGCCGCCGGCCGAGTGGAGCGGCTTCCTGCTGCAATGGATCGACGGCTGGTTCGCCGACCCCGGCCACGAGGCCGCCGACCAGGCCGCGCTCGACCGCCTGCGCGGCGCGCTGGTGGAACTGGCCGAGCTGGCCGAACACGCCGGCGTGACCGCGCCGGTCGGCCGCGCCGCGGTGGTCGAGTGGCTGGAAGGCCGGCTCGGCGACGGCTCGAGCGCCGGCGGCTTCCTTACCGGCGGGGTGACCTTCGCCCAGCTGATGCCGATGCGCAACCTGCCGTTCCGGGTGGTGGCGGTGCTCGGCCTCGACGACGGCGCCTTCCCGCGCGACAGCCAGCCCGACGGCTTCGACCTGATCGCGCGCCATCCGCGCCGCGGCGACCGCGCCCGCGCGCTCGACGAGCGCTGGCTGTTCCTCGAGACCGTGCTGGCGGCGCGCGACGCGCTGCTGCTGTTCTATACCGGCCGCGACGCGCGCTCCGATGTCGCGCTGCCGCCGTCGACGGTGATCGCCGACCTGGTCGACACGCTGGGCGAGGCCGGGCCGGCGCTGCTGCACCAGCATCCCTTGCAGGCCTTCTCGCCCGACCGCTTCGGCGGCCGCGCCGCGCTGCCGGCCTTCGATGCGCGCTGGGCCGGCATCGCCCGCCAGGCCGGCCGCGGCGACCAGCCGGCCGCGCCGCTCGACGGCGCCGACTGGGCGATCGCCCAGCCGGCCACGCTGGAACTGGACGAGCTGCTGGCCTTCGCCGGCGACCCGGCCGGCTGGTTCCTGCGCCGCCAGGGCGTGCGCTTCGAGCGCGCCGAGGCCGAGCTGGCGGCGCGCGAGCCGTTCGCGCTGCAGCGCCAGGACGAGCGGGCGCTGCTCGAGCTGGCCGAGCGCCACGCCGGCGAGCCGGCCGCCTTGGCCGCGCTCGGCCACGCCGCCGCGGTGCTGCCGATGGGCGCCACCGGCGCGCTGTGGGCCGAGCGCGAGGCGGCCCGCTTCGCCCCGGCGCTGGCGGCCTGGCGCGAACGGCCCGAGCGCAGCCTGTCGATCGACCTCGAACTCGACCATCTCCGCCTCGGCGGCCTGCTGCGCGGCATCGGCGCCGACGGCCTGCAGCTGCAGCAGCCCGGCCCGCTGTGGGACAGCGCGCGGCTGGCGGCCTGGCTGCAGCACCTGCTGCTGTGCATCGCCCAGCCGGCCGGCATCGCCTGCGCGACCCGGCTGGTCGGGCTCGACGAAGTCGCCCATTACCGCGCCCCGGCCGACGCGCGCGCGCTGCTGCGGCCGTGGCTGGCGGCCTGGCGCGACGCCCACCAGCGGCCGCCGCCGTTGCTGCCGCGCTGCGCGCTGGCCTGGCTCAAGGGCCGCGACGGCAAGGGCGGCAGCCTGGACAAGGCCTGGGCCGAAGCGCTCAAGGCCTGGCTGGGCAGCGAGCAGGCCGCCGGCGAAGGCGCACGCGACGCGGTGCGCGCGCTGTGGCGCGACCAGCCGCCGCTGGGCGAAGCCTTCGCCGCGCTGGCCGACACGCTGATCGCGCCGATGCTGGCGCACGAGACGCTGACGGAGCTGCCGGCATGAGCGCCCGCCCCTTCCGCGCGCTCGATGCGCCGCTCGACGGCCTCAACCTGATCGAGGCCAGCGCCGGCACCGGCAAGACCTGGACCATCGCCGCGCTGTATGCCCGGCTGGTGCTCGAACGCGCGCTGGTGCCCGAGCAGATCCTGGTGGTGACCTATACCAAGGCCGCCACCGCCGAGCTGCGCGACCGCATCCGCCGCCGCCTGGCCGAGCTGGCCGAAGCGCTGGAGCAGGCCGGCGACGCCGCCGCGATGGCCGCCCTGGCCGAGCGCGACGCGCATTTCCTCTACCCGCTGGTGGCCGGCCGCGCAGCGCTGGGCAGCGAGGCGGCGGCCGCCGACGCCTTGCGGCTGCGCGCCGCGGTCTCGGGCTTCGACACCGCGGCGGTGTTCACCATCCACGGTTTCTGCCAGCGCGCGCTCGGCGAGCATGCGCTGGCGGCCGGGCTGGAGCTCGACCGCAGCTTCCTGGCCGACGAGGCCGAGCTGCTGCAGGCCGCCGCCGACGCGGCCTGGAAGGACGAGACCGCCCACGCCAGCCGCGACTGGCTCGACTACCTGATCGACAAGCGGCAGACGCCCGAGGCCTGGGTCGCGCTGCTGCGCGGCTGGCTGGCGCTGCCCGAACTGGAGATCGCCCTGCCCGAGGGCAGCGCCGACAGCGACGCGCTGCTGGCCGGCTTCGCCGCCGACCACGCCGCGCTGGCCGCACGCTGGCACGGCGCCGAGGGCACGGACGCGCGCAACTGGCTGCTGGCGCAGTCGGACGCCAAGCTGCTCGACGGCCGCAGCCACCAGCGCCGCTACCTCGACGGCGCGCTGGCGTTCTGGGACGGCTGGCTGGCCGGCCCGGCCCGCGCCGGCGTGCCAGTCGAAAAGGACGGCAGCCTGCCGGGCAAGGTCTGGCGGCTGTTCGGCGATGCGCTGGCCGATGCCGCCAAGGGCGGGCCGCCGGTGCCGCCGCTGTTCGCCGCGCTGCGGCCGCTGGCCGAGCAGGCGCAGCGGCTCGACGCCGCGCGCAAGGCGCGGCTGGCCGCCACCCACGCCCGGCTGATCGGCGAGCTGGCGGCGCGGCTGGCCGAGCGCAAGGCGGCCGCCGGCGCGATGAGCTTCCACGACCTGCTGGTCGAGCTCGACGCCGCCCTGGCCGGCCCGGCCGGCGACGCCCTGGCCGCGGCGCTGCGCACGCGCTACCGCGCCGCGCTGATCGACGAATTCCAGGACACCGATCCGCTGCAGTTCCGCATCTTCGACCGGCTGTTCGGGGCGGCAGCCGATGCTGCGCCGGCCGTTGCCGCGGCAGCCGCTGATGCGGCAGCCGACGCGGCGGTCGCCGGAGAGGAGATGGCCCGCGGCGAAGACCTGTTTGGCGGGCTCGCGGCCGACGACGCAGCGGAGGGCGGCGGCGCCCCCCACGCCACCTTCCTGGTCGGCGACCCCAAGCAGGCGATCTACGCGTTCCGCGGCGCCGAGCTGCACGCCTACCTGGCGGCGCGCGACCGGGTGCCGCTCGAGCGGCGCTACAGCCTGACCACCAACCGCCGCAGCACGCCGGCGCTGGTCGGCGCGATCGAGCAGCTGTTCCGCTGCAGCGCCGCGCCCTTCCTGCTGGAGGAGCTCGACTACGCCCACGTCGACGCGATCGACGACAAGCCGGCGCTCGAACTCGACGGCACGGCCCAGGCCGCGCTCGGCTGGCAATGGCTGGCGGCGGACGACGAGGCGATGCTGGGCCGCCTGGCCGCGCGCGCCGAGGCGGTCAGGCTGACGGCCGACCGCATCGCCGCGCTGCTGGCGCCGGGCCGCGCCAGCCTCGGCGGCCGGCCGCTCGGCGGCGGCGACGTGGCGGTGCTGGCCGGCACCCACGGCGAGCTGGCGGCGATGCAGCTGGCGCTGGCCGAGCGCGGCGTGCTCAGCGTGCGCATCAGCCGGCAGAGCGTGTTCGACACCGACGAGGCGCGCGACCTGCTGCAGGTGCTGGCGGCGCTGGCCGAACCGGGCGAGCGGGCGATCCGCACCGCGCTGTTCACCCCGACCGTCGGCCTCGACGCCGCCACGCTGGCCGGCCTGTTGCGCGACGAGCGCGGCTGGGACGCCACGCTGGCCGATTTCCGCCGCTGGCACGGCGAGCTGCTGGCGCACGGCCCGATGGCAGCGCTGACCGGCTGGCTGATCGGCAGCGGCAGCGCGGCGCGGCTGGCCGGCCGGCCGCAGGGCGAGCGGCGGCTGACCAATCTGCTGCACCTGTTCGAGCTGGTCGAGCAGGCCCACCATGGCCAGCACGGCCTGGCGCCGCTCTTGGCCTGGTACCGCGCCGAGCTCGGCGGCGCCGCGGCCGGCGAGGAGGATGCGCGGCTGATGCGGCTGGAAAGCGACGCCAGCCGGGTCAAGCTGGTCACCATCCACGCCGCCAAGGGGCTCGAATACCCGGTGGTGTTCTGCCCCTTCCTGTGGGACGGCCAGCTGTTCCGCCAGCACGAGACCATTCCGCTGTGCCACGAGGACGGCCGCGCGCTGCTCGATTTCGGCTCGCCGCGGCTGGCCGAGCACTGGCAGGCCGCCAGCGCCGAGCGGCTGGCCGAGAAGCTGCGGCTGCTCTACGTGGCGCTGACGCGGCCGCGCAGCGCCTGCTACGTCGCCTGGGGCGCGGTGAAGGACGTACAGCAGTCGGCGCTCGGCTGGCTGCTGGCCGGCGGCGCGCTGCGCGAGCGCGACGCGGCGGCGCTGCAGGCCGAGGTGTCGGCGCTGGTCGCGGCGTCGAACGGCGCGATGGCCTGGATCGACGAGGGCGGCGAACGCGTGCCGCCGGCGCCGCCGCCGGCCGCCGCGTTCGAGCCGTCAGTGGCGACGCTGGCGCGCAAGCTGCGCTGGCAGTGGCGCATGAGCAGCTTCTCCGGCCTGACCGCCGGCCTGCACGCCGAGGCGCCCGACCACGACGGCGCGGTGCTGCCGGCCGAGGAGGCCGCGGCGCCGGTCGAGCCGCCGCACGCCGACCCTTACGGCTTCGACCGCCTGCCGGCCGGCCCGCGTGCCGGGTCTGCCTGCATGCGCTGTTCGAGGAGTGGGATTTCGCCCGCCGCGACCGGCCCGCGCTCGAGGCGATGTCGGCGCGGCTGTTGCGCCAGCACGGCTTCGACCCGGCCTTGGCGCCGCTGGCGGCCGAGCTGGTCGAGCGGACGCTGGCCACGCCGCTGACGGCGGGCGGTGCGCGGCTGGCCGGGCTGCCGGCCGGCCGCCGGCTGGTGGAGCTCGAGTTCACCTACCGCCTGCGCCGCTTCGAATGGCCGGCGCTGGCGGCCTTGCTGGCCGATCCGGCGGCCGGCCTGCCGGCCCGTTTCGCAGAGGCGGCCGCCGGCCTCGAGGCGGAGGTCGGCGCGGGCTACCTCAAGGGCTTCATCGACCTGGTATGCGAACTCGACGGCCGCCACTACGTGCTCGACTGGAAGTCGAACCGCCTGCCCGGCTACGGCCCGGCCGCGCTGGAAGCGGCGATGGCGGCCGAGCACTACTATCTGCAGGCGCTGGTGTATTGCGTGGCGCTGCACCGCTACCTGAAGTGGCGGCTGCGCGACTACGACTACGCGCGCGATTTCGGCGGCGCGATCTATGTGTTCCTGCGCGGCGTGCCGGAGGGCGGCGTGTGGCGGTATGCGCCGCCGCTGGCATTGATCGAGGGATTGGAGACGCTGCTGTGCGGCGGCGGCCGTGAGGTGTGAGGTGTCAGGCGTGAGGTGTAACCCCATCCCCAGCCGACGCCGGCCGCCCCCACCCCTCCCCTTGAAGGGGAGGGAGTTCTATTGCGACACGTTTGGAGATCACTGCCGACCGAAACTTGCGCGGCCGGCCCCTCCCCCTTCAAGGGGGAGGTTGGGAGGGGATGGGGTTACACCTCACGCCTGACACCTCACGCCTCACACCAAAGATGAACACCGCCCTCCTCCCCCCCTACGCCGCCGAGCTGGTCGAATGGCTGCAGGCCAGCCACCCCGCCGCCGCGCCCGCCGCGCTGGCCGCCGCCGGCCTCGCCGCCGCGCGCGCCGACGAGGGCCATGTCTGCGTCGAGCTGGCGGACATGGCCGGCAGCCGCTGGAACGGCATCGAGCTGCCCGCCCTGGCCGACTGGCGCGCCGCGCTGCTGGCCAGCGGCTTCGTCGCCGCGCCCGCCGGCTACGCGCCGCTGCTGCTCGACGGCGACCGGCTCTACCTGGCCCGGCTGTGGGCCGACGAGGTGACGCTGGCCGCCGCGCTGCGCCGCCGCGCCGGCCCGGCCGCCGTCGCGCCGGAACGGGTGCGCGCGGCGCTCGATCCGCTGTTCGCCGGCACGCCGGCCGACGACGGCCAGCGCCGCGCCGCCGCCACCGCGCTGCTCAACCGGGTGGCGGTGATCTCGGGCGGGCCCGGCACCGGCAAGACCACCACCGTGGCCAAGGTGCTGGCCGCGCTGGTGGCGCTCGAGCCGGGCTGCCGCATCCGGCTGGCCGCGCCGACCGGCAAGGCCGCCGCGCGCATGGTCGAGGCTCTGGCCGGCGCGCGCGAGCGGCTCGGCCTCGACCTGGTCACCCAGGCCGCGCTGCCGGCCGAGGCGATCACGCTGCACCGGCTGCTGGGCTTCCGGCCCGACTCGGCCCGGCCGCGCCACGACGCGGCCCATCCGCTGGCGCTCGACGCGCTGGTGGTCGACGAAGCCTCGATGATCGATCTCGCGCTGTTCGCCAGGCTGCTCGAAGCGCTGCCGGCCGACGCCCGGCTGATCCTGCTCGGCGACCGCGACCAGCTCGCCTCGGTCGAGGCCGGCAGCGCCTTCGCCGAACTGGTCACCCAGGCCGGCCACTCCACCGCCGGCCTGGCCCGCCTGGCCGCCGCCACCGGCATGCGCAAGCCGGCCAGCCCAGCCGGGGCCGCGCCCGACGCCGGCGCGCTGGCCGACGGCATCGCCCTGCTCGAGGTGAGCCACCGCTTCGACAGCGCCAGCGGCATCGGCGCGCTGGCGCAACTGGCCAACCGCGGCCAGGCCGACGCGGCGATCGCGCTGCTGCGGCAACAGCCGCTGGCCGGGGCAACCGCGCCCACGGCAGGCGAACTCGCCTGGCAGCCGGGCCGCGCCGCCGACTGGCTGCCGGCGCTGGTGGCCGGGCTCGAAGCCGCGCTGGCCGGCTACCGCGCCGCCGTCGCGGCGCGCGACGCCGACGCCGCCTGGCGCGCGTTCGAGCGGCTGCGGCTGCTGTGCGCGCTGCGCGACGGTCCGGTCGGCGTCGAGGCGATCAACCGGCTGGTCGAGACCCGCGTGCTGCGGCACGACCCGCGCCGCCAGCCGTGGTACCCGGGCCGGCCGGTGATCGTGCGCGCCAACGACACCGCGCTCGGCCTCGCCAACGGCGACGTCGGCCTGACGCTGGCGACCGACGACGGCCTGCGGGTGCACTTCCCCGCCGCCGACGGCTGGCGCGCACTGGCGCCGGGCCGCTTGCCGGCGCACGACACCGCCTTCGCGCTCACCGTGCACCAGTCGCAGGGCTCGGAATTCGACGCGGTCTGGCTGCTGCTGCCGGACGAGGACGCCCCGCTGCTCGACCGCAGCCTGGTCTACACCGCGGTGACGCGCGCGCGGCGCCAGGTCGCGATATGGGGCTCGGCCGCCACGCTGGCCGCGGCGATCGGCCGCGAGACGCGGCGCGCCAGCGGGCTGGCGGCACGGCTGGCGGACGGTCGGGCGGCAGCGATCGCGCACGCTTGAACGCAGGGCGAGCACGGCCCTTGCCGGGAAGCGCACGGCAAACCGCCAGGCGGATAAGCCGCAGGCCCGATCCGGCCATGCCGGAATCCGCCGGTCCTCTGCATCGTCCGCGCCAAATCCCCAAACAATCCAAAGCGCATTGGATTCTTGAAGCTGGTTATCCGCCGAAGGTATTGGATTTCAAGCCCGCCAATTGAATTGGCCTGATTCCACTCCGAATTGGACTCCAATTGGTATTGCAATCCGATCGAATCGTCCCATTCGGCGAATATCGGCGCTCGCCATGGCTCATCCGCCGATTTCCTAGCTCGTCGCATCGATATTGCGGCGCCGATCCGAAGCTCCCACTATTTGCGCCAGACACGCCGCGATCCGTATCCGACTCTAAACGGGCGCCGGACGATGTCGAATCATCCTAATAAGAACGCGTCTCCCGGAGTGATTCATGAAAACCGCCTTTCCCATGGCAGGCGTCTCCTCGGCAGGCGAACCGCAGCGCTCCCGCATGCGTTTCGCCGCCGGCCCGTCATGGCCGATCGGCGCCGCGATCCCGGTTTCGGCCGGGATCGCCATGCTTGTTCCCCCTGAGACATGAATTCGGGCAATCGGCCGGATCGATTCCGGCGCGATCGCCGTTCGATCGGAAGGCAGGGCGAAATACCGTCATTCCGGCCGTGACCGGGCGCATCGGCCGAGGCCGCGCCCGTCGGCAGATAAAAAGAGCAGAGAGCGAGTGAAGCAGCAGTACCCATGAAGCGGCAGCACCAGGCCGCATAAAAACGGTGAACAAGCCGTTCCGATATCAAACAAGAAAAGAACAAACAACAAGAAATGGAGCGGGTGGGCCGGTACCCGTCGACCATTCGGCGATCCCGCGTCGCACACCCCGCGCCCTACCGGGCGCACTCCGGAACCAGCCGGGCGCGGCCTCCTCCCGCGACCCGGCGGTTCCGGTCATTTTTTGCCGAGCAGGAGGAATCCGACATGCGCCCCCTCGCGACCAGCGATCTCCATGCCTTCGTGTCGGCCGACCAGCCGATCCGACTCGACGCGCCCTTCTCCGTCCCGGCCGAGCTGGTCGCATGGACACCCGACGACGCCCTGCGCCGCCCGTTCCGCGCGGCGCTCGAACAATTGCCGGCCGCGCTGCGGCAGGATCCCGGCCAGATCGTCTCGCTCGCCGCCTCGACCGACGAGCAGGCCTGGCGGGCCTATGGCCTGGCGGTGACCCGCGACGGCCAGCTGCACCGCTGGGGCGACGTGCCGCTCGGCGGCGACCCGGCGCAACGGGCCGCACTGCGCCGCACGCTCGACGAGGAGCGCTTCAAGCTGGTCTGCACCCGCAACGACGGCACCGACCTGTCGACCTCGTGGGTCGCGGTGACGGCCGACGACCGGCTGGTCAGCTCGCTGCCCGACCATACCGAAAGCTATCCGCCGGCCTTCCTCGCCGGCGTCCATCCGATCAAGGCCATCCTCGGCGACGCGGTGCGCGGCTTCGCGCTGACCGAGGACGGCCACGTCCGCGCGTGGTACCGCGCCGGCACCGACCAGCCGCTGCCGGACGACTTCCCGCAGGGCCGGGTGCGCGCCATCGCCGGCTCCTTCTTCGAATACCAGGCGCTGCTCGACGACGGCACCGTCTACGAATGGTGGCGCGCCGGCGTCAACACCGGCGGTTTCGTCGAACTCGACGGCCGCCGGCTCGACCGGGTGCGCGAGATCGCCGGCAGCACCGCACTGCGCGAGGACGGCAGCGTGGTGGCCTGGCTGACCATGTACGACATCAAGCCCCACGTGGTCGGCGGCCTGCCGCCGATCGCCGCGCTGGCCGGCAACTATGGCCTGCTCGAGGCCGACGGCACGCTGCACCTGCTCGAAGCCGCGGCGCGGCGCTACCGCAAGGCAGGCGGGCCGGTCGCCGGCAAGCGGGTGCTGCGCTTCCACGGCACCGGCGATTTCCGCGGCCGCGGCCAGCTCGACGGCCGCGGCATCGGACTGGCGCTGGCCGTCGTCGCCCGGCCGCGCATCGCCCGGCTGGCGGCCGCCGGCGGCATCGACGGCCAGCAGGCCGCGATCGGCCGGCCGTTCGCGCAGCCCTTGCGGGTGCAGGCGCTCGACGCGCACGGCGCAGCGCTGGCCGGCCGCGCGGTGCGCTTCTGCGTGCGCAGCCTGACCGGCAGCGGCTTCGACGGCGCGCCCTCGATCGCCGGCCTCGAGGTGGTCACCGACGCCGCCGGCTACGCCACCCCGCCGCTGCTGCACGCCGGCCCCGTCGCCGGGCCGGTGCAGATCGAGCTGGCCGACGCCGACGGCGGCGGCGTGCTGCTGACCCTGCAGGCGACGGTCATCGCGGCGCGGCCGGCGACCGACTGGATCGCCGGCGCGGCGATCGAGCGCCACGCCGGCGGCGACCGGCAACTGGCCGCCAAGCCGGGCGGCCCTCGCCACGCAGCGCCTCCCGGACCGTTCCGCATCAACCTCGACGGCAGCGCCGACGGCGGCATCGAGCTGCGCGCGCAGTTCGACCAGCGGGTGAAGCCCGGCGCGGCCTACCACGACGTATGCCACGCGGCGCATCCCTCGCCCGCCTATCGCCGCGAGGGCGACGGCGAAGAAGCCGGTCCGCGGCACTGCGCCATCGCGACCTGAAGCCGGCGGCAGCGCGGCGCAAGCCCGGCCGCCGAGGCCCAGGCCACGGCCGCCCTCGCGTCGTTCTTCGCGCCGATCGATTCAAACCATGACAGGCCGCTGCTCCATGGAGCAAGGGCCGGGGACGGCGCGCGCCTGCTGCCGCCCCGATGCCTGGCGGCGGGTATTCGAAGGAAGGAAGGGACGGAATGCGCAATACCCCGGCCCATGTTCGCAAGGCATTCGATCGGCGACGGCGAGACGGCCCGGCGCCGAGGCGGCACCAGCAGCAAAAAGCCGGCGTTCCGCAGATTCGACGCGGACTCGCAGGTTTTCCCAGGCAGCGGAATCAATCGACAGGAATGGAGCAAGAGATGGCAAACGAAAGCTTCGACGTCAATCAGCTCGAATATCTCAAGCAAATGATCGGTACCTGGAAAGGGCGCGGTTTCAGCCAGATCCAGCTACCCGAAGACGGCAAGACCCAGGCCAGCCGCGACAGGCTGAATGCGCAAAACGCATACCTGAAATCGACTACGCCGGCACATCGGAGCAAGTTCAACACCACGCAGGAAACGCTGACCTTTTCGGCGGTCGATCACCCGTTCTCCCGGATCGGGAGCGGCGACGAGCAATCGCCGCTGTTCGCGCTGCGCTACCTGCAGGACATCGTCGATCCGGACCCGCGGCTGAACGACCCGCTGTTCAAGGATCACCTGCACCACGAACCCGGCTATTGGCTCTATGCCCGGGCGCCGGTTCGATCCGGCTGCCCGCCGATCTGGACGGCCGGACGCCCAACAAGACCAAACCCGGCTTTTCCATGCGCAACGGCCACGTCGTCCGCCAGGCGATGATTCCGCACGGCAATGCCCTGGTCGCGATCGGCAATATCGCGGGTTTCACCGGCGCACCGGATTTTTCCGCGCTTTCGACCCAGCCGAGCGATCCGAACAACGGAGCCAACGTACCGGTCAGCGGAGATCAACTGAAGCTGCTGGACCGGTATGCGGTGGAAGTGCTCGAGACCAATTCCTTCCCCGCCGAAATGACCACGGCCGAAAAGATCGAATTGGCCGGCAACCCGGCAAAACTGCTCGAGCACGACCTGGCCCGGCTCAAGCTCGGCGGGGACACCGTCGTCAGCACGCTGCAGATCCACATGGTGGCCGCGAGCACCGGCATTTCGAACATTCCTCATCTGCAGAGAAATGCCAACGTGCAGGCCAACCGGGGCACGGCCCGTTTCAGCGCGACCTTCTTCCTGGAATCGATCCAGACGAAGGAAGGCCACCAGCGCCTGCAATTGCAGTATTCGCAAACGCTCTTCCTCGATTTCACCGGCTTTTCCTGGCCGCACCACACGGTCGGCACGCTGATCAGGCAATGAGCCGATCGCCGCGCATCCCCGCATTCATTTCAAAGGAATCAACATGGCCGAATCTCCCCTCCGCCCGGATCTCGGCGCCTTGGCCGACCTGCCCGGCGTATGGCGCGGCACCGCGCTGTCGATCGTGACCCTGCCGAGCTCGACGCCCCAGCCGCCCTTCGTCGTCAGCCTGGAGCGCAGCAAGGAAACCCTGCAGGTCGAGCGCATCCCGGATACGCCGAACAGAAGCAATGTCACGCTGATCACCACGACCGGGCGGGCGGCCAATCCCGACCTCGACATCGCCATCGGCGGGCTCAGCTACCGCAAGACCTGCGAAATCGCTTCGCTCGGCGTGGCGGGAAAAGCCGCAAGGACGAAGAGACCGGGCTCCTGCTCGGGATTCCCAAAGCGATCTCCGCCAGCGAGACCACGGCCGACCGGCCCGACGAATTCGCCGTTTCTCCCTACCTGGTTCGGCACGCGCTGATTCCGGACGGCTATGCCTTGAGCCAATGGGGCCGCGACAGCCGGACCGACAAGAAGCCCGACATCCCGAACCTCGCCTGGACGGCCAACGGGATCGCGATCACCGACGGCAGCCTGGCCGCATACCGGCACGACCTGGCGGTGCCGGTGGGCAAGCAGATCGACGACCTGGTCGACAGCGTCGATGGATTCCTGACGAATCCCAATCATTACCTGCAGCACGCGGTCGGCAAGAGCGGCCACGACCTGTCGTCAACCGTCACCGTCGACCTGGCGCTGCGGGCGGCGGCGCAAGCCGCCACCTTCGCCGCGAACGTGCAGGTCCGCAGCGCCAGGATCAGCTACTGGATCGAAACCGTGCACGGCGGACCGGACCGCATGGTGGTCGCCCGGCAGTTGCTCTACTCGCAGACCGTGACGCTGAGCATCGACGGCAAGGACTACGACCAGGTCACGGTCGGGGTCCTGCTCAAGGACGCCGAATCGGCGCCGCCGGCCAGCCAGGCCAGCCAGGCCAGCCGCAGGCGCTAGCCGAGGGCCGGCTTCCGCCGGGCGTTCACGGCCCGGCGGAGCGCATTCCATTCCGCGGACAAGGAGCAGGAAAGTGGCAAACGAGACATTCGACAAAGCCCGGCTCGGCGGCCTGGCCGAGCTGGCCGGCAGTTGGGCGGGAGAGGGCTTCAGCCAGATCCAGCTGCCGGAGAATCCCAACGTCGACCAGGCCAGCCGGGATCGATTCGAGGCACAGCGCGCCTTCCTCGGGAAAAAGGGCCTGCAGCCGCCGACCCGCCACCGCAGCAAATTCAATGCGACGGACGAGACCCTGGCCTTTGCCATGGTCGAGCATCCGATCGCCTGGCTCGGCGAGGGCAGCGACGCCCCTTCGCTGTTCGGCCTGCGCTACCTGCAGAACATCCGCGACCCCGGGCTGGACGAAACCATCCACCACGAGCCCGGCTATTGGCTCTACGCCAGCGGCGCAGCGCCGTTCGCCTTTCCCGACCATCGGCTCGAAGCGCCCAACCGGGGCCGGTCGGACCGGCTGGGCTTCCAGTTCCTGCCCGGCCACGTCGTCCGCCAGGCCATGATCCCGCACGGCAACGGCGTGCTGGCCAGCGGCACGCTGGCCGCCTTCAAGGGCGCGCCCGAATTTCCCAGGCTGTCGACCATCGGCCTGGCGGCGCCGGGCGTCGGCGTGCCCGGCGCGCAGACGATGAGCGTCGAGCAGATGGAAGCGCTGAACGAGCAGGCGCTGACGCTGGCGACCAATACCTTTCCCGCCGGCATGGACGACACGGACACGCTGGCCATGCTGGCCGATCCGAACCTGTTCCTGGCCCGCGCGCAGCAGACGCTCGCAGCCAGGCGGCACCAGGTCCAGCACACGCTGCAGCTGCACGTCGTGGCCACGCCGAGCGGCATGTCGAACATCCCCTACCTGATGCGCAACGCCGTCGTGCCGAGCAAGGCGCAACCCTTCTCCGCCACCTTCTGGCTGCAGCAGGTGGTCGACGAGCACGGCAAGCCCTACGCCCTGCTGCAGTACTCGCAAACCATCTTCCTGCAGTTCGCCGGCTTCAACTGGCCGCACCACGTGGTCGCCACGCTGACCCGCAACGCCGCCTGACCGCGCAACAGACGAGGAAACCCGCCATGTCCGACACCTTCCCCACGCCGACCCTGGGCGCGCTCGCCGATCTGCCCGGCGCCTGGCAGGGCAGCGGCCTGATCGTCGCCACCCGGCCCGATCCCGCGAAGGCGCATCCTTTCCTGGTCACCATCCGCCAGGTCGACGAGAAGCTCGATATCGAACGGATCCCGGACACGCCCAACCGCAGCAACCGCAACCTGGTCGCCAGCGGCCCCAGCGATCCGGTCAGCCGGGACACCGACATCCTGTTCGGCGGCCTGCGCTACCGGCGCCTGATCGAATCGCGCGAGCCGGGCCTGCCTGCCCGGCGCACCGACGAGGAAAGCGGCCTGCTGCTCAATATCCCGCAGGCGGTCGAAACGCTGCCCGAGGGCGAGACCTGCGAGGGCTATACCGTCTGCTCCTACCTGGTACGCCACGCGCTGATGCCCAACGGCTACAACCTGACGCAGTGGGGCCGCGAGAGCCGCTACCAGCGCAAGCCCGACATCCCCGATCTCGCCTGGTCGGTCCAGGGCCGTTCGATCGCCGATGCCGACCTGGCCGCCTACCGTACCGAGCTGGCGGCGACCTTCGGCAAGGAGATCGACGGCTTCGAGGCGCTGCTGCGCAATCCGCACCGGCTGCTCCAGCAGCGGGTCGACAAACCGGGCGGGATCGCCGTGCCCGCCACCGTGGCGCTGAACCTGTCGGCCGACAGCTCGGCCGACGGCGATCCAACCGTCGCCCGGGATTCGCGCCAGATCGCCACCCTGCCCAACCAGGCGATCACCGTCGTCAAGGCGACCACGGCCTACTGGCTCGAGACCGCGCAGCAGGGCACGGCCGACACGCTCTTGTACTACTCGCACCAGACCTGGTTCCGCATCGGCGGCGTCGACTACCCGCAGATCACGGTCGGCGTACTGAGCAAGCCGGCGTCGCGTGTCACGCGGCGGCTGCACTAGCAGGCCGGTGAGAAACTCCGCCAGCCGATCACCAGGGGGAAAACCAGCCAAACCGGGCAGAGCCGCTCGAAAGAAAGACGCTCCGGACGCCAATTTCGTCACCGCGCCGGAAATCATCGACTACGAAAAGCACTACAGAAGCTTGAGGGCGGACGAGCAGAACAAGGCAGGCCAGGAGCGACGGGGCATATTCTTCGCGCAATCCCTCGCGTTCTGGAACAAGGCCCATGCCCCCGTGGCGCCGCTCAGGCGCCGGGAGAACAAGAAACGGAAATGGGCCGATCCAGCACGGCCGGGGCGGCGGCGCGGATGCATCCGGCATCCGCGCCGAGCCGGGATCGCGTGGCGGGCCGTCGCGGTGCCGGGGCAATGCACGGCATCCGACTCGTTCGCGGCACCGCGGACGCTACCCGGCCACCATCCCGCTGCCCTCCGCCAGCGCCGGCGACACGCCGGCCAGCCAGTCCTCCAGCTGGTCGGCCGGCATCGGCCGCGCAAAGTGATATCCCTGCGCCACCTCGCAGCCCTCCTCGCGCAGGAAGGCCAGTTGCTCGGCCGTCTCCACCCCTTCGGCCACCACTGTCAGGCTCAGGCTCTGGCCGATGCGCACCACCGCGCTGGCCAGCGCCCGATCCTGCGGATCGTCGCCGAGCGCGCGCACGAAGCTCTGATCGAGCTTGAGCTCGCGGACCGGGAAGCGGCGCAGGTAGCTGAGGCTCGAATAGCCGGTGCCGAAATCGTCGACCGCCAGCGTCACGCCGCTCGCCACCAGCCGCTGCAGCGCCTCCAGCGTGCCCTCGTCGCGCATCATCATCAGGCTCTCGGTGATCTCCAGCGTGAGGCATTCGGCCGCCACGCCGTTGCGCGCCAGCGTGTCGGCCACCATGGCCGGCACGTCGTCGTGGCGGAACTGGCGCGCCGACAGGTTGACCGCCACCCGCGGCACCGCCAGCCCGGCCGCCTGCCACTGCGCCAGCTGCCGGCAGGCCTGGTCGAGCACCCAGCGGCCGATCGCGTCGATCAGCCCGCTCTCCTCGGCCACCGGGATGAACTGGGCCGGCGACACCATGCCCCACTCGGGATGGCGCCAGCGTACCAGCGCCTCCAGCCCGTACAGCCGGCCGTCCGGGATGCCGGTCTGCGGCTGGTAGTGCAGCAGCAGTTGGCCCAGCGCCAGCGCGTCGCGCAGCGCGGCCTCGATCTCGAGCCGGCGCGCGGCGCCCTCGTTCATGTCGCGGCGGTAGAAGCAGTAGGTGTCGCGGCCCTTCTCCTTGGCCCGGTACATGGCGGCGTCGGCGTGGCGCAGCAGGGTGTCGTAGTCGCCGGCGTCGGCCGGGTAGAGCGCAATGCCGACGCTGGCCGAGGCCGTCAGCGTCAGCCCGTCGAACGCCATCTTCTCGGCCACCGCGCCGATCAGCTTCTCGGCCACCGCGGCCGCGCCGGCCATGTCGCAGTCGGGCAGCAGCAGCACGAACTCGTCACCGCCGAGCCGGCAGACCGTGTCCGACTCGCGCACCGTGTCCTCGAGCCGGCGCGCCACCGTGCGCAGCATGCGGTCGCCCACCGCGTGGCCGAGCGAGTCGTTGACCGTCTTGAATCGGTCCAGGTCGATGAACAGCAGCGCCAGCGAGCCGTCGTCGCGCTGCGCGCGCGCCAGCGCCAGCTCGACCCGGTCGGCCAGCAGCGCGCGGTTGGGCAGGCCGGTGAGGCCGTCGAAGAAGGCCAGGGTATGGACCCGCTGTTCCGATTCGAGCCGCTCGATGGCGATGCCGATCAGCCGCGTGCAGGCTTCGACCAGGCGCAGGTCGAAGGCATCCGGCCTGCCCTCCTCGCCGTAGTACAGCGCGAAGGTGCCGAGCACCCGGCCGTCGCCGGCGCGGATCGGGCTGGCCCAGCAGGCGCGCAGGCCGGCCGCGCGCGCCAGGTCGCGGTAGCCGTCCCACAGCGGGTCGGTCTCGATGCTGCCGACCTCGACCGCGCGGTTGTAATAGGCCGCGGTGCCGCAGCTGCCGGCCGCGGGGCCGATCTGCAGGCCGTCGATCGCGGCCATGAAGCCGCCCGGCAGGCTCGGCGCGGCGCCGTGGCGCAGGCGGTCGCCCTCCAGCAGCAGGATCGAGCAGCGCACCGCCGGCGACAGCGCCTCGACCTCGCGCGCGCAGCGGTCCATCACCTGGCCCAGCGACTGGCCGGCCGCCATGCTCTCCAGTACGCGGTGCTGCAGGTTCAGGAGGCCCTCGGCGCGCGCCTGGTCGACGATGTCGCGGCCATAGGCGACGATGAATTCCTCGGTCTCGAACGCAAGGTGGCTGGCGTAGACCTCGATCGGCACGCGACCGCCGGCGGCGGTGCGCATCACCGCCCGCCAGCTGCCGCTGCCGCTGGTCTTGACCTCGTTCCAGCGCCGCTGCCAGGCGGCGAGGTCGAGACCGATCTCGAAATCCCACAGCGGCCGGCCGGTCAGCGCGTTGTGCGGCAGCCCCAGGATGCTGCCGGCGTAGAGGTTGGCCTCGCGCACCGTACCGTCGGCGGTGAGCCAGACCACCGCCAGGTGGGCGCGCTCGACCGTGTGGCGGGTCAGCCGCAACAGGCGCTCGGCCTCGGTCTGGCGGCCGATGTCGTGGATGATCGAGTACAGCAGCGTGCGGCCGCCGACCGAGATCGGATTCGAATGCACCTCGACGTCGCGCAGCTCGCCGTTCTTGAGCCGGTGGCGGAACAGGAAATGGCTGCGCTCCTCGCGCCGCGCGCGCGCCATCTCCTCGGCCACTTCGGCCGGCGTCAGGGTATTGATCTGGTCGATGCGCAGGCCGGCCAGCTCGGTCGCCTCGTAGCCGTAGAACGCGCGCGCGGCGGCGTTGCTGGCGACGATGGCGCCGCTGGCGGGATCGATCATCAGCTTCACCGCGCGGCTGTGCTCGAACACCTCGCGGTAGGCGCGCTCGCTCTCGCTGAGCGACTGCTCGGCGGCGCGGCGCCAGCCGATGTCGCTGACGAAGGCGAAGCAGCCGCCGTAGCTGCCGTCCGGCGCGAGCAGCGGGGCGGCCGACAGCTCGGCATGCAGGATGCCGCCGTCGAGCCGGCGGAACACGAATTCGTGGGTCTCGCGCACGCCGCTGCGGCGCCGCGCGACGTTGCGCTGAGCGATCTCGCGCTCGGCCTCGTCCATGAAGTCCCACAGCGGCCGGCCCAGCATCTGCGCCGGTTCGCCGCCGAGCATGGCGGCCATGCGCGCATTGAGGTAGCAGGTACGGCTGTCGGCGTCGATCACCCAGACGCCTTCTTCCGCCTCTTCGACGAGCTGCCGGAAGAAGGCCTGGTCCTGGATCGGATCGAACGGAACGGTCATCGGGACGCGGGGTGGAAGGGACTTTCTGTTTATAGGCGTTGCGGCGCCGCTTGCCGAGGCGCCGCCGGCGGCTTGCCGCAACAGTCGCGGGCTCGCGGCGCGGTCCGGAGGGCGCCGCGCCGACGCGGGATTCGCACCGCTCCCGTGGGCCTGCTAGAGTGCGGCGGCCGGCCGGCGGCGGAAATCCGCCCGGCCGGCGTCATCCGAATCCCGCGTCAACCGCCCCCGCGTTGACTGAACCGGCATGCGCACATGAGCCTCTCGCTCAAGAACATCCGCTACTTCATCGCCGTGGCCGAGGCCGAATCGATCACCGGCGCGACCCAGTCGCTCAACATCTCGCAATCGGTCATCACCGAGGCGATCAAGTCGCTCGAGGCCGAGCTCGGCGCCACGCTGTTCCAGCGCCACGCGCGCGGCATGGTGCTGACCCACGCCGGCCACCAGTTCCTGCGCCACGCCCACCAGATCCTGGCCGCGGTGCGCAACGCCCAGCAGGCGCTGTCGGCGCGGCCGGACACCATGGTCGGCCGGCTCAACGTCGGCGTCACGCCGATGATGACCGGCTACTTCCTGCCCTACCTGCTCGACCGCTACCGCCGCGTGTTCCCCAAGGTCGAGATCCAGCTGATCGAGGACCGCCGCGACTACCTCGAGCACCTGCTGGTCAACGGCGAGCTCGACGTCGCGCTGCTGGTGGTCTCCAACATCGAGAACCGCCAGGCGCTCGAGGCCGAGACGCTGATGGAGGTGCCGTGGCGGGTCTGGCTGCCGGCCAACCATCCGCTGCGCGAGCTCGGCAGCCTCGCGCTGACCGAGATCGCCGACGAGGCGCTGATCATGCTCAAGATCGACGAACTCGAGGAAAGCACCCACGCCTGGTGGCGCGCGGCCGGCCTCAAGCCGCGCACCACGCTGCGCACCGAGTCGGTCGAGGCGGTGCGCTCGCTGGTGGCGACCGGCGCCGGCCTCGCCATCCTGCCCGACCTGCTGTACCGGCCGTGGTCGCTCGACGGCGACCGGCTCGAGGTGCGCAACATCCTCGAGGAAATGCCGCGGCTGGCGATCGGCGTGGCCTGGCGGCGCGGCTCGCGCAGCTCGGAGGCGACGCAGAACTTCCTCATCGTGGCGCGCGAACACAGCCGCACGCACGGGCGCAGCTAGGCATCCAACGCCGCCGCGGCCGTCTCGGCGGCGTCCCGCCTTTATACCCACGCCTTGTCTACCGCAATTCCGGCCATGCCCGATCTGCATAAGGTGTCGTTACCACCGGATTAACCTCGAGCTAACCTCGGGCTACTGGTGGCCGCCACCGCCCCGCGGCTAGATTGGCCTGGCCGGCGGGGAAACGCTGCCCCGCTCCGGCGATACGCATCGCTGCAAGACCAACAGACGACGTCATGCCGAGACCTGCCGGGTCGGTCCAGACGCGCAGATGCAGCGGCGCACTCACCCAACTTATAGAGGCAAGGAGAATCGAAATGGCACAAGTGAACGTTCTGCTGGTGGTCGACGTCGAGGGCGCGCTGTCGAGCGGCGACCTGCAGAGCAACATCTACCTGGTCGACAGCAACAAGTACGTCGGCAGCGGCGGCGAGGGCAGCAGCGAACTGACCACCCAGCTGTACAACACCGACACCATCGTCTGGAGCGTCGCCCCGGTGCAGCCGGGCGCCGAAGTCGCGATCGCCGGTTTCTTCGGCGATGCGATCAACGACCACGTGATCTCGCCGACCCAGGCCACCGATGCCGACGGCAACGGCTACTGGCAAAGCCGCATCGGCCTGGTGACCGGCCGCTACCAGTACTCGGCGACGCTGCAGTTCGAAAGCAAGCAGCTGTCGTTCGACCCCTTCCTCAGCATCCTGCAGAAGTAAGCGCCCGGCCGCCGCGCGGCGAGACGGGGCCGGCCCGAACGGCCAGGCCCCGCCGGCACGGCGGCCCCATCGTTCGAGAGGAAGGAGGATTCCGATGGCCCATGTCTACGTCCTGCTGGCCGTCGACGTGCAGGCGGCGCTGCTGAACGGCATCGCCGGCAACGTTCAGCTGGTCGACAGCCGCAAGCACACCGGCGACGCGGTCACCGCGCTGCATCCCGGCGACAGCATCGCCTGGCGGATCGCCCCGCTGCAGCCGGGCAAGACGGTCGCGATCGAGGGCTTCGCCGGGGCGGCGGTCGCCGACCAGGTGATCGCACCCGAGCGGACCGAGGGCAAGCCCTACTGGCACAGCCGGGTCGGCCAGGAGAGCGGCAGCCATCCGTACACGGTGGCGCTGCAGCTCGAGGGCAAGCCGTTCAGCTTCGACGCCACGCTGCAGGTCAAACACAAGCATTGAACGCAGGCAGGCCTGCGATGACGCCCGACCGGACCCGTTCCGGTCGGGCTTTTCACATTGCGGGGACGGAAGGCGGCCGGCTCAGCCGGCCAGCCGCTGCACGAACAGGCCGACCACGATCACCACCACCACGGCCATCGCCGCACGCCACAGCCAGCTGCGGGCGGTGCGCCAGCGCGGTTCGCCGGTGCGCTTCTCCTGCCACAGGCAGAAGCCCCAGCCGACCACGAACAGCACGAAGAGGATGCGCAGGAAGGCAAACATGGCGTTAGGGTGTGTCCACAGTAATTTGATGGCCGCGCCGGGCCGAGTTTGGGGCAAGAGCAGGCACGGCGAGCGCAGCTTAACGGGTCGAGTCGGTGAGCCGTAACGACGTATTGCCCCCCAAATCGGCCCAGCCCTTCGGGTCCGCCCGGCGAACGCGGTCGTCAAATGACGGTGGGCACACGCTAGATGCTGGCCTGGACGTAGCGATGGAAAGCGGACGGCGCCTGCTCGGCCTTGTCGAAGGTCGCGTATTCCCAGGCGGTGGGATCGGCCAGCAGGTTGCGCAGCAGCTTGTTGTTCATGGCATGGCCCGACTTGAAGCCTTCGAAGGCGGCGATCAGCGGGTGGCCGAGGATATAGAGGTCGCCGATCGCGTCGAGCACCTTGTGGCGCACGAATTCGTCGTCGAAGCGCAGGCCTTCCTGGTTCAGCACCTTGTACTCGTCGAGCACGATGGCGTTTTCCATGCTGCCGCCGCGGCCGAGGTCGTTGGTGCGCATGTACTCGACCTCGTGCATGAAGCCGAAGGTGCGCGCGCGCGCCACTTCCTTGATGTAGGAGGTTTCGGCGAAATCGAGTTCGGCGGTCTGCGCCGATTTCTGGAAGGCCGGGTGCTTGAATTCGATGGTGAGGCGGACCTTGTAGCCTTCGTGGGGCAACAGGCGCACCCACTTGTCGCCCTCGACCGCCTCGACCGGCTTGAGCACGCGCACGTAGCGCTTCCTGGCCGGCTTCTGCTCCTTCACGCCGGCCTGCTGGATCAGGTAGAGGAAGGGCGCGGCGCTGCCGTCCATGATCGGCATCTCCTGCGCGGTCACGTCGACCAGCACGTTGTCGATGCCGAGGCCGGCGAAGGCCGACATCAGGTGCTCGATGGTGCCGATGCGGACCTCGTCGCGGACCAAGGTGGACGACAGCCGGGTGTCGTTGACCAGGTCCGGGCCGACCTTGAAGGACGGCTGGCCGGGCAGGTCGACGCGGCGGAACACGATGCCGCTGTCGGGCGCCGCCGGCGACAGGGTCAGCTCGACCTTGTCGCCCGAGTGCAGGCCGACGCCGACGGCGCGGATCGTGGAGTTGAGGGTACGTTGGTAGATCATGGGCAGGCTCGATCCAGGAAAAGCCCGAACGCGGGCCGCGCCCTCTCTCCCCGTGGAGAGAGAGCCGGGGCGAGAGCGCGGCGCTGCGTCGGGGCGTGGTCAGACCCCGATTTTGCCATATGACAAAATCGGTCCTGATTGAACCTCGCTATCGAGGAGATACTGCGTGAAACGTGAAATGTGACTCGCCGCTACGCGGCTTCAGTGAAACGTGGGGTTCAGCGCGGCAAAGCCGCGCCACCTTTCACGTTTCACTTTTCACGTTTCACCTGCATCTCACTCAATCCGCCTGCTTGCGCAGGAACGCCGGAATGTCCATGTCGCCGCCGGCGAACACGTTGCCGCGCGGCGATTCGACCGCCGCGCCGGTACGGCCGGCGCCGCGGCCGTTGCGGAACACCGCCGGCTGGTCGTACTGCTCGTAGTCCATCGCGATCGGACCGTCGTCGGTGCCGGTGCGCTGCACCACGTGCAGGTTCGGCGTCTTCTTGGCTTCGCGGCCGGCGCCGAGGCCGGTGGCCACCAGCGTCACGCGGATGCTGTCGCCCATGTTCTCGTCGAAGGCGGTGCCGAAGATGATGCGCGCGTCCTCGGCCGTGTAGGCCTTCACCGTGTCCATCACCTCGTGCACTTCCTTCATCTTCAGGCTGTAGTCGGCGGTGATGTTGACCAGCACGCCGCGGGCGCCGTTGAGGCTGATGTCTTCCAGCAGCGGGCTGGCGACGGCCGCCTCGGCCGCGATGCGGGCACGGTCGACGCCTTCGGCGTGGGCCGAACCCATCATGGCCATGCCCATCTCGGTCATCACCGCGCGCACGTCGGCGAAGTCGACGTTCACCAGGCCCGGCACGTTGATGATCTCGGCGATGCCGGCCACCGCGCCCTTGAGCACGTCGTCGGCCGCCTTGAAGGCGTCCTTGAACGAGATGTCGTCGCCCAGCACCTGCATCAGCCGCTCGTTCGGGATGATGATCAGCGAGTCGACGTACTTCTGCAGTTCCTCGATGCCGTTCTGCGCCGCCTTCTGCCGCTTGCCTTCGAAGGCGAACGGACGGGTGACCACGCCGACGGTGAGGATGCCCATCTCGCGCGCGACCTGCGCCACCACCGGTGCCGCGCCGGTGCCGGTGCCGCCGCCCATGCCGGCGGTGATGAAGATCATGTCGGCGCCGCTGAGCAGCTCGGCGATGCGTTCACGGTCTTCCTCGGCCGCGGCGCGGCCGATATCGGGGTTGGCGCCGGCGCCCAGGCCCTTGGTCAGCGTGCCGCCCAATTGCATGATGTGCTCGGCGCGGTTGCGCTTGAGCGCCTGCGCGTCGGTGTTCGCGCAGATGAATTCGACGCCGGTGACGCCCGCGTCGATCATGTGGTCGACGGCGTTGCCGCCGCAACCGCCGATGCCGACCACCTTGATCCTGGCGACCGGCACCACGTCCTGTGCTGCTTCGAGAAACGAAATAGGCATGGTTCTCTCCTTGTGCCCGAACTAATCAAAAATCAAAAGCCATTCAAAACGGCCGGCCGATTGGCGCGACCGCAAACCACTCAGAAATTGCCCTGGAACCAGGTCTTCATCTTGTCGAGCAGGCCGCCGATACCGGCCCCTGCATCGACTTGAATCCATTGCGCTGCGCCTGCTGCTTGCCCAGCAGCAACAGGCCGACGGCGGTCGAGAAGCGCGGGTTCTTCACCACTTCGCTCAGGCCGCCGACGTACTGCGGCACGCCCAGGCGCACCGGCAGGTGGAACACTTCCTCGCCGAGCTCGACCATGCCCTGCATCTGGGCCGAGCCGCCGGTGATGACGATGCCGCTCGAGAGCCGCTCCTCGAAGCCCGAGCGGCGCAGCTCGGCCTGCACCAGGCTGTAGAGCTCCTCGACGCGCGGCTCGATCACCTCGGCCAGCGTCTGCCGGCTCAGCTGGCGCGGACCGCGCTCGCCGACGCCGGGCACTTCGAGCAGCTGCTGCGGATCGGCCAGCTGGCGCAGCGCCACGCCGTGGGCGCGCTTGATGTCCTCGGCCTCCTTGGTCGGGGTGCGCAGCGCCATGGCGATGTCGTTGGTGATCTGGTCGCCGGCGATCGGGATCACCGCGGTATGGCGGATGGCGCCGTCGCAGAACACCGCGATGTCGGTGGTGCCGCCGCCGATGTCGATCAGGCAGACGCCGAGCTCCTTCTCGTCCTCGCTCAGCACGCTCATGGCGCTGGCCAGGGGCTGCAGGATCAGGTCGCTCATCTCCAGGCCGCAGCGGCGCACGCACTTGGTGATGTTCTGCGCCGCGCTGATCGCGCCGGTGACGATGTGGACCTTGACCTCGAGCCGCACGCCGCTCATGCCCAGCGGCTCCTTCACGTCTTCCTGGCCGTCGATGATGAATTCCTGGGTCAGGATGTGCAGGATCTGGTGTTCGGTCGGGATGTTGACCGCGCGCGCGGTCTCGATCACCCGGTCGACGTCGGCCTGGGTGACCTCCTTGTCCTTGATCGCCACCATGCCGTGCGAGTTGAAGCTGCGGATATGGCTGCCGGCGATGCCGGTCAGCACCTCGCGGATCTTGCAGTCGGCCATCAGCTCGGCCTCTTCGAGCGCGCGCTGGATCGCGCCGACGGTGGACTCGATGTTGACCACCACGCCCTTCTTGAGGCCCTTGGACGGCGCCTGGCCCAGGCCGACGATCTCGAGCCGGCCGTCCGGCAGGATCTCGGCCACCAGGGCGACGATCTTGGACGTGCCGATGTCGAGGCCGACCAGCAGGTTCTTGGTTGTGTTCGGTTTGTTCACCGTGATTCTCCAGACGCTCTTGCGTATCCATTGCGCCCGCCGCCGAAACCGGGCCGCGGGCCGAAATCCGTTCGCCGCCGAGGGCGATCCATCTTCATGTTCATGCCGCCCCCGCCGGCTTGGCCGGCTTGGGCGGCGGCGTGTAGCCGGGCAGCCGTACCGCGAAGCCGTTGGGGTAGCGCAGGTCGACGTAGGTGATCGGCCGGTTGATCACCGCCAGCGTGCGCGGGTAGACGTCGACGAACTTGGCCAGCCGCATCTCCGGGTTGTCGCGGCCGACCTCGACCACCAGCCCGCCGTCGAGCTCGAGCCGCCAGGCGCGCCGCGCCGACAGCCACAGGTGGACCGGGCGGCGATTCACCGCCTGCAGCTGGTCGCGGAAGGCGACGTAGCCGCGCGCCATCTCGGCCTCGCTGCCCTCCGGGCCTTCGAGCACCGGCAAGGCGTCGTTGCTGGCGGCGTCGAAGCGTTCGCCCTGGGTGTTGAGCAGGCCGACCGTGCCCCAGCGCGCCAGCGCGACGTGTTCCTCGATGTTCACCTCGAGCCGGTCGGGCCAGCGCCGCCGCAGGTTGACCTGCCGCACCCACGGCAGCTTCTCGAAGGCGACGCGGGTCTTCTCCAGGTCGAGCGTGAAGAAGGTGCCCTTCAGTTCGTTCTTGACCACGTACTGCAGCTGCTCGCGCGTGATATGGGCCAGGCTGCCCTCGACCTTGATCTGCCGTACCGGGAACAGCGGCGAGTGCACCACCACCAGCAGCGCGGCGTAGAGGAAGAGCAGGACGGCCAGGCCAATCAGCAGATTGGCGAGCCAGTTGAGGAGCTGGGGCTTATCCCACATGGCGGCCTCCCGGCTCCGGGAAGGGGAAGGGAGAAGGGGGAAGGGTGCGTCGCTGCGCGACGCCGCCGTCCTCTGCCTATCGTTCCCTTGCATTGCGTAACCCTTCACTGACCTATCCTCGATTCGTTGACCGCCGACCTGCTTACCCTTCCCTCTTCACCCTTCCCCCTTCACAACGTCGTATCGAGTATCCGCAGCACCACATCCTCATAACTCATCCCCGCCGCCCGCGCGCCCATCGGGACCAGGCTGTGGCTGGTCATGCCGGGGCGGTGTTGGCTTCGAGCAGGTAGGGCTCGCCGGCCTCGTCCATCAGGAAGTCGATCCGGCCCCAGCCGCGGCCGCCGATGGCCCAGAAGGCCTTCTCGATCAGCGGCTCGATGCGCGCCGCCTGCTCGGGGCTCAGGCAGGGGCAGCGGTAGACCGTGTCGTCGCGGAAGTACTTGGCCTGGTAGTCGTAGAACTCGGTGGCCGGCTCGATCTTGATCGCCGGCAGCACCACATAGCCCGCCACCGCGTCACCCAGGATCGGCACGCTGTATTCGCCACCGCCGACGAACTTCTCGGCCAGCACTACGCGGTCGTACCTGCGCGCTTCCTCGTAGGCGGCGCGCAGCTCGCTCACCGCCTTCACCTTGGTGACGCCGATGCTCGAACCCTCGATGTTCGGTTTGACGAACAGCGGCAGGCCGAGCCGGGCCGCCACCGCGTCGAGGTCGCTGGCATCGTCGAGCAGTTCGAAGTCGGGCACCGGCAGGCCCAGGCCGCGCCAGATCAGCTTGCTGCGCAGCTTGTCCATGCCGATGGCCGAGGCCATCACGCCGCAGCCGGTATAGGGCAGGCCCATGGTCTCGAGCACGCCCTGCAGCGTGCCGTCCTCGCCGAACGGGCCGTGCAGGATCAGGAAGGCGCGGTCGAAGCCCTCGTCGCGCAGCGCCTGGATCGGCTTGTCGCGCGGGTCGAACGCATGCGCGTCGATGCCGCGCTCGAGCAGAGCCTCGAGCACGCCGCCGCCGCTCATCAGCGACACCTCGCGCTCGGCGCTGGTGCCGCCCATCACGACGGCGACCTTTCCATAGCGCTGCGCGCTGCCGGGAAGGGGAAGGGGGAAGGGGTGGGCTGAGCCATTTCAAACTTCCGTGCGTTCGATCAGGTCGTTCATTGCGTACAAGGTCGGGGCTGCGCGAACGCTCACCCTTCCCTCTTCCCCCTTCCCTCTTCCCCGGCAATCAATTTCGCCGGCACTGCACCGATCGACCCCGCCCCCATCGTCACGATCACGTCGCCGTCGCGCGCATGGGCCAGGATCGCGGCCGGCAGCTCGGCGATGTCCTCGACGAACAGCGGCTCGAGCTTGCCCTGCACCCGGACCGCGCGCGTCAGCGCCCGGCCGTCGGCCGCCACGATCGGGGCCTCGCCGGCGGCGTAGACCTCGGTCAGCACCAGCGCGTCGACGCTCGACAGCACGCGGGCGAAATCCTCGAAGCAGTCGCGCGTGCGGGTATAGCGATGCGGCTGGAAGGCCAGCAGCAGCCGCTTCTCCGGATAGGCGCCGCGCACGGCGGCCAGCGTGGCCGCCATCTCGACCGGGTGGTGGCCGTAGTCGTCGATCACCAGCGCATGGCCGCCGTCGGGTAGCGCGGCCTCGCCGTAGCGCTGGAAGCGCCGGCCGACGCCGCCGAATTCGCCGAGCGCCTGGGCGATCGCCGCCTCGTCGGCGCCGACCTCGAGCGCCACTGCGATGGTCGCCAGCGCGTTCAGCACGTTGTGGTGGCCGGCGGCGTTCAGTTCGATCGGCAGGCGGTGCTCGGTGCCGTTGCGCCACACCGCGTCGAAGCGCATGCGGCCGCCCGGCAGCGCCTCGATGTGCTCGGCGCGCAAGTTGGCGTCCGGGTGGACGCCGTAGGTGGTCACCGGCTTGGAGACCATCGGCAGGATGGCGCGCACGTTCGGGTCGTCGAGGCACAGCACGGCACGGCCGTAGAACGGCAGCCGGCTGAGGAAATCGAGGAAGGCCTGCTTGAGCCGGACGAAATCGTGGCCGTAGGTGTCCATGTGGTCGGCGTCGATATTGGTGACCACCGCCAGCACCGGCTGCAGGAACAGGAAGGAGGCGTCCGATTCGTCGGCCTCGACCACGATGAAGTCGCCGCGGCCGAGCTTGGCGCCGGTGCCGGCCGCGGTCAGCTTGCCGCCGATCACGTAGGTCGGGTCGAGCCCGGCCTGGCCGAGCACCGAGGCGATCAGGCTGGTGGTGGTGGTCTTGCCGTGGGTGCCGGCCACCGCGATGCCCTGGCGGAAGCGCAGCAGCTCGGCCAGCATCATCGCGCGCGGGATCACCGGCACGCCGCGCGCGCGCGCGGCCAGCACCTCGGGGTTGTCGGCCCGCACCGCGGTGGAGGTCACCACCACGTCGGCATCCATCTGGTGGGCCGCGTCGTGGCCCAGGCAGATGCGCGCGCCGGCGGCGGCGAGGCTGGCGGTGACCGGCGATTCGCCGAGGTCCGAGCCGCTGATCTCGAAGCCGAGGTCGAGCAGCACGCCGGCGATGGCGCTCATGCCGGCGCCGCCGATGCCGACGAAGTGGATGCGTTTGACCTTGTGTTTCATCGTGCCAATTCCTCGATCAGCCGGGCCACGTCCTGCGTGGCCTCGGGCTTGGCCACGCCGCGGGCGGCCTGCGCCATGCGGCACAGCGCGCCGCGGTCCAGCCCGGCCAGCAGGGTGGCCAGCGCGTCGGGCGTCAGTCGTTTCTGTTCCAGCAGCAGCGCGCCGCCGGCTTCCACCAGGAAGCGGGCGTTGTGCAGCTGCTGCTGGTCCTTGTGATGCGGATAGGGCACCAGCACGCTGGCCGCCCCGGCGGCGGCCAGCTCGGCCACCGTGATCGCGCCGCTGCGGCAGATCACCAGGTCGGCCGCGCCGTAGGCGGCCGCCATGTCGTCGATGAAGGCGCGGCAGTCGGCCGCTACGCCGAGCTCGGCGTAGCGCGCGCGCAGCGCCTCGATCTGCTTGGCGCCGGCCTGGTGCGTCACCTGCGGCCGGTTCGCCTCCGGCAGCCGCGCCAGCGCCTGCGGCACCGCGTCGTTGAGCGCCTGCGCGCCGAGGCTGCCGCCGACCACCAGGATGCGCAGCGGGCCGCCGCGGCCGGCGAAGCGCTCGGCCGGGGCGGGCAGCGCGGCGATCTCGGCGCGGACCGGGTTGCCGGTCCAGGTCACCTCGCGGCCGAAGTCGGCGCCGAAGGAGCCGGGGAAGCCCGACATCACGCGGCCGGCGCGGCGCGCCAGGAAGCGGTTGGCGAGGCCGGCCACCGCGTCGGCGGTATGGATCGCCAGCGGGATGCGCAGCAGCGAGGCCAGCATCGCGCCGGGGAAGGAGACGTAGCCGCCGAGGCCCAGCACCACGTCGGGCCTCCTGGCGCGCAGCACGCGCCAGGCCTGCCACAGCGCGCGGCCGATGGTGACCGGCGCCAGCAGCAGCTGGAGCTTGCCGCGGCCGCGCACGCTGCGGAAATCGATGCCGGCGAAGTCGACGCCGTGCCTGGGCACCAGCTCGGCCTCCATGCCGGCGCGGGTGCCGAGCCAGAACACCCGGTCGCCGCGTGCCGCCAGCGCGCGCGCGATGGCGAGGCCGGGGAAGATGTGGCCGCCGGTGCCGCCGGTGGTGATCATCACCGTGAGAGGGGTAAGGCGTGAGGCGTGAGGGGTGCGCGTGTCGGCCGCAGCTGGGGCGCCACCGGCCGTGCCCGCGTCGACGGGCTGGGGCTGGTTCAACGTGATCGCGTCGGGACGGTTCATACCGTGTACCCCCGCATCAGCTGTCGATTCTCCCAGTCGATGCGCAGCAGCACCGCCAGCGCGACCAGGTTGGCCAGGATGCCGGAGCCGCCGAACGACAAGAGCGGCAGCGTCAGGCCCTTGGTCGGCAGCACGCCCATGTTCACGCCGATGTTGATCACCGACTGCACGCCGAGCCAGATGCCGATGCCCTGCGCCACCAGCGCCGAGTAGTAGCGTTCGAGCTTGGCCGCCTGGATGCCGACCGCGAAGGCGCGGAACACCAGCCAGGCGAACAGCGTCACCACCACGCTGATGCCGACGAAGCCGAATTCCTCGGCGATGATGGCCATCAGGAAGTCGGTGTGCGCCTCGGGCAGGTAGCTGAGCTTCTCGACCGAGCCGCCGAGGCCGACGCCGGCCCATTCGCCGCGGCCGAAGGCGATCAGCGAGTGGCTGAGCTGGTAGCCCTTGCCGTACGGGTCCTTCCACGGGTCCATGAAGCCGATCACGCGCGCCATGCGGTAGGGCGAGATCAGGATGAAGCCGACCAGGCCGATCGCCAGCATCACCGCCAGGCCGGCGAACAGCCGCCATTCGAAGCCGCCGAGGAACAGGATGCCCATCGCGATCGCGGTGACCACCGCCAGCGCGCCGAAGTCGGGCTCGGCCAGCAGCAGCGCGCCGGTCACCAGCATCACCACGAACATCGGGAAGAAGCCCTTGACCAGGCTGTGCATGTAGGCGGCCTTGCGCACCGTGTAATCGGCCGCGTACAGCACCACGAAGAACTTGGCGAGCTCGGACGGCTGCAGGTTGACCACGAACAGGCTGAGCCAGCGGCGCGAGCCGTTCACCTCGCGGCCGATGCCGGGGATCAGCACCAGGATCAACAGGCCCGCGCCGAGCAGGAACAGGTAGGGCGAGTACTGCTGCCACACCCGCGTCGGCACCTGGAAGGCGACGAAGGCCGCGCCGAAGCCGATGGCGAGGAACACGCCGTGGCGCAGCAGGAAGTAGCTCGAACGGAAACCGGTGTCCTTGTCGACCTCGGCCGCGGCGATCGAGGCCGAATAGACCATGACCAGGCCGATCGCGAGCAGCAGCAGCACCGACCAGACCAGCGACTGGTCGTAGCCGTGCATCACCGGGCGGCGCTTGAGGGCCTGGTAGAACATCTTCATGCGCGGGCGCTCCCGCCGCGGACGCGGATCATCGGAGCGCTCACGCCTGCAACCCCTTCACCGCCGCCACGAACACCTCGGCGCGGTGCGCATAGTTGCGGAACATGTCGAGGCTGGCGCACGCCGGCGACATCAGCACCGCGTCGCCCGGCTGCGCCTCGGCGGCGGCCAGGCGGACCGCCTCCTCCATCGAGCCGGCGTTCACCAGCTTCACGCCGCCGGCGGCCAGCGCCGCGCCCACGGCCGGCGCGTCGCGGCCGATCAGGACGGCGGCGCGCACGCGGCCGCCGCAGGCGGCGGCCAGCGGCGAGAAATCCTGGCCCTTGCCGTCGCCGCCGGCGATCAGCACCACCGGCTGGGTCATGCCCTTGAGCGCCGCCTCGGTGGCGCCGACGTTGGTGCCCTTGGAATCGTCGTAGTAGCGCACGCCGCCGATCTCGGCGACGAACTCGACCCGGTGCGGCAGGCCCTTGAAGGCCTTGAGCGCCGCCACCAGCGGCAGCGTCGGCAGGCCGATCGCACGCGTCAGCGCCAGCGCGGCCAGCGCGTTGGCGGCGTTGTGCAGGCCGGCCAGCGGCAGCTCGGCCGCCAGCATCAGGGCGAAGTCGCCGCACAGCAGCTCGTGGTCGCCGCCGACCGGCCTCAGGCCGTACTCGGTCGGCGTGCGCGGCGCGTCGGTGCCGAACCAGTAGACCTGGCGGCCCGGCCGCACCATGCCGCGGCAGTAGCCGTCCTCGCGGTTCAGCACCATGGCGCCGAGCCCTTCGAAGATGCGCGCCTTGGCCATCGCGTAGTGCAGCATCGAGTCGTAGCGGTCGAGGTGATCCTCGCTGACGTTGAGCACGGTGGCCGCGTCGGGCGCCAGGCTGTAGGTGGTCTCGAGCTGGAAGCTCGACAGCTCGAGCACCCAGACGTCGGGCCGCGGCCGCGTGCCGGCCTCGATCTCGGCCAGCGCGTCGAGCACCGGCAGGCCGATGTTCCCGGCCACCACGGTGGCCAGGCCGGCCGCCTCGCACATCGCGCCGACCATGCTTGTGACGGTGGACTTGCCGTTGGAGCCGGTGATGGCGATGACCTTGGACTTGGCGCCGTGAAAGGCGCGCGCGCGCGCCAGCAGCTCGACGTCGCCGATCGCCTCGACGCCGCGCGCGACGGCGGCCGCGACATGCGGATCGGCCAGCGCCACGCCGGGGCTGACCACCAGGCATTCGGCGCCGGCGAAGCTGGCGTCGTCGAACGGGCCGAGCCGTACCGGCACATCGGGCAGCGCGGCGCGCAGCTCGTCGAGGCCGGGCGGCGAGGCGCGGCTGTCGACGACGCTGACGCGGGCGCCGTGCGCCGCCAGCCAGCGGGCGGCCGACAGGCCGGTGGCGCCGAGGCCGACGACGGTGATGGGTTTGTCCTGGCAGTTCATTGCTTGGTCCCCGTTAGGCGTGAGGGGTGAGGCGTGAGGGGTGCGCGCATCGCAATGGCGAAAGCGGACCGGTCATGGCCCGCGTTTCCGCATCGGTTCATTTCGATCACATCAGTCGTGGTCATCGCACACCTCATCCCTTACACCTCGCTCCTCACACGCATTACCGCAGCTTCAGCGTGGCTAATCCGGCCAGCACCAGCAGCATCGTGATGATCCAGAACCGCACCACCACCTGCGTTTCCTTCCAGCCCTTGAGCTCGTAGTGGTGATGCAGGGGCGCCATGCGGAACACCCGCTTGCCGGTCAGCTTGAAGCTGGCGACCTGGATCATCACGCTCAGCGCCTCGACCACGAACACGCCGCCCATGATGAACAGCACGATCTCCTGGCGGACGATCACCGCCACCGTGCCGAGCGCGGCGCCGAGCGCCAGCGCGCCGACGTCGCCCATGAACACTTCGGCCGGGTAGGCGTTGAACCACAGGAAGCCGAGGCCGGCGCCGGCCATCGCGGCGCAGAACACGGCCAGCTCGCCGGCGCCCGGGATGTGCGGCAGCAAGAGGTAGGCGGCGAACTTCGCGTTGCCGGCCACGTAGGCGAAGATCGCCAGCGCGCTGGCCACCATCACCGTCGGCAGGATGGCCAGGCCGTCGAGGCCGTCGGTCAGGTTGACCGCGTTGGAGGTGCCGACGATCACGAAGTAGGTCAGCACCATGAAGCCGACCGCGCCGAACGGGTAGGCGACGTGCTTGAAGAAGGGCACGATGAATTCGGTGTTGGCCGGCAGCGTGGCGGTATTGGCCAGCACGTAGCCGGTGATCAGCGCGATGATCGACTGCCAGAACATCTTCTGCTTGCTGGACAGGCCCTTCGGATTCTTCAGCGCGACCTTCTTGTAGTCGTCGACGAAACCGATCACGCCGGTGCCCATGGTCACCAGCAGCACCACCCAGACGAAGCGGTTGCCGAGGTCGGCCCACAGCAGCGTGGTCAGCCCGATCGCCAGGAGGATCAGCGTGCCGCCCATGGTCGGCGTGCCGGCCTTGACCAGGTGGGTCTGCGGACCGTCGTCACGCACCGCCTGGCCGACCTTGAGCTCGGTCAGCTTGCGGATCACCCACGGCCCGAGCAGGAAGCTGATGAACAGCGCGGTCATGGTGGCCAGCACCGCGCGCAGCGTGATGTAGCCGAAGACGTTGAATGCGCGGACGTTCTCGCCGAGCAGATTGGCCAGCCAGAGCAGCATGTCAGGCCTCTCCCTTGTCGTTTTCCGTTGCGGCCGCCGCCAGCGCGTCGACCACCTGTTCCATGCGCATGAAGCGCGATCCCTTCACCAGCACCGCGGCGTCCGCCGCCAGCTGCGGCCGCAGCGCGGCGGCCAGCTCGGCATGGCCAGCGAACCAGCGCGCGCCTTCGCCATAGGCCTCGACCGCGTGGCGCATGCCTTCGCCCACCGCGTAGAAGCCGGCCAGGCCGCGGCCGCGCGCATAGGCGCCGATCTCGGCGTGGCGCAGCGCCACGTCGTCGATCTCGCCGGTATCGCCGAGCACCAGCCAGCGCGCGCCGGGCAGGCCGGCCAGCACGTCGATCGCGGCGCGGATCGAATCGGGGTTGGCGTTGTAGCTGTCGTCGACCAGCAGCGCGCCGTTGAACGCGCGCTTGAGCTGCAGCCGGCCCTTGGCGCCGGCGAAGGTCGCCAAGCCCGCCGCGATCTGCGCCGGCGCGAGCCCCAGCGCATGGCAGACGGCCGCCGCCGCCAGCGCGTTGCGCACGTTGTGCAGGCCCGGCGCCGGCAGTTCGACCGCCGCCTCGCCGGCCGGCGTGACCAGCACGAAGCGACTCGACAGCGGCGCCTGCGCCAGCTCGCGTGCGCGCACCTCGCCCTGCTCCAGGCCGAAGCCGAGCTGGCGATGGCCGGCCGCCAGGCCTTGCCAGTAGCCGGCGAATTCGTCGTCGAGGTTGATCACCGCGCAGCCGTCGGCGGCCAGGCCCTCGAAGATCTCGCCCTTGGCCTCGGCGATGCCGCGGGTCGAGCCGAAATGGCCGATATGGGCGGTGCCGGCGTTGTTGACCAGCGCCACCTCGGGCCGTGCCAGCCCGGTCAGGTAGCGGATCTCGCCGTAGTGGTTCATGCCCATCTCGATCACCGCGTAGCGGTGCCCGGGCCGCAGCCGCAGCAGCATCTGCGGCACCCCGATGTGGTTGTTCAGGTTGCCGGCGGTGGCCAGCACCGCGGCGTCGCCGGCGACATGGCGCAGCACGGCGGCCACCATCTCCTTGACCGTGGTCTTGCCGCTCGAGCCGGTGATGGCCGCCAGCGGCAGCGCGAAGCGCGCGCGCCAGGCGGCGGCCAGCTGGCCGAGCGCAGCCAGCGGATCGGCCGCCACCAAGAGCGGCGCGCGGTCGCCGAGCGCCGCCAGCGCCGGGTGGTGGGCCTCGACCAGCGCGCCGACGGCGCCGCCGGTCAGCGCCTGGGCGACGAAGTCGTGGCCGTCGAAACGGTCGCCGCGCAGCGCGACGAACAGGTCGCCGGCGCGCACGTCGCGGCTGTCGGTCGTCACGCGCGAGAAGGCCGCGGCGGCGCCGTGGCCGGGCGGCAGGCCCAGCGCGGCGGCGGCTTCGGCGAGCGTGAGCATCGCATCGTTCATTTCATCGGCTTCCAGGCCGCCAGCGCGGCCAATGCCTGTTGCTCGTCGCTGAACGGCGCCTTCACGCCGTTCGCGTCCTGGTATTCCTCGTGGCCCTTGCCGGCGATCAGCACCACGTCGCCTGGGCCGGCCAGCTCGATCGCGGCGCGGATCGCGGCGGCGCGGTCGCTCTGCACGCTGAAGTCGCCGCGCTGCGGGATCTCGGCGTCGGCGCCGTCCACCCCGTCGAGGATGTCGCGGATGATCAGCTTCGGGTCTTCGGTGCGCGGGTTGTCGCTGGTCACGATCACGGTGTCGGCCAGCTCGCAGGCGATGCGGCCCATCACCGGCCGCTTGCCGCGGTCGCGGTCGCCGCCGCAGCCGAACACGCAGTACAGCCGGCGCCGGCTCGGCATCACCTCGCGCAGCGTGGCCAGCGCCTTCTCCAGCGCGTCGGGCGTGTGGGCGTAGTCGACCACCACCAGCGGCTTGACCCCGCCGCCGAGCCGCTGCATGCGGCCCTTGGCCGATTCGATGCGGCCGAGCACGGCGACCGCGTCGTCGAGCGGCACGCCGCCCGCACCAGCACGCCGAGGCAGGCCAGCAGGTTGTAGGCGTTGAAGCGGCCGATCAGCGGGCTGACCAGCTCGGCGCGGCCCCAGGGCGAGACGATCGAGAGACGCAAGCCGTCGAGGCCGGTCTCGACCCTCTCGGCGCGCAATTCGCCGGCGTCGAGGCCGTAGCCGAGCGCGAGGCCGTCCGGCAGCGTGCGCAGCAGCTCGGCGCCGAAGCCGTCGTCGGCGTTGATCAGCGCGGCCTGCAGCCCTTCCCACTCGAACAGCTTGCGCTTGCTGGCGCCGTAGGCCTTCATGCTGCCGTGGTAGTCGAGGTGGTCGCGCGTGAGGTTGGTGAAGATCGCGCTGTGGAAGGCCATGCCGTGCGCGCGCGCCTGGTCGAGGCCGTGCGAGCTGACCTCCATCGCCAGGTGGCTGGCGCCGGCGGCGCGGTAGCCGGCCACCAGGTTCTGCAGCCGTACCGCGTCGGGCGTGGTGTGGCTGGCCTCGGCCAGGTCGTCGAGAAAACCGTAGCCGAGCGTGCCGACCAGCGCCGCCTTGTGGCCGAGCAGGCCCCAGGCCTGCGCCAGCCAGTGGGCGCAACTGGTCTTGCCGTTGGTGCCGGTCACGCCGACGCAGTGCATGGCGCGGCTCGGATCGCCGAGCAGGTGGCCGGCGACGATGCCGGCCTGGGCGCGCAGCTGCGGCACCGCCAGGTTGGGCAGCGCGGCGTGCTCTGCCGGCCAGGCGTAGTCCTCGGCCTCCCACAGCACGCAGCCGGCGCCCTTGGCGATGGCCGCGGCGATATGGTCGCGGCCGTCGGCGTACTCGCCGCGGTAGGCCAGGAAGACGTCGCCCGGCTGGACAAGGCGGCTGTCGGCGACCACGCGGTGGCCGGCATTCAAGCCAGGAGCCGCGATCGCATCGATCGCGGCCCAGTCCGGCAGAGGCAGGTTCCAGCTCGTCGGCTTCACGTTTCCTCCTTCACTTCCGGCTCGTTCGGATCGGGCAGCAGGATATTGTTGAGCGGCGCGTCGGGCGGCACGCCGAGCATGCGCAGGCTGCCGGCCACCACGCTGGCGAAGGCCGGCGCGGCCACCGTGCCGCCGTAGCGCGAGTCGCCGCCCGGTTCGTCGATCATCACCGCGACGATCAGGCGCGGGTCCGAGATCGGCGCGATGCCGATGAAGGACGAGACGTAGAGGCGGTCGCCGCCGTAAGCGCCGCCGACCAGCTTCTTGGCGGTGCCGGTCTTGCCGCCGACGCGGTAGCCGACCACCTGGGCGCGCGTCGCGGTGCCGCCGGGCTGGGTCACGGTCTCCAGCATGCGGCGCACCTGCTGGGCCACTTCGGCGCTCATCACGCGGCGGCCGGGCAAGGGCGCCACCAGCTTCTGGAAAGTCACGGGCCGGATCTCGCCGTCGGTGGCGAAGGCCTGGTAGGCCTTCGCCATCTGCAGCAGGCTGACCGACAGGCCGTAGCCGTAGGCCATGGTGGCCTGCTCGACCGGCCGCCAGGTCTTCCACGGCCGCAGCCGGCCGCTGGCCTCGCCGGGGAAGCCGCTGTGCGGCAGTTCGCCGATGCCGATCGAGTCGTAGAAGTTCCACAGGTATTCGCGCGGCAGCTCCATCGCCACCTTGGCGGTGCCGATGTTGCTCGACTTCTGCACGATGCCTGCCAGCGTCAGCGGGCCGTAGGCATGGGTGTCGCGGATGGTGTTGGGGCCGATCGTCAGCGAGCCGTTGCCGGTGTTGATCACGCTGTCGGCGCGGAACTTGCCGCTCTCGATGGCGGCCGCGATGCTGAACGGCTTCATGGTCGAGCCGGGCTCGTACAGGTCGGTGATGGCGCGGTTGCGGCGCGCCGCCGGGTCGAGCTTGACGCGGTTGTTCGGGTTGTAGCTCGGCAGGTTGGCCAGCGCGAGCACCTCGCCGGTGCGGGCGTCGAGCACCACGATGCCGCCGCCCTTGGCCTGGTTGACCTCGACCGCGTTCTTCAGCTCGCGGAAGGCCAGGTACTGGATCTTGCGGTCGATCGACAGCGTCAGCGTCTGGCCGTCGCGCGGCTTCTCGATGCTGGTGACGTCCTCGACGATGTAGCCGCGGCGGTCCTTGATGACGTGCCGGCTGCCGGGCTTGCCGGCCAGCATGCTCTCGCGCGTCAGCTCGAAGCCTTCCTGGCCGCGGTTGTCGATGTCGGTGAAGCCGATGATGTGGGCCATCACCTCGCCGGCCGGGTAGTAGCGGCGGTATTCGGTCTGGCGCGAGATGCCGGGCACGCCGAGCGCCAGCACCCGCTGGGCCGCCTCCGGGCTCATCTGGCGCTTGAGGAAGACGAAGTCGCGCTTCCTGTCGCCGAGCTTCTTGGCCACCTCGGCGGCCGGCATGCCGAGCGTGCGCGCCAGCGCGGCGACCTGCTCGGCGCTCGGCGCCGGCATGTCGGACGGGCTGGCCCAGATCGACTGCACCGGCGTCGAGATCGCCAGCGGCTCGCCGTTGCGGTCGGTGATCATGCCGCGGTTGGCCTCGAGCGTGAGGCGGCGGCTGAAGCGCGCTTCGCCCTGCTCGCGCAGGAAGTCTTCCTTGTAGCCCATCAGGTAGCCGGCGCGGCCGACCAGCAGCACGAACAGCAGCACCAGCGCGCCGAGCACCAGCCAGGCGCGCCACAGCTGCAGCTTGAGCGCGTGGCCGCCGTTGCGCTGGCTGCGATAGCCCAGGGTCGCGGTCGCCATCAGCCGCCTCCCCGCTTGAGCGGCACGACCTGGGTATGGCCGGCGTCGGGCACCCGCATGCCGAGGCGGCTGGCCGCCTCCTTTTCGATGCGCGAATGCATGGCCCAGGTGCTCTGCTCGAGCTGCAGCTGGCCCACTCGACGTCGAGCCGGCGCGCCTCGGTCTGCGCCTTCTGCAGCTCGATATAGGCGCGGCGCGCCTTGTGCTGCGAAGTGACCACGCCGAGCGCGCAGGCGATCACCACGCCCAGGAGGAGCAGGTTCAGACGCGTCACCGCGGCGCTCCCGTGCGCTCGGCCACGCGCAGGATGGCGCTGCGCGCGCGCGGATTGCCGTCGACCTCGGCGGCGCTGGCGCGCACCGGCTTGCCGACCAGCTTCAGCGGCGCCTCGCCGATGTCGGCGGCCCGTACCGGCAGCCGGCTGGGCAGCTTGTCGGCCTGCGCCGCGTCGGCCATGAAGCGCTTGACGATGCGGTCCTCCAGCGAATGGAAGGCGATCACCGCCAGCCGCCCGCCGGGCGCGAGCCGGCGCAGCGTCTGCGGCAGCGTCAGCGACAGTTCTTCAAGCTCGCGATTGATGTAAATCCGTACAGCCTGGAAGGTGCGCGTCGCCGGGTCCTGGCCCGGCTCCCGGGTGCGGACGACCTTTGCCACGAGCGCGGCAAGCTTTCCTGTCGTGTCGATGGGCTGTTCCTGCCGAGCCGCAACAATCGCGCCTGCAATCTGTTGAGCAAACCGTTCTTCGCCATAGTCCCTGATCACCTCCGCGATGGCGGCCTTGTCGGCCGCCGCCAGCCATTCCGCCGCCGTCTGGCCGCGGGTCGTATCCATGCGCATGTCCAAGGGCGCGTCGAAGCGGAAACTGAAGCCGCGCGCGCCGTCGTCGAGCTGGGGCGAGGACACCCCGAGATCCATCAGCACGCCGTCGACCTGCGCGATGCCGAGCGCGTCCAGGCCGGCGTCGAAGGCGGCATAGGGCTCGTGCACGATGGAGAAGCGCGGGTCGTCGATGCTGCGGGCGTCCGCCACCGCCTGCGGATCCTTGTCGAAGGCCACCAGCCGGCCGGCCGGGCCCAGGCGCGACAGGATCAGGCGCGAGTGGCCGCCGCGGCCGTAGGTGCAGTCGACGTAGATGCCGTCGGGACGGATGTTCAACCCGTCCACCGCTTCGGCGAGCAGCACCGTGCGGTGGCTGAAAACCGCCTGGGTCACAGCACGAACCCGTCGAGCTGGGCCGCGATGTCGGCCGGCGACATGGCCAGCGCGGCAGCGGTCTGTTCGTTCCAGCGGGTCTCGTCCCACAGCTCGAACTTGCTGCCCAGGCCGACCAGCGCCACCGAGCGGTCGAGCCGGGCGAAGCTGCGCAGCGCCGAGGACACCAGGATGCGGCCGGCCGAGTCCATCTCGACCTCCTCGGCGTGGCCGAGGATCAGCCGCTGCAGCGCGCGGGCCTGGGGATTGAAGGCGGGCAGATTGTTGAGCTTGTCGCGAACGGGTTCCCAGGCAGGCTGCGGATAGATCAGCAGGCACTGGCTGGGGTCGACGGTCACGGTCAGCCGGCCGCCGCAACCCTCGTGCAGGGCGTCGCGATGCTTGGCCGGAATGGCCAGACGCCCTTTGCTGTCGAGGTTGAGGATGGCTACGCCGCCGAACATGTGTACCGCCGTTCCCGGATGGGGAAAGCGACCGTTTCCGGTCGCCCGATTCTTTGGGGCGCTGAAACACGTTTCACCACTACGCCCCACTACGCCCCACTATATAGTCTCGAATTGACACGGGTCAAGCGGGTGCTTTGGGATTTTTTGTTTTGCTACAATCACTTACGCTGCTTTTGCGAATCGATATGCTTTGGAAATAATCCTTTGCAAATAAAGGTTTACAATTCATTCCGAATGCAAAACTTCAACTTTCCGGCCGACCGCCCTATGTCCACGAAGATTCGCCTGATTGCAGCCCTGGTTTTATTGGGCCTGGCCGCCTGCTCGCAGCTCGCCGAAACCGGCAAGGTCGTTTCCGACAACAACGGCGCATTGGCCGACAGCGACGTGCGCTATCTGGGCCAGAAGCGCTATCAATTGCGGGTCAAGGGCTCGTCGCTGCTGCTCGATGGACTGGTGGAGCAGCAGTTCCGCCAGCGCGCCACCGAATTCACCGGCAAGCTGGGCTGCAAGCGCTGGCTGCTGCACGAATACCGGGCCGGCACCGAGAACACCCTGCTCGGCGCGCGCCAGTACGCCGAAGGCATCGTCGAATGCGTGATGCAGTAGCCGCGCGATGCTGCCCAAGCTGATCCGCCTGGCGCTGTTCGCGGCGCTGGTGCTGCTGGTGTGGAACGCGGTGCTGAAGCCGGAGACGCGGCGGCGCATCCGCGGCCACGTCGAGGTGCTGGCGCTGGCGCTGCTGGGGTCGTCGCTGCTGATGGCGGGCTGGCACTGGTGGCAGCACGGCTTCGCCGGCTAGGCCGCGCCGCCGTTGCAGGAGCGGCTTCAGCCGCGAATCGTCCAGCTTTCACCGGCCGACGCGGCCGCTGCCGATGCTTCGCGGCTGAAGCCGCGCCTACGCAAGCCGCCGGTTGAGCGTCGTAGGTCGGGCTTTATGCCCGACAGCGACCTCGATCGACCGCGCCGTCGGGCATAAAGCCCGACCTACCGAATGCATCCGTCCTCGGTCGGTGGCGTACCGGCCGACAGATCGCCCGAACAGCGCCGACCAAGGCAGGTCGAAGCAGTCACACGCGAGGAGCCCCGCCATGCCGACCTACCGCCCGCCGCGGATCGCCGCGAGCGAAATCACCCCCGAATCCGTCTACCTGAGCCGCCGCGACTGGCTGAGCGGCAGCGCCGCACTGGCCGCCGCGGCGCTGCTGCCTCCCGAAGCCGCCGCCGCTGCGCTGCCGACCTTCTACAAGAGCCGCTACAGCACCGCCGAGCCGAAGAACAGCGAAGCCGAGATCACCGGCTACAACAACTTCTACGAATTCGGCACCGACAAGCGCGACCCGGCGGCCCATGCGCATACGCTGAAGCCGAGCCCGTGGAAGGTCGAGGTCGGCGGCGAGGTGGCCAAGCCGCGCACCTTCGATCTCGACGCGCTGCTCAAGCTGGCGCCGCTGGAAGAGCGGATCTACCGGCTGCGCTGCGTCGAGGGCTGGTCGATGGTGATCCCCTGGGTCGGCTTTCCGCTCGCCGCCCTGCTCAAGCAGGTCGAGCCGACCGCGCGCGGCCGCTACGTCGAATTCACCACCCTCATGGCGCCCGAGCAGATGCCGGGCCAGCGCGACGACGTGCTCGCCTGGCCCTATGTCGAGGGCCTGCGGCTGGACGAGGCGATGCATCCGCTGGCCATCCTGGCCGTCGGCCTGTACGGCCGGCCGCTGCCGAACCAGAACGGCGCGCCGATCCGGCTGGTGGTGCCGTGGAAATACGGCTTCAAGAGCATCAAGTCGATCGTGAAGATCCGCCTGGTCGAGCAGCAGCCGATCAGCAGCTGGACGCGCGCCAATCCGACCGAGTACGGCTTCTATTCGAACGTGAATCCCGAGGTCGACCATCCGCGCTGGAGCCAGGCGACCGAACGCCGCATCGGCGAGTTCTTCAAGCGCAAGACGCTGATGTTCAACGGTTACGACGAGGTGGCGGGGCTGTACAAGGGCATGGATCTGAAGCGGAATTTCTGAGGCGCGCCAGGCGCTCCGCAGGCCGGGCTGCATGCCCGACGGCGACCTTGGCCAACGGCGCTGTCGGGCATGCAGCCCGACGTGCGACAGCGGCCGGGCAAGCTTTGGCAGGACGGAACTCAGGGCCTGCAACGCCAATCGCCAATCGCCGCCGATCGGGCGGACAAGACGAAACGGCCACCCGCGCAAGCCGGTGGCCGTTTCGTCTCGGAATGGTGGGCGAAGTCGGCCTGTAAGCCGGGTCCTGTGACGCGGCGGTCCGCATCCGAAGACGCGTGCCGCCACCGACAGTCATTCATCTAGGACGTACATTGCTGCACGTCTCGAGCAACCTACCCGCAGGCTCGGGGGCCCCGTCAGCGCCTGCCTATTTGGTCTTGCTTCGGATGGGGTTTAGCCTGCCGTCCGTGTCGCCACGTCCGCGGTGGTCTCTTACACGACGGTCGTCCGGGCTTGCGCCCGTACAACCGTCCGCCCCTTTCGGGGTACGCACCTTTTGGCTACGCCAGTCGCCCGGCTTCGCCGAAAGGCGCTACGCGCCTTTTCACCCTTGCCTGTGAATGCTTGCGCAAACCATCGGCGGTTCAGCTCTCTGTTCCACTTTCCGTCGCCTCGCGGCGCCCGGCCGTTAGCCGGCATCCTGCCCTGTGAAGCCCGGACTTTCCTCCCCGTGGCAAGCCACGCGGCGACTGTCCGGCCAACTTCGCCCAATCAGTCTACCACCGCGGTCAAGCCCCCCCTGCCCACAGGACCGTCACAGCGCCTGTAGGAGCGGCTTCAGCCGCGAATGGTGGGGCGTCCACCGGCGCTTTCGCGGCTGAAGCCGCTCCTACGCGATCGATCCAGGCTCCGCGGCATTCAGGCCAGCCGCCAGCCCACCGTCTCGCCCGCGCGCAGCGGCACCAGCGTGTCGCCGGCCAGGTAGGGCAGCTCGGCCGGTACCGGCACGGCCTCCTTGACCAGCGTGATCTGGTCGCCGTTGGCCGGCAGGCCGTAGAACAGCGGGCCGAAGCGGCTGGCGAAACCCTCGAGCCGGTCGAGCGCGCCGGCCGCCTCGAAGGCCTCGGCATACAGCTCGATGCCGGCGTGCGCGGTATACATACCGGCGCAGCCGCAGGCCGCCTCCTTGGTGCTCTTGCCGTGCGGCGCACTGTCGGTGCCGAGGAAGAACTTCGGGCTGCCGCTGACGGCGACTTCGACCAGCGCCTCGCGGTGGATCTCGCGCTTGAGCACCGGCAGGCAGTAGTGGTGCGGCCGCACGCCGCCCTGGAACAGCGCGTTGCGGTTCATCAGCAGGTGGTGGGCCGTGATGGTGGCCGCCACGCGGTCGCCGGCGCTCCAGACGAAGTGGGCCGCCTGCTTGGTGGTGATGTGCTCGAACACCACCTTGAGGTCGGGCAACTGCTCGAGCAGCGGCTTCATCACCCGCTCGATGAACACCGCCTCGCGGTCGAACACGTCGATCGCCGGATCGGTCACCTCACCGTGCACCAGCAGCGGCACGCCGAGCTCGGCCATCGCCCGCAGCGTCGGCAGCACCTTGGCGACGTCGGTCACGCCGGCGTCGGAATTGGTGGTGGCACCGGCCGGGTAGAGCTTGAGCGCGTGGACGAAGCCGCTCTCCTTGACCCGGGCGATCTCCTCGGGCGGCGTCACATCGGTCAGGTACAGCGTCATCAGCGGCTCGAACGCGAGGCCGGCCGGCACCGCGGCCAGGATGCGCTCGCGGTAGGCGGCCGCGTCGGCCACGGTACGCACCGGCGGCTTGAGGTTGGGCATCACGATGGCGCGGCCGAAGCGGCGGGCGGTATCGGGCAGCACCGCGCGCAGCGCGTCGCCGTCGCGCAGGTGCAGGTGCCAGTCGTCGGGGCGGATCAGGGTCAGTTGGGTCATGATGTGCCGGGAAGCTAGTTTTGGAATGCCGCAATTATCCGGCCTGATGGCCGGCTTGTGCGATCCGGAGCGCATCGACGCCATGAAAATCCGCGAAACCGTCCGTCTGGACCACCCACCCGAAACCGTCTGGCCCTGGCTGGTCGAACCGGCGCGGCTGATGCGCTGGAACGAGCGGCTGCGGCGCTGCCTGCCCGAGCAGCCGCTGGTCGCCGGCGTGCGCTACAGCACCGAGTTCGGCTTCGCCGGCAAGCCGGCCACGCCGTTCTGGCTGGAGGTAGAGGAGCGCATCGAGAGCCGGCGGCTGGTGCTGCGCTACCGCTCGGGGCCGGGCGTGACGCCGCCGGTCGAGGCGCTCGAGCGGTTCGAACTGGTCGAAGCGGGAAAAGGCGGCTGCACCCTGCGCCACCAGGTGACGATCCGGGCCGAGGGCGTACCGTGCTGGGCACGCATGCTGATCGCGGTGATCAGCCGGCTGGGCAAGCCGAGCGGCCCGCATCCGCTGATCGCGCTGCTGGCCGAGGAGCGGAATTAGGCGTGCGAGGGAGCGGACGCGACGAGCGACAGCGAGGCTCCCCCGCGACGGCGGGGTGAGGGGGCTGGATTCGATCAGGAAGCGCCAAGGCCAGCGGCTTCGAACGCCCGGCTCCGCCAGGCACTGCACAGGCAGTCGCAGACCTCGATCGCCAGAGCGTCCATCACCGGCGCGTAATCCAGAACTGGTACTTGCCGTCGATCTGGGCTTGGTGCGTCAGCGCATGGCCAGTCTGGCGGCAGAAGGCCTCGAAATCGGACGGCGTGCCCGGATCGGTGCAGATCAGGTGCAGCACGGTGCCGCCGGGCAGGTCGGCCAGCGCCTTCTTGGCGCGCAGGATCGGCAGCGGGCAGTTGAGGCCGGACAGGTCGACGGAGAGCTGGGCTTCGGGCGCGGACATGGGGTGCGGATGGGGTCGGGCGGAAGAAGCGGCGATTATAGCGCCGGGGCCGGATGCGGCCGCAGCGCCACTTCGATCAGCACGCCGGCCTCGGCCGCCAGCCAGCGGCCGCGCTCGCCGGCCGCCAGCGCCAGCAGCATGCCGGCCGCGACCGTGCCGCCGTCGCCGTGCAGCCGGCCTTCGTGCAGATAAGCCAGCGTCGCCGTATCGCCGCCGAGCGCCAGCACCTCGCCCGCGGCCGGCCGCAGGATGCGCAGCGTCAATGCGCCCCAGTCGCGCGCGACCATCGCGTTGAAATCGCGCAATCCGCCGCCGAGCAGGCGGCAGTCGACCGGCGTCTCGCCGGCGAAGGCGATCGGCTGCAGCGGGCGGTCGAGCATCATCTCGTCGGCGGCGCCGTCGAAACGCAGCGCCATGCCCTCGCCGTCGAGCAGCATCAACGTGCGGTCGATGCCGGGGAAGGCCGAGAACGGCCCGCCCTGCGCCACGCCGGCGATCGACAGGCGCAGCGCGAAATCGTCCGGCCGCTGCGGATGCGGCAGGCGGTAGAGCTCGCAGGTGGTGCCGCCGCCGTTGCGCCAGGGCATCTCGCGGTAGTCGGTCTTGCTGCGCAGTTCGGCCATGGTTCGCTTCCCGTCGTATCGATCGCGCGGCATGATGCCGGCCGAGGCCGCGCCGGGCAAATCCGCCGGGCGACGACTCGCCGGGCGACGCATCGCCGGGCGGCACATCCACCGCCGCGGCCGGCATCGGCCCATCGCCACCGAGGACCCCAAGCCATGACCCTACGCGACACGCTCTATCCGCCGATCGAACCGAACCGCCACGGCATGCTGCCGCTCGACGAGCTGCACACCATGTACTGGGAGGAGTCGGGCAATCCGGCCGGCATCCCGGTGATCTTCCTGCACGGCGGCCCCGGCGCCGGCGCCAGCCCCAAGCACCGCCAGTTCTTCGACCCGGCCGTCTACCGCATCGTGATCTTCGACCAGCGCGGCGCCGGCCGCTCCACTCCGCTGGGCGAATTGCGCGACAACACCACCCAGCACCTGATCGCCGACATCGAGACGCTGCGCGCCAAGCTCGGCATCGAGCGCTGGCTGGTGTTCGGCGGCTCCTGGGGCTCGACCCTGGCGCTGGCCTACGGCGAGGCGCACCCGGAGCGCTGCCTGGGTTTCGTGCTGCGCGGCGTGTTCCTGTGCCGGCCGTGGGAGATCGTCTGGTTCATGCGCGGCATGCGGCAGTTCTATCCCGAGAACTGGGCGCAGTTCGCCAGCCACCTGCCCGAGATCGAGCAGGGCGACCTGCTGGTGCATTTCCACCGCCGCCTGAGCGACCCGGACCCGGCGGTCCACCTGCCGGCCGCGCGCGCCTGGAGCCTGTACGAAGGCCAGTGCGCGACGCTGCTGCCCGATCCGGCGGTGATCGCCAACTTCAGCAACGACACGGTCGCGCTCGGTGTCGGCCGGATCGAGGCGCACTACTTCGTCAACCGCATCTTCCTGCCGGAGAACGCGCTGCTGGACAACGTCGGCCGCATCGAGCACCTGCCGATGATCACCGTGCAGGGCCGCTACGACGTGCTGTGCCCGCCGGTCTCGGCCTGGGAGCTGCACCAGGCCTGGCCGGGCTCGAAGCTGGAGATGGTGGCCGACGCCGGCCACGCGGCCTGGGAGCCCGGCATCGCGCGCGGGCTGGTCAGGGCTTGCGAGGAGATGAAGCAGAAGTTGGCGGGCTGATTCGGCGGTCTTGCATTTAAGCCCCTCTCCCACCGGGAGAAGCACCCGCTCCCGCCATGCGGGAACGGGGAGGTGAGGGAGCGCCGGTCGATCATTCACAGCGGGCCTCAAGCCCTCAACCGCCGCGCCCTCACCCTGCCCCCTCCCGGAGGGAGAGGGTTACACGGCAGTGCATCCGCCACGGAAATCGCATCGAACCCGCCAACGCAAAAGGCCGCACGGATATCCGTGCGGCCTTTTGCGTTGGCGATGGAGGATCGTCGCGACCTAAACCACTTCCTCCACCCACAACATCGCCTCGACCTGCGCCCGGTTCGCATCGTTCTTGCTCACGCCGGCCGCCTGGAACAGCCGCGGATCGTCGGGCAGGTCGCCGTCCTCGCAGGCCAGCGCCAGCTGCAGGAGCGGCGAATACGGCCCGTCCTGGCCCAAGAGCGCGCTGTTGATGTCGGCCGGCAGGTTGAGCTTGTCGATCAGCTTGTCCATCGGCTGGCGCAGCAGCGTCTCCAGCATCGAGAACATGCCGGTGGTGAACAGCTGGTCCTGCACCTCGCGGCGGAACTGCTTGGCGCCCAGCGTCTCCATCATGCGGCCACGGATCAGCGCGGTCTCGAGCAGGATGTCCTGGTCGCCCTCCTGCCGCTCGTGCGCGAACAACAGCAGCGTGAGCCAGCGGTACAGCTGCTTGTGGCCCAGCACCACCAGCGCGCGGTCGAGCGTATCGACCTTGGTCACCAGCCCCGAGCCGGGCGAATTGACGTAGCGCAGCAGCTTGAAGCTCAGCATCGGGTCGTACTTCATCGCGCCGGCGATCACCATCGGATCGGCCTCGGCGCGCACCAGGTTGAGCACTTCCAAGAGGCGCAGATAGCTGGCGTCGACCGCGTCGGCCTCCGACAGCTCCTTGCGGCGCAGATAGCTGCCCTGCAGGAAATGCACCTGCAGCTGGCGGCAGACCTGCAGCTCCTCGAAGAAATGGATGTCGGCGACCATCAGCTCGGCATCGGGCGCCGCGTTCGCCACCGCCGAGATGATCTTGGACAGCTCGGTGATGTCGCGCTCGGCCACCGACAGCCGGTGGTAGTCGGCCAGCGTGAACAGGCCGATCAGCGTGGGCTCGAGCGGGAAGTTGTCGAAGCCGAGCTGGAAGCCGCGCGTCTTCAGCGATTCCAGCAGCTCGATGTGCTCGAAGGCGTTCTGGAAGAACTCGGCGTCGTAGCGCAGCATCAGCACGAAGCGGCCGCGCGGCAGCTTGTCGAGCAGCGCGCTCTGCAGCGCCCAGACCGAAACGTCGAGGAAGATGCGCTTGCTGCCGAAGGCCTTGGTCGATTCCTCGGCCAGGAAATTGCGCAGCAGCACCTCGTCGTACAGCTTCCACACCGAGTGCGCCATCTTGTCCTTGCGGCGCAGCACGCTCTCGCGTAGGCGGAAGTCGTAGCCGACCACCTTGAGGTCGCGGTCGACCACGATCTCGCGCTGCAGCATGGTCTCGGTCGGCGCGCCGGCGACGAAGCCGGCCTGGCCGGGCGCCGCGCCGAGCGCGTTCACCGCCGGGATGGTCGGCGGCGGCGCGAAGTGGGGGGATGGCGGCGGCGGTTCGTGCTCGCCGCCGCCGAAGATTTTCTTGATCAGTCCGAAGACCATGGGAGCCTGCCGTTTCGAAAACCTGTCGGCTACAGCATAGCGGTTGGCCGGGCCGGCCCCAAGCCGGGCAGGTCACGTAGCGGTTACGGCTCGAACACCCATGGAGGTCGGACGCGACACGACGGTCGAAGTAGACGACAACGAGCGCAGCGAGGCTCCCTCGCGGCGGCGAGGGCGGGGGAGTCGGAGTGAATCAGGGGCTCACCGAGGTTCAGCCCGAACCAAACGCAAACGCCCGGCTCTGCCGGGCGCTGTACCGCAGTTCAAGCATCCACTACCGCAGCCACCTTCAAGCGGTGAGCTTGTGCAGGGCCTCGCGGTACTTGTCGGCGGTGCGGTCCGCGACCTCCCGCGGCAGCGCCGGCGCTGGCGGCGTCTTGTTCCAGCCGGTGCTCTCGAGCCAGTCGCGCACGAACTGCTTGTCGTAGCTCGGCGGATTGCTGCCCGGCGCGTACTGGTCGGCCGGCCAGAACCGGCTCGAATCGGGCGTCAGCGCCTCGTCCATCAGCGTCAGCGTGCCGTCCTCGTCGAGGCCGAATTCGAACTTGGTGTCGGCGATGATGATGCCGCGCGTGGCGGCATATTCGCTGGCGGCCAGGTAGAGCTTGATCGCGGTGTCGCGCACGCGGCCGGCCAGTTCGGCGCCGATCTGCGCTTCGAGCGTGGCGAAGCTGACGTTCTCGTCGTGGTCGCCGACCGCCGCCTTGGTCGACGGCGTGAAGATCGGCGCCGGCAGCTTGGACGCCTCGGTCAGGCCGGCCGGCAGCGGCATGCCGCAGATGGTGCCGGTGGCCTTGTAGTCCTTCCAGCCCGTGCCGGACAGGTAGCCGCGCACGATGGCCTCGACCGGCACCGGCTTGAGCCGCTTGACCACCACCGCGCGGCCCTCGACCTGCGGCAAGTCCTCGGCCGCCACCACGTCCTCGGCGCGCTCGCCGGTCAGGTGGTTGGGCACCACGCTGGCCAGCTGCTCGAACCAGAAGTTGGAGATCGCGGTCAGGATCTGGCCCTTGGCCGGGATCGGCTCGTTGAGGATCACGTCGAAAGCCGACAGGCGGTCGGTGGCGATCATCAGCATGCGGCGGTCGTCGATCTCGTAGAGGTCGCGCACCTTGCCGCTGTAGATCTTCTTGAGGCTTTTGAGGTTGGTGGTGGTGATGCCGGTCATGGCGGTCTTTCCCATGGCTCGGGCGCACGGCCCGACTTTGCGATGGGCCGGGCATGGCGCCCGGCCTGCTTGGATTAC